>NZ_CP110009.1:3729933-4055338 GCF_025947305.1 Flavobacterium sp. N3904
TCAGCACAATTATTTGGATCACACGATTCTAAAGGATATTGGCCTGCAGAATGTGCTTTTTCTGAAAGAATTATAAAAACGTTAACCGAATGTGGTATTGAATGGTCGGTGATAGCCAACAGTCATCTATCCCGAACTTTATCCGATTATCCGGTAAGATATGGCTCTGGCGGAACTATGTGTGATGTTCCCAACAAAGCAGATCAGGTAGATACAAAAGGAAACACCTGGTTTTCAGCTCAAAAAGACGCTCGTGGCGGTCAGTTTGCTGTTCCGTATTCGTATCTTCCGTATAAAGCAAAATATGTTGATCCGGAAACGGCACAAGAATACAAAATCACTGTGGTGCCTATGGCCGATTATGAAAGTTACGAAGATGGATATGCCGCAATAGGCACTTCTTTAATAGCTCCTATAGTTGCCAAAGCGGCAACATCTCCAAGGCCTCCTTTGGTATTATTTGCTCACGATGGAGACAATGCATGGGGTGGTGGCTCTTCCTATTACAATGAGTCGGTAACAGGATTTTCACACGCATCGGCTGCTAATGGGAATATCCCAACCACAATACCTCAATATTTACAAGACAATCCAGTTCCCGAATCAGAAGTAGTCCATGTAGAAGATGGTGCTTGGGTAAATGCTGATGGTGATTTTGGGCATCCACAATTTACCAACTGGTTATGGCCCTTTTTTGATCCTGTTACCAAAAAATTCAATCCAAATGGCTGGACAGAAGACATGATGAACCAAGCCATAACCACAGCAGGTGAAAACCACGCCATCATGGCCGAGCAATTGGAAGGCAACAATCTTAGAATGAGCGAAATTGTAAACCCAACTGCCGCAGTTAGCCCTGCTGAAAAAGCCTGGCATTTTTTGATGGCTGGTTATGACAGCGGAAATGCCTATTATGGTCTGGCCGAAGATTTAGAAATAAAAACGACACTTGCCGTAAACCGTTGTGTACAGTTTGCAAAACCTACTCTGGATGCTCATCCTGGTGTAGATGCAACAAAACCCTCCGTTTTCATTCCGCAACGTTGGCCTTATAATCCAGGTGAAAAAGGATATGGCGCCCCTTATGCGTATAAAGAGTTTTTAAATTCAGCCGATTTTACAGTATATACTTTTGCTTACGATGTGAGTGGTATTCAAAAATCAGAATTAAAATACCGCGTTGATGTTGACGGAAAGAACACTATGGGTTCGAATCAAAACGAAACTTATGCTGGCGGTAGTGAAGTTGGAACATGGGTATCGCTACCAATGACCGAAAGAGTCTTCCCAAAAGGAAATTTCACCAATAGTCCTCAAGCCGATTTATACATGCTACCGGATGTCATTGCCAGTCAATACTATGCCGAAATTGCAGGAATATCTGAAAAACTATTGGATTATTACGTGGAAGTGACTGATAAAAAAGGAAACGTAGCTAAATCTAAAATTCAACATGTGTGGGTTGGAAAAAATTTGGATGTAGCTCCAAAAGTTGCATTTACACCAGATGCCACTAACTCCACAACAGCTTTAGATGTAACAGTTACGGCCACAGACAGCACAGATCCAAAACCAAAATTGTATTATACTACAGATGGATCTACTCCTACTCTTTCATCAAGTTTCGTGGAATCTACCAAAACAATTACTATAGCACAAACGACAACAATTAAAGCATTTGCTGTAGACAAAGATGGAAACTCATCAGAAATTATAACAAAAGTATATACCATTGGAGCAATTCCTGAATTCACAGTTTATTTTAAAAAACCAGCCAACTGGAATGCTGCTGTAAAAATATATTATTGGTCACCAACAGGAACTGCTCCTGTTGTAACCTATCCTGGAGTAGCAATGACAAAAGATTGCGGGGATTGGTACAAATATACTTTCCCAACGACAGTCACTGCGTCCAATTTATTATTTAACGATGGAACGCTAAAAACAGCCGACTTAAATACTACATCCGGAATTAAATATTATGATTCTGCCTGGCTAAGTGCCGAACCTACAAACAGATGCCCAATTGTTGCTCCCGATTTTACAAACTCGCAGGCTGGAGGAACTTTCACCACTGGAACAACTGTAAATGTCATAGTAACGGCCAACGAAAGCACCTCTACAATTTATTACACTTTAGACGGCACAACACCTACGATAGCTTCTTCAACAGCAATTGGAACAAAATCATTTGCTTTTACTGCTAATACAACTTTAAAAGCGTTTGTAAAAAACACAGCTGGAGTTAGTTCTGCAATTAAAACAGAGACTTATACATTCAATACTCCAAGCACCTTTACGGTTTATTTTAAAAAGCCAACAAACTGGAGCACTACTGTGAAAGTCTATTATTGGTCGCCAACTGGAACTGCCCCAGCCGTAACGTATCCGGGAATTGCGATGACGCAAGATTGCGGAGGTTGGTATAAATATACTTTTCCATCGACCGTAAGCGCTACGAATTTATTATTTAATGACGGAAATCTGAAAACTGCAGATTTAACAGCCTCAGCCGGAATTAAATATTATGATTCGGCTTGGTTAAGCGCCGAACCAGCTAACAGATGTCCTGTTATTGTTCCAGATTTCACAAATTCAAAACCTGGAGGTACCTTTACAACCGGAACAACTGTAAATGTTGTTTTGACAGCCAACGAAAGCACCTCTACTATTTATTACACTTTAGACGGAACAACTCCAACAACAGCTTCGACTTCAGCAATTGGAACAAAATCATTTGCTTTTACTGCTAATACTACTTTAAAAGCGTTTGTAAAAAATACAGCCGGAGTTTCATCAGCAATTAAAACTGAGATTTATAATTTCAGTGCCGCCACAACTCTTACCGTTTATTTTAAACCCCCAACCAGCTGGACGACTGCTCCTAAATTACATTATTGGAATGCTGTACCGGCAGGAAGTGCTACAAATACTACTTGGCCAGGTGTAACAATGACCGCAGACACAAATGGTTTTTATAAATATACAATAACAGGCCCAACATCTGTAAATATAATTTTCAATAACGGGTCAAGTGGTGCTGCAAATCAGACGCCTGATTTATTGAATAAAACCAATGGATACTCCTACACTTGGGGTGTAACTACCGCCAAAATGGATTCCAAATCAGTAGCAACCCCACAAGAAGATACTTATCTTATCCGTTTGTATCCGAATCCTGTAAATGAGACGTTGCAAATTAGTTCAACAAGTCCTTTAAGCAATTACAGCATCATTTCGGCTCAGGGAAGTATTGTGCAGGAAGGAAAATTAAATGGAGGAAGCATTGATGTAAGTCGTTTGAGTGTTGGTCTCTATTTTGTAACCATCCGATTAGAAAACGGAAATGAAACCATGCAAAAAATAATTAAAAAATAGATTCATATTCTTTTATTTATAGAATCTTTTAGCAAAAAAAGTCGTTCTGACATTGTTTCAGAACGGCTTTTCTGTTTATTAACTTTTTGGGTTTGGTTTACGGTTTGCTACTATTATTTAATTAAGGCTTTTGTCAAGTCGAGCGCAGTCGAGACTCAGCGGTTCATCTCGACTACGCTCAATTTGACACTTTAAATGCTTTTGATTGTTTCAGTAGTAAACAACATTGATTCCGCTAAACCTCCACAACAGTGGTGTACTTTACTTCACTAATCATAAAGGTACTATGTGTACTGCCAATATGCTCCAAGGTTGTCAATTTGGTCACCAAAAATTCGCGATAGGCTTCCATGTCTTTTACAACCACTTTCAGGATATAATCGTAATCACCGCTGACATGATGGCATTCCAGCACTTCTTTGAGTTGAATCACTTCACTTTCAAATTTGGAAATAAATTCAACGGTGTGCTGAATGAGTTTGAGGTGACAAAAAACGACAAATCCTTTTTCAATTTTCGAATGGTTGAGCAAAACCACATATTTGTCTATAATTCCTTCTCTTTCCAGTTTTTTGATGCGCTCATATACAGCTGTCACAGAAAGATTGAGTTTTAAGGACAATTCTTTGGTGGTTTGTTTACTATCGATTTGCAGCAAATGCAATAGCTTCTTGTCGGTCGAGTCGAGTGTCATTTTTTTTATTTTTTTGAAATGAAATAAAATCTACTTCCATCTTATTTTAGAAGCAAATTTAGAAATAAAATTTACATTATTTATATATAATAGTTTTATAATCTAATATTTTATATAAGTATTGATTAATAATCTAAAGTGTCATTATTTTGAAGTTGAATTAATATCGAAAAGCCCTAGCCCTGATAAAAGCGGCATCCTTTTACTTTTTTCTTTAAAAAGTAAAAGATACTGCGAATAGCAGGAATAGCTCCTAAAAAATAACATTTACTATGAAAAATTTCAATCCCGCTGACAACATTCAGGATTTACAGTACTTTGGCGAATTTGGTGGTGTCAATCCATCCATTTCAGATTCATCGACCTATACATTTCTTTCGGCCAAAACAATGTTTGATACCTTTGAAGGCAACATGGAAGGTTGCTATTTGTATTCCCGCCATTCGTCACCGAGTAATTTGTATTTGGACAAAGCATTGGCGGCAATGGAAGGAACCGAAGCGGCCAACGTATCGGCTTCCGGTATGGGCGCCATCACTCCTACGCTGTTGCAATTGTGCGGCTCGGGTGATCACATTGTTTCGAGTAGAACGATTTACGGTGGCACGTATGCTTTTCTCAAAAATTTCACACCGAGATTGGGCATTCAGACCACTTTTGTAGACATCACTAAACTGGATGCTGTTGAAGCGGCAATTACGCCACAAACCAAAGTTTTATATTGCGAAACGGTGAGTAATCCATTGCTTGAAGTTGCAGATATTGCTGGTTTGTCTAAAATTGCAAAAAAATACAACTTAACATTGGTGGTAGACAATACGTTCTCCCCGCTTTCGGTTTCGCCAGCCCGATTGGGTGCAGACATTGTGATTCACAGCTTGACCAAATACATCAACGGAAGTAGTGACACCGTGGGAGGAGTTACCTGTGCCTCCAGGGTATTTATTGACAGTTTAAAAAATGTAAACTCTGGTGCAAGCATGCTACTGGGGCCAACAATGGACAGTTTACGCTCGGCCAGTGTGATGAAAAACATGCGAACCTTGCACATCCGAATGAAACAACACAGCTATAACGCCCAATATCTTGCCGAACGTTTTGAAAAAGACGGCATCAAAACGGTATATCCCGGTTTAAAAAGTCACCCAAGTCACAAATTATATGCTGGCATGATCAATCCTGAATACGGTTTTGGAGGGATGATGACATTGGATGTGGGCACATTGGAAAAAGCCAATGCGGTAATGGAATTGATGCAGGCCCGCAATTTGGGTTATCTTGCCGTGAGTTTAGGATTTTACAAAACCTTGTTTAGTGCGCCAGGAACCTCTACATCATCAGAAATTCCATTGGAGGAACAACACGAAATGGGATTGACCGATGGTTTGATCCGTTTTTCTATTGGACTGGACAATGATATCGAAAGAACCTACCAGATGATGAAATCTTGCTTGGAGGAATTGAAAATTTTACAAATAGAATCGCTTACGGCATAATCTTTTTTATTTACAGCAGTTATTAATTCTTTTGAATCCGTTACAGCATTTACTGCAACGGATTCTTTTTATATTTATACATTTCAAAAAAATACCTCTCAAAAACATTTATTGAGAGGTATTTTTTTAGGTGATTTTGTTTTATAATTGCTGCAAATTGAGCTTACTGTTTTTACGGCTGAAACCAAAGTAAATAATCAAACCTATAATAAGCCAAATCGTAAAGTAAATCCAGTTCCAGACGCTTAGCTCAGCCATCATATAAAGACAACAGATTAAACCCAAAAGCGGAATTAACGACAGATTTTCTTTGTAAGACCAAACCAATAATCCAACCATTACAATCAGGAAAATCCACATTGGTATTTTGTGTTTGAACAAATCAAATCCACTTTCATATTTAACGGAGTCCGGTATTGGCAATCCTGCAACGACAGTAGCATATTTGGCATCATCTTGCTGGTATTGACTTAACAAATGCTCAACATCCAATTTTTCGGTAGTACTATTTTTTCCTTCAATACTCAATAAATAATTATACACTTTTTGAGTTTCAGTCTTATTCAATGAGGTAATAATAAATTCCGAATCGTTGATTTTAGTTTTATTGGTTATAAAACCCATGGTGGCATCTTTATTATACCCAAATGAGAATACCAAAGCTATTACAATCAATATCGGAAAAATATATTTTGAATTGATATACGGCGTTTTGAATTTTCCTCTCGGAATATCTGTTCTGTTTTGCAAAGCCAATACACCGGCACAAACCAAAACAAAAGCAAACAAAGTTCCAATACTGCACAAATCGGTAACCATGGTCAAATTCATAAACAAGGCTGGAACGGCTACTACAAATCCTGTAACAATAGTGGCATAGGAAGGCGTTTTAAATTTAGGATGCACTTTTGAAAAACGTTTCGGCAACAAACCATCACGGCTCATACTCATCCAGATACGGGGCTGCCCCATTTGAAAAACCAACAACACACTCGCCATGGCCACAACAGCACTCACGGCAATAATTCCCGACATCCATTTCAGATGCAATTGATCAAAGACAAAAGCCAACGGATCACCAACATTCAGACTATTATAACTGACCATTCCGGTTAGTACTAGCGCAATAGCAATATAAAGTACTGTACAAATAATGATGGCCCACATCATACCACGAGGCAAATCACGTTGTGGATCTTTACATTCTTCGGCAGTCGTAGAAATGGCATCAAAACCAATATAGGCAAAGAATACTGCCGAAACTCCTTTTAAAACACCAGAAACTCCATTGGGTGCAAAAGGATGCCAATTGGTAGTATCTACATAAAATATCCCAACAGCAATAACCAAAAGAACAATACATAATTTTACGACAACCATTATGTTACTCGCATTACGAGACTCTTTCATACCACGATAAATTAATGCAGTAATCAAAACAATAATCAATAAAGCCGGCAAATCTGCCACAAAATGGAAAGAACCAATAACAGGCGAAGTAGTCCAGGCCGTATAGGCATTTTGCAGGCCGGAACTAAGATTTTCGAAAGTTTTTCCACCTTCCATCAAAGCAGTTGCATCTTTAAAACCGTTGGAAGCGGTCAAATAATCCATCTGAACCCATTGAGGCAAATCAATTCCGCCACTGGATAGCAGTCCCGTAAAGTAATCACTCCAGGATATCGCGACGGTAATATTCCCGACAGAGTATTCCATAATCAATGCCCAACCGATAATCCAGGCAATTAATTCTCCAAAAGCAACATAAGAATACGTATAAGCACTACCGGAAACCGGAACCATCGAAGCAAATTCGGCATAAGCAAAAGCAGCAAAACTACAGGCAATAGCAGTAAACAAAAACAGGAATATTACGGCTGGACCACCGTCAAAACTGGCTTTACCGATGGTACTAAAAATACCGGCACCCACAATTGCTGCAATTCCAAAGGCAGTTAAATCTTTGGCAGTCAAATGTTTTCCTAGTGCATCATGCCCTTCCAGATTGTTTTTTTCTACTTGTTTTAAAATATCCTGAACTGTTTTTTTTCTAAAAAGCCCCTTTAATGCCATGTTGTAAATTTTACCGTTAAAAACTGTTATTTTGTATTTTTTGCAATATTTTTTTAATAAAACAATAAATCTATTAAAGCCCAAATATATAAAACAAATTCCATCTATAAAGCCCGCTTCTTATTTTTTTATATTATTAGGATTAAAATAAAATATCTTTCTTTTTTATCTTAAAAAAAGTCAAATATACATTTATAAAAGAGTAATAAGCAAAATTATCTTCAAGTTTTCGATAAAAATAATTAAAATCTCAACATTTTGTAAATTATAACGGAATAAATAAAAAAGATATAGTTTAATTACTATACATAACAACTAGAAATAAAATCAAACAATTAGTTTGAATATCAAGATCTAATTGAATCAAAATGATCTAAAAGAATTACTTTCGGATTGAATTACTATTAATTCCTCAAATCTTGAACAGCAATTATAATAGAAAAACCTATCCCACAAACTAATTTTATATATGCCTTTTTCCGCTACCCGAGTTTCATGGGACACCAATGTAAAACACTACGTCCGTAACGGATTAATTGACAACTTACCCAATACTTTAAAAGCTCAAATTCCTAAAACAAATCGATATCGATGGAAACGGGAAGCTGATAACAAATATAAAGGCTGCGAAGTTGCCCATTTTATAAAAGAAGAGTTGGAATTGATAAAAAGAACGGGAGAATCTAGAAATGCAAAAAAGGTTATGGAAACCTATTTTAAACTATCAGATACCTATCACAAAATCACGAGCAGTGTCAAAGGCTCTAAAAAGCAAGTGGCGTTACAAAAAGAAAAAATAGTCAATGCCATCGAAAAGGCAAAAGAGTTTGTGCCTATTGCAACAGCGTTAAAGATTTTCAATATTTCGAGAGCCACTTATCATAATTACAAAACAATTGTCATTAACAAATGTGATGCTTCTTATTTTTTATGGTGTATCAAACAATATCCACACCAATTATTAAAAAAGGAAATTTTCCAAATCAAAAACTATATGGAAAACAAAACGTATTCACATTGGTCAAAAGCTTCCGTTTATTTATTGGCATTACGAAATAAAGAAATTTCCTTTTGTCTGACCACTTTTTACAAATATGCCAAACTTTTAGGGTATGCCAAACCAAGGCACTTGCAACCTAAAATAAAATATTCCTCGTTTAAAAGTTTGAGACCTAATGAAATATGGTGTGCCGATGTGACAATATTAAAAACATCTGACGGTAAAAAACAGCACATTCATTTCCTGATGGACCATTATTCCAAGATGATTTTGGGTTACAGCGTTGAAAAGAGCTCCAGCCCAAAAGCCATTAAAAAGCTATTGCAAGAAGCTTATTTAAAATACAAAAACAAAGACCCTATCACTCTTGTAACTGATGGTGGAGTAGAGAATTTAAACAAAACGGTTCAAAATTTTTTACGCACTACCGATCCAGATATAAAGCACCTTATTGCTCAAAAAGATATTCCTTTCTCCAATTCTAAAATAGAAGCCTTTAACAAAATTATCAAACACCAGTTTTTATTACCTCGTAATTTAGAAGATAGAAAGCAACTTATAAATGCTTTAGCGGAAGATGTTCCTACTTACAATACAATCCGTCCACAATATTCCTTGCAGGGTAATACCCCAGCTGAAACATTCTCGGGAAAACCTTTGGATATAAGCCATTACAAATCCCATTTTGATAACCAAAGGAAATTGAGAGTAACCCAAAATCTAAAAAATAAATGCACAGGATGCAAATAATATTAAAAAACAAAACCTAATGCTAGATAATTCCAACTTTAGGTTTTTATTATTTGAACAATTTTTAGTAATGTTACTTTATTTAAAACGATTTGTAACACCCTCATCTTTAAGAACAATTCCTTATATGGGACGATTTATTATAAAAGAATCGCGTTATTAGCAGGGCACTTTTTTTTAAAAAATATTTTTTTTGATGGTTTAATTACTGCTTCAAAGTGAGACAGTGTTCCGTGAGATTTCAAAAAATGTGGAGTTTTCGATTGAAACCTCGATGGTATTGATTGGAGTGTGTAAATAATACGTTAGTACGGGGAGGTAATTTGATGTTTAAATCGGGGAATTTAGCATTGAAATAGCCGATACAGGGAGGAAGTGGGTCGTAAATTTTGATTACGATTATTTTTGACACTTCATAACAAATGCAGGAGCATCTTGCCAAATAACTCGATGTTTAGGCACAATAAAAGCACAAAAAAAACAACCCGAAGGTTGTTTTAGTTTTGACTGTGATAGTTAATAAATAGTTGTTGATTTTCAAAATGGCATAAATAATTAAGTAATAATATTACCGTTGTATCTCATCTCCATAGGTATTTCCTAACTCATCCTTTAAATAAACACTAATAGCTTCTAAATATTGTACCATTTGATTGTCATTAAGATTTAAATAATCCACAGCGTCTAAATATTCTTTAAGAATACCTTTTGGATTTGAGGCTCCATCATCTTTAAAAATATAAATTTTTTTATTATTAAAAATAAAAATTCTACGTGAAAAATGCGCACCCTGACCCTGAAAAGAAAAAACTCCATTCACAAATTTAAAGTTTTTTCTATTGATTAAATTGAATACATTTTTCCCTGCATTAACATTTTTTGTATTGTAAGCATTTTCTAAACTTAATGCGATACTATCTGGAACGTTAACTCTTTGAAAGGGATTCTTTGCTTTTTGACCTGAAACGGCAATATGAATAAGCAAAAACAATACGATAAAATTTTTTCTCATAATAATTTACAATTTAAGTAATTTTGATTGCTCAATTATCTTCTTTTCTACTTGTACAGGTTTAACTTCTCTATCTTTACTGACTTTTCCAGTTTGTTGTGCTTTTAAATCCTTATTGATTTCTGCTTTATTAGTTCCGTGTACTGCCTCATGTCCAGCGATAGCCCCAATTGCTTCATCTAGACCAAGACCTTCTAGTCTTTTTCCAGAACCTTCCTTAACTGCATCTTTTATTGAGCCTTCATAAATAGTTGTAGTAGCTTCTGTAATTCCATAAGTCCCGTCTGCATTAACTTTTCGTCCGTAATTATCACTCTCGTTTAGATTACCTTGTACCGTTTCTCCATAAGTAGTATGTACTCCATCAGACTTGGTTTCAATCTTTGCTTCGGAACAAAACTCTAGGTTTACCTTAATGTCAGATTTTGACATATTTGCAAGCTGTGAAGAGCCTTCAGCGGTAAGTGCCATTGAATTTCCAATTCTTTGCGTATCATAAGAAGCATTTGCACTCCATTTTAAAGAACCATCTGAATTAGTTGTGTAAGTAGCTTTTTTTCCATCAGTACCAACAATCCACGTTGGCGCCATCCCATCTGGGTCAATAAACCTTATAGGATTATTAAAAGCATAGTTGTAAGGACTAAATCTCCTCATTTTCTCCGCTAACGGGTCAATATTCATCCATCTACCAATTGCAGGGTCGTAATTCCTTGCCCCATAGTCGTACATGTTAAGCCCCAGCTCGTCTTGTAACTCTTTTCCGTTGTACTTATACTTATAAGGTTTTATGAATTTTCCTTAAATAGGAATTAGTGCGATTTGCCAATGATTCTATAATTCAAAGAACTTTCTTGGTTACGAAAATAGAGGTAATTCTGTAATAATCCTAACCAATGGAGCATAAAAAAGCCCTATCAAATTAATGATAGGGCTTTGAACATTATCTTCCTTTTTCGTGGTGATGAGGTTTTAACTTTGGATGCTTCGGTTATTTTATTTTGGAGTTTGGAACATCAATTCCTTTAAAAAACTCTTCCAAACTAACATCCAGCACTTTACATATTTTTATTAATGTTTTTAACTCAAAATTAGCTCCAGTTTCTAATCTCCAATATGCTGAACGACTCATTTCCAAAGCAAATGCGATGTGTTCATAATTCGAGTATCCTTTTGCTTTTCTTAGTTCTTTTAGTCGCATTGCGATTAATCTAAGCTCTTCAATATTGTCTTTTGGAGTTGAATCTTTCATACTCCAAATCTCATTATTTCGTCTGTTTTGTGGTACTCTTAAATAAAGTACACTATATAATAGAATTTTATTTATATTTGTCTGAATTTTAAACCATACTAAAAACACAAAAATGAATAAACCATTCACAATTCTTATTAGAATTTTCATACTTGGTGTAACGCTTATTTGCGCAGGAGCCTACATGTTCCGTAATCATTTAGACAATGAATACGCCAAAGACCACCCAAAAACAAAGAACATTGAAGAATTAAAAACATGGGCGCAAACAGCAATTATTCAAAAATATTGCGAAGACTACTCTTATGCAAAATCCATTCAAAATGAAACAAGCCAACAGCGAGAACTAAGCCGTGTCAATAACAGCAGATATTTATCTGTACCGCAATTAGTTCGAAATGTCATTGAGGACAATGATTTACCCGACAGTTACGCTGACGAATTATTCCATTACGTTGACAAAGAAATAGATAAATGCGAATAATCTAATTATTGAAATAAAGGAGTCTTACTATAGGCTCCTTTATTTTTTTACAACGGAAAGAACTTATTTATCATTTCCCGCTGTTGAAGACTGTCAACTTTGATATACTTTTCAGTGGTTCCAGGCCACTTATGCCCCGCTAGTTCCTGAACTTGTTCCAATGGAATTTTCTTTTCATTGAGCCAATTGCAGATAACACTGATGCGAATGGTTCTTGGGTTGAGGCTTTTATCTGGAAACAATGGCTTTAACGGCTCGATAATCGCATGGATTCCATCAACTGAAATCGGTTTCCCCAGTTTGCTCAACAGTAATTTATCGGTGTTGCATCTCAGTAATTCAGGTCTGATTTCATTGATGTATTTGGAAAAAACTATCATTTGCTTATTGAGTAATTCTAGGGTTCTGCGGTTTTGGTTCGTTGAAGCTTTGACATAGACCGTTCCTGCATCCAAATCAATGTTTTCAACTGTTAGTTCTGCCAGTTCTTCGCTGGTCAATCCCTGATAAATGAGCAGTGACAGCAGTACGCTGTTTCTGGAATCTAAGAACTGATAGCGGTTTTCACGGGTCAAAAGCAATTGCAGTTCTTCACTGCTGAACAAATCCTGAACCTGTACCGTTTGATTTTGCTTGTTTTTGATGGTCAGCTGTTTGCAGGGATGTTCGTTTCTAAGTCCTGCCATCACTAGGAAATCATAATACTTTTTGATTGCTGACAGGATTCTGACCCTGTACTGGATATTGGTCTGCTTTCGGCTCACTTCTTCCATGTAACTCACAATATTTTGAAACGTATATCTTTTGGCTTTGGGATTGGTTTTTAAAAAGTGGTTAATGGTGTACAGATAGCTGTCTGCTGTTTTGGTTGTAAAGTTTTGATTAAGATATGTTTCCAACGATAATTTTGTCATAGGCATTTTAAAATGTTGTTATTGGTTTTCTTTTTTTGTTTTTGATAGCGTATAAATAGGTGGTGTTTATTTGGGAATGTCCCAGAAAACCCCTGATAAACTCAATTCCTGCGTTATTTTCCCCTAAGTGGTACGCAATGCTGTGGCGTAGGCAATGGAGCGTTATTTCTTTTTGGATTAGGTCATATTGCTGGGTTTGTTCTATCATTCTCTTAAGGATTTCGTTCAATTGTTCACCGCTGGTGCGCTTTCCTTTGGCATTCACAAACAAAGCGTCTTCCAGTACCGTTTTTCCCGCTAATAGCTGATAACGCTCTTCAATTATGTATGTCTTTAGGTGGGCTATAATGCTGTTGCTCATGGGAACTTCACGTCTTTTGTTTCCTTTTCCCTTTCTGACAATGAGCATTCCTGAACTCAGTTGAATGTCCTTTACATCCAAAGCCTCTATCTCGGAACGTCTGAGACCACAGCCATAAGCAACCGACAGCAAAGCTCTTTCCAGTCCGCTCTGGCAATGTTGATATACCGTTTTGATTTCTTCTACAGTGAGGACATTTCTTGATTTTTGGTTTCCGTTACCATAGGTTGGAATGAAAAACCCCTTTTCAATAGCTTTGTTTTCCAATAGATTCAGAACAAACAATCCCAAAGCGAATACGTGAAATTTGATAGTCTTTTCCCCTAATGTTCCCGTGCCTCGCTTTTTGGGTCTGGTGGTCAAATACTCAAAATAGCTTACGAATTCTTTGCTGGTCACTCTTTTGATTTTAGTAATTCCCGATTCCTCCAGCCAGATAAGAAACTCCGATACTACATTCTGGTACATTTCGGTGTTTCCTGTTTTGTAATTCCTGACTTTGATAAAATGGTCGTAATCGTTGAGGTGGTTCTGAAATGCTGGGGTCTTTATCGTTTTTTTCATATTTCTTTTGGTTTTTAAATTATCATTTCAAAACTTTCCTTAAGCGCACTCTCCAAATCTGCGAACACTAGCGTTATATCACCTGTAATTACTGGGCTTCCCGTGTTCTTTTAGGTGATTTTCAACTGGTCTAACTGTTCGTTGAGGTCTTCCTTAATCTTGAATTTCAGCTTTTCCATATTGTCCCAGTAGCTAATCACATACTTAAATCCTTTGTTTGGAGAACCTTCAACAGCTTGAATGTATTCCAATTCCTGCAAGGTCTGAACGTATTTGAAAGCTGAGGTCTTGCTGATATTGAGTTCCTGTCTGATTTCACGGGTCGTAAAACGGTGCGTTGTTCCGCCCGTCTGGCTTCTAAGAAATCCTTTGAGCTGTTCGAAAAACCCTCTGGTGCTTTTATCGAGTTCGTCCACTTTGATGATGATGGGACTAAAGAATATCTCAACAGCCTTTCTTATGTCTTCTTTGGTGGCTATCAATCTGCCTTTACTGTCCTTTTTGCGTTGGTACTGATTTAAAATGGTTATTTGGGACACAAAGTTCTGGAACTGAACATTTAACCTTCTGAGCATTTTTGCCTCCAGCGGGAGCATCAGTTTATCAGCAAAGGGATTGACCACTTCGTAGGATTTCAGTACCCGCATAGCATTTCTAAGGAGCTGTTTTGCCTGCTGTTCACTGTCTGAATTGCTCACGCCTGATATTTTCAGGTTTTGCGCCTTGATAATCCTAAGGGTCTGCTCTTGGCTTTCGTCCACTCCCAAAACCACCGAACGGCTCATATTGTCATAATACACCTCTGCTTTGGTCGTGGCGGTAAGGCTTGCAAAATGGGCTTCAACCTTTTTCATCTTTCCTCTGGTGTTGCCCAGCATATCCTTTACCACCGTTGAGCTGGTCAGAAACTTAGCCGACTGCATTTCACGAAAAGCAAATTGCGCTTCTTCGTCCAATCCATCAAAATCCTGAATGACAATGAATTTGTTCATTAGTTCCTTATCCCTGTAATGGTAGAGTGATTTGCTGGTAATTCTGGTCATGTTCATTACGTCCTCCTGTGGCATGCAGTCTGCTATTGCGTTGATGAGGTGGCTTTTACCCTCTCCACTGCTTCCCTGTATCAGTCCGTGCATCAGATACGGCATTTTGTAGCTCGATGCCAGTACAAACATCAGGAGTCTGTTTTCTTCTTCCCCTACGATTCCGCTTTGTCCCAGCAGTTTGTCCACACTCTCAAAAAGACGGGGTTTGGAAAGGAATTCTATTGCTTTCTCGCTTGCTTGGGGTGTTAGCTCCTTTTGAGAAAATTGGTCGGTTACGGGGTTCATTTCAGCGTTGAAGAGTGATTCCCTGTAGTTTTCCAAAAGGTCTGTGAACTGCACCAAATCGGCTTCCAAGAGATTCCCGTCAAATCCCTGTTTCTCATTTAGTTCCCTGCACTGGTTCTGGACATTCGTAAAATCAAACAGGTCAATTTTCAATCGGTGTTTCTTTTGGCTTTCCTTTTCCACTATTTGAAGCGATACCCTGAGGTTGCCCAAATCCATCGGCAGACTGCCAATCACGTAAAAGGTTCCCGTTTTTCCTTTGAAACTGATTTTGTAATCTCCCAGAATCTCCAGCGTTGGAATAGTTTTTTCTCCTTTTGGGTTTTGCAGTAACTCGATGATTCCATCAGCTCCGTAATTCAGCCACATATCATTCATGCTGTGTCCCTCTGGGAGCTGAATCATCTGTATTGGCAGTTCTGGTCTTATGTTCTGTATTTGTGTTCTTATGTTTTTCATGGTCTTAACGTTTAATGATGATGATTTCTTCCAATTCGTGCAGGGCTTTGATGGCTTCTAGGTGCTGGGGCAGTAACTCCCCGTTGTGCAGGGCTATGACCGCCTCTCGGTTCTCCAGTGTCTTGGACTGCATCAGACTGGCGCAGTCGATTACCGTAGGGGCGATATACAGCCTTTTGGTGAGCGTATTTGGATACGTTGGATAAATGCCTTCGCTGTTGAGGTATTCTTCCTTAGGTGTTTCGAGCTTGAAGCGTAAAGCAAAATAATTTACAATCCTATTTTCTTTGTCCACCAGCGGAAAAATCAGTCCGTACCTTCCAAAAGCAGTGTACGGTGTCATTGTATCATCTCTCACGCCTGCATCGCTCTTTTTAAGCATTCCTAAAGCCTCAAACCTGTCTTTGAACTCTTGGTCTCTGTTATGATGGAATTGTCCTGAATTGAAGCCTATTCTTAGCTCTGCGTAATCCAGTCCTATGTTTTTTAAATATTCTTTTGGCTTGGTTGCCTTGGCACTTCTGATGCCAGTTTCAAAGGACTGGAACAGCATTTCTAAATTTTCCATAAACTTCATTTTTTAAGATTTTGACACGTAATTTTTTGGCACAAGAAGACACCCTCGGGTATTGCACCGAATCTGTAATCTGAAATAAAAATTTGATTTTTGAGCTTGGTTGTTCAGCTTTACAACCTACTCATTTTCCAGTCCTTAGCTTTCGGAATGGAGAAAAGATTCTTGCAATAATCTTTTCCTTTATTTTTGTTTGACAAAGGTAGGTGAATAAAATGTAACTCAAAAATATGTAAAAACTTACAAATATTGTTTTACTAATTTGCTAACTTAATTAAGTTATGAAAATTCATAAAAATTAGATAAATAGCTAATAACCAGTATTTTAACCAAAATACATAACTTAATCTAGTTATGTATTTTTCTTCTTTTGAAGAATTCTCAAAAAATAATTAAAAAGGCACTTAATTTTTGCGAATAATTTTTTGACTATATAATTAAATAATAGCCCTGCTGTACAATTGAAGAACCGTAGGAGCATAAAACTTATTGCCGTGTCTGGTTTTGAAGTTGAGTTGGTTAAGATAATCTGCAATTTGTCTATAGCTCATTTCTTTCTCTTTGCAATTAAGGATTATTGACTGAGCCTGACGATTTCTGTCGTTGTTCATGGCATTTTCCTTGATTTTATTAACTCCTTTGGCTCTCGCTTCACTAGTTAGATTTTGCGGATTCCCCAATTTTACCCCTTTTTTCTTAAGTTCTGCAAGCGCAACCTTAGTTCTGGAGCTGATAAGCTTGGCTTCCTGCTCGGCAAGTGCCGAAAAAATATGGATGGTGAAGTTATTGGCTGATGGCATGTCAACAGCCAAAAACTCGATTCCTGCATCCATTAGAGAACTTACAAAGCTTACGTTCCTTGCTAATCGGTCTAATTTTGCTATGATGAGAATTGCCCCTTCATTTTTTGCTTGTTGAATCGCTTTGTGAATTTCTACTCGTTCACGTTTGTTTGTTCCTGTCTCAATCTCAGTATATTCGTTCAAAATAATTCCTTCTTGACCAATTACGTATTTTTCAACGGAACTTTTTTGCGCTGACAACCCTAATCCAGAGATTCCTTGTTCTTTTCTGCTCACACGATAATAGGCGATAAACTTTTTCATATTGTTATGCTTGATAAAATCTTAAACGGTCGTTTGTGATTTATTACACTCCAAATGTCCAGGTCTAATTTGGATTATCCTAGAAAAATCCTGGATTTCCTGGGCTTGCGGGATTTTTGGAGAATTTGGAACACAAAAAAACGAGGGGATTAGCCTCGTTCTTTGGATTGCAATAATTTTTGAAACTCTGAAAATTCTTGGTCGGTCAAATCTTCCATTTTAAAGTGGATGGGTAATTTTAGCGGTTGGGACACCAAAATCCTTTTTAGCTGGGAAAGCTTAAGCTTAATTCTCATCGGTTGTGATGTTTTTGCTATTACTGATAAAATCCCAGTCTTCTCCAGTAAGTCCGTCCTTTGACATATAGAACAACCCAGCTTTGTATCGGTCGTATTTGCTCACATCAACTCTGTCATAGTTGAAGTAATCCTGAATATCCGTTACAATCTGCTCATGGAGCTTTTTGTCTTCAATATGGATTACAAAATGATTGTGATAGCCTTTTCTGTTTGTGAACGACTCTGTGGTAAAAAACAGTTTTATTTCGGTTGAAATACCATATTTATCAGTCAAATAATCATACAGACCGTGCATTTGCTTGAAACAGCTATTCTTGTTGCGCTCCGCTTTATAGGCTACTGTAAAGAAAAATGACCATTCCATTTCCCAAAATGTATTCTGAAAACTGTTTTTCTCTGCCAGACAATCGATAAGGTTTCTCATGGATTGGTTTTCTTGTCTTAGGATTTTGTTCTCATCGAACATGACTTCGCTGTCAAAATATCTGGCGTGGTCAACTGGAAACAATCGCTTTCCATTTGGTTTTTTAGTTTCCGCAAATAAATCTTCATTCTTTTTGTAGAATCGGTAAATCGTACTTTTGCTTGCTTTTGTGCTTTTTATAAATTTCTTTAAATCATCATATTTCATTTTATTAGTTGGTTAGTATCTCGTTATTGTCAGATACAGGAACTCCATACAAGGTAATTAGTCAAGCATCTTTACAATAAATACTATCAAACTTTGAAAAGTGTAGCCTTTTGGCACTTTTTTTTGAAAAATATTTTTTTAACTGGAAAATAAGTGTTCCAAAATGAGACACTGGTCGGTGGGATTTCAAAAATTGGGAGATATTTCATTTATCACACAGTAGGTACGGATTGAATATGTGTACATTTCGCATGGTCGGGGAGGTAATCTGAGGAACTAAATCGGGGAATTTAGTATTGAAATAGCCGATACGGGGAGGGGGTGGTCTATCAATTGTTTTCCGAATCACGTTTGAGACCACAGAACAAATACAGGAACGTCTGATTGAATAACTAGCTGTTTTGATACATTATAAAACAAAAAAACAACCCGAAGGTTGTTTAGTTTTTGACTGCGATAATAATGTAAATTATTGATTATCTACAAATGTCTTTCGAAATAATTATGTACCAACACATCTGGAACATTACCAACTCTTCGGAGAGCTATGAGTATTGAATGTATGATTATCGTTTCCAATTGTCACTTATTGTGTCAATTTGTATTAACACTATTTTTTTGTTCTTAATTTGATATCTATATAGTGGAGGAAAATCTTCTCTTGAAGAAAAATTATTGACTACAAAATTATTAACGTCTTTTCTTTTCATTTGATAGTAACTTTTTCCCAACTTATTTTTATCTAGAATCGCTAAAGGTTTAAGTGTTTCGTCTTGGTAAATCCCTGAAATACTGTCGAATTTAGAAACCCCAGGGCACCTAATAAGGTTAAACAACGTATCATTTCCTTTTTTCTCAAAATTAACTACATATAAATACGTATCATCACCTGAATTTTTTATTTCAGGCAGAGGAACTTTATTTTGATATTCTATAATAACTTTTTTAAAATCCATTGATAATTCGTCTTTTTTACATGATATCAATAGTATTTGCAAGAGTAAACAAAGTGTTATCCTTTTCATTTTTTATTTTTTTAAATCTTTAGGATTATTTATTCTTTTTATATAATTAATTGTAGTAGGAGTCACATTATACAATCTTGAAGAATTTGGAAAATATATATAATTTGGATAATTTCGCTTTTGATAGTAAGAATGACCATAATCACTATCTCCAGTATTCCCCTGAATGCTAAATTCTTCAACAGAACGATATGTTCTTATGCCAGGATGACTATGGTAACTATATATTACATCTGAATTTAGTATTCCAAAAGCATTAGGAGAAAATACTGCTCCAGTATCTGCTTTAGTTACAAATCGCATCATAGTATTCCCTTTATCATTATACGTATGTAATCCAAATTCAGCATTCGAATTATCAGATGCGTATTTAAAAAGATTTAGATATGCATCTTCATTTTCTTTACTATATTCACTTTTTGAGGAATAATAATCTTGACCATCAATTTTTCCAGAACTATTTACCATTTGTCCAATCAGTCCTGATTTTACCGTCACACCGTCATCTTTAGTAAATTGTCCATCACCATTAGTGTCTTTCATATCAAATATAGAAGTAGTGTCCTTCGTTCCACTTGAAGAAGTTATGTCGGTTATACTACTATTTTTAACAGCATACATTGTATCTGTTTTTTTATCTTTTTCTTTTAGAGCTAATATAGTTCTTCCAGATTCCGTAAGCAAATATATATCCATACCATCGGGGTCAATTGCATTAACAGGATTATCCAATACATAATTATATGGAGTAGCTCCAAAATACTTTTCCGCCAGCGGGTCAATATTCATCCAGCGACCAAGTGCAGGGTCGTAATTCCTTGCTCCATAGTCATACATGTTAAGCCCCAGCTCGTCCTGCAGTTCTTTCCCGTTGAATTTATACTTATTATCCGTTCCCAAAGCAGTAACATAACCTATATGTTTCAGCCCGAACGGATAATAATGACTTTCGTCTAAAATTTCAGAACTTACAATTACTCCGTTTTTATCTGCATCACTGTAACTCAATCTCACATTCCCCAAATGATCCGTATAGTTAAACACATAGCTGTAAGTATTGGCACTATTGACTACTGTATTTTTAATATACCCTTCAGCTGTTGGAAAAAACTGCAATGTCCAAGTTCCCAAATGGGGTTTGGTGTATTGAAAACCGCCCAGATAATTGGTACTGGTTACCGTTGTGCCTTGGGTCACAATTTTCTCTAACTTTTGCCCTGCAGCGTTGTAAATATACTCAATTGTACCTGTTGTACCAAAAGTTATTTTCGTAGGTAAATTGAGTTGGTTATATACAATGGCAGTGATGTTTTTGTTCTTGTCCGTTATCAAATTTCCGTTGGCATCATATGTATAATCATCGCCTGATTTGTTACCGTCAACAAATCCACTGATATTATTATTAGAATTGTCCAAAACATTCAATAGCATATTAGAGTTGGTCTGATAGGTATAAATCAAATTGTCAATCCCGTTTGGTGGTAGTGCACCTTCCATATCTCCAAATCTTACCAATGTACGGATATTCCCATTTTGATCATAAGTCAAATTCTCATCATAAGATTGAGGAACAGGATTTGCATTCCCCGGTTTTTGGAAAATGGCATTTTTAAGGCGATTCAAGTTGTCATATTTATACCCATATTTTCGCAAAACATTATCTGAAGAAGTACGCCAATACGTTTCACTTATATTGCCATTGTATAATTCTTTACCTGTATAACCTGTTTCGTTTTTTACGGTATTGTAGTTTATCTTAAACCCAAACAAATCTTTCTCGGTAGTATTTAAGACCAAATTGTTGGTGGGGTCATTATTGATTCCGGTCATCCATCCTCTTATATTATAGGAGTAATCTACTTTTTGCAAAGGCACACTACTGGTATTCCCCACTTTTTTACAAGTCAATTGTCCCAATTCATCATAGGTATTGTCTGCCAATAGCTGTTCTACAACAGCAGTTCCAATCTTATGGGTATGGGTACGCAAACGTCCTTGCGGTGAATAATCAAATACTTCTTTTACAACAATCTCCACATCGGCAGGGGCGCCTGTACGTTTGTGTTTGGTGATCGTAGATTTCAACTGCCCTGAAAACGCATCCAATTCACTGTCGGTGTTGGTATACCCGGTCAGATAATTGGTTACTGCACTACGTATGGGTCTGGCCTTGGCATCATAATAAATAGTGGTCGTTTCTCCCGCTATAGATGATGGAGTGGTTACGGCTCTTGTCCAAGATCCGGTGGCTAGTGTTTTAGTATTGGCCAAAACGGTTTGTCCTAGTACTGTGCTCGAAACATCGGCATTGGGAAAATCATACGTATCATAATAATTGACGGTAAGGAGTTTGATACCCGTTGGTGCTGTATCAGTAGTATAAAAAGCTGGGATCAAATCAATCACTGCATTGGTTTTTTTGCTTTCAAACAAATTTGAGGAATTGTTTTGTGCGACTTGCATTGAGCTACGGGTTGCAGAACTTGCCGCTGCGTTCAACCAGCCAGTGTAAACCGGTCTGCCAAAAGCATCGTACTTGGTAACCAACCAACCCACAGCCGTGTCGTTTTTGAAGGGTGACTTGGCTGGTCCGGTAGCCACGGGGCGATCCAATTTGTCATAAACGATAAACTCCCATTGCTTGCCCGGCAGTTTTTTCTCGGCAAGGCGGTTACGGCTGTCATATTTGTACTGGTAACACAACCCATCCAATTCTGCACTAGGATTGCTCACTAGGGGAGGCAAAACATACGTCAGGTTTCCGAATTGATCATACACATAATAGGTATCGTGCTTTGTACTGGATTCATAAGTCCGTTTCAAAACAACTTGTCCTTCTTTATTTTTAAATTCCACGGTACTCCCTAATTTTTCATCTGTGCTGCTTGGATTAGCGATAGAATTCTCATCGTAAGTAATGGTTTTGTATAATTCATTTGCCGAATAATTTCCCCCGTCTGAAAAAATAGGCTCGTACAAACCGGATGTGGGCCCTGTTGCGGTTGCTTTGTACAATTTTACTTCCGTCTCTGTATTGGTTTGGTAATCCAATTTTATTTCGTGACCGGCATCCATCGCCCAGTCAGCGCCTGGAGCGGCCTGCTTCAACACTTTATTGAGTGGCGAAGATTCTAGTTTTTTCTCCGAAAAAGGATTATCAGTATTGTCATAAATCGCTGTGTCATAATACGAAGAGGTGTTCGTTAAAGCATTTGGGTCAAAGACCATATTGCTTGCCGTACTCACAAATGGTAAATAATCCCTGATTTGTCTTCCAAAAGGATCATATTCAATATGGGTGATAATATCCTTTCCAGAATTGGACTGTTGATTGGCAATCTGCTGCATGGGTCTGCCCAATCCATCAAAATAGGTAATATTCACCTGGGCTTGAGTAGGATCGGGATTTTCATAAACAGTTGTTGTCGCTTTCTTATAAGTAGAGGTAATAACATAGTTATGATCCAGTGAAGGCGCTTTTATATTTTCGCAATTAGCAATCGACCCACTAACCAAAGGACAATTATCGGTATTGTCTAACACATAGCTACCTCCTGGATTGGTACATTGCTGCAGAAAACTGGCAGGATCTCCCAATCCATCAGCGTCAGCATCTGCATACCATTTGGTATTCGGATTTACGGTTGCAGCCGCATCATTACAGTCAGTTGAATTACGAACATACTGCACTCCGCCAGCTACGCTTGGATTGGCGCACTGTGTTTTATTTGTTGTGACGTTTGATATTCCGAAGCTATCTTTATCCGAATCAAGATACCAAACTGTATTGGGGGTCAAAGTTGCATCTCCGTCATTACAGTCATTTGAATTACGAACATACTGCACTCCGCCAGCTACGCTTGGATTGGTGCACTGTGTTTTATTAGTCGTTACGTTTGATATTCCGAAGCTATCTTTATCCGAATCAAGATACCAAACCGTGTTTGGATTTAAAGTTGCATCTCCGTCATTACAGTCATTTGAACTACGAACATACTGTACTCCGCCAGCTACGCTTGGATTGGCGCACTGTGTTTTATTAGTCGTTACGTTTGATATTCCGAAGCTATCTTTATCAGAGTCAAGATACCAAACCGTGTTTGGATTTAAAGTTGCGTCTCCGTCATTACAGTCATTTGAATTACGAACATACTGCACTCCGCCAGCTACGCTTGGATTGGCGCACTGTGTTTTATTGGTCGTTACGTTTGATATTCCGAAGCTATCTTTATCCGAATCAAGATACCAAACCGTGTTTGGATTTAAAGTTGAATCTCCGTCATTACAGTCATTTGAATTACGAACATACTGCACTCCGCCAGCTACGCTTGGATTGACGCACTGTGTTTTATTGGTCGTGACGTTGGATATTCCGAAGCTATCTTTATCCGAATCAAGATACCAAACCGTATTGGGGGTCAAAGTTGCATCTCCGTCATTACAGTCGGTTGCATTACGAACATACTGCACTCCGCCAGCGACGCTTGGATTGGCGCACTGTGTTTTATTAGTCGTTACGTTTGATATTCCGAAGCTATCTTTATCCGAATCAAGATACCAAACCGTATTGGGGGTCAAAGTTGCATCTCCGTCATTACAGTCATTTGAATTACGAACATACTGCACTCCGCCAGCTACGCTTGGATTGACGCACTGTGTTTTATTGGTCGTGACGTTGGATATTCCGTAGCTATCTTTATCTGAGTCAAGATACCAAACCGTGTTTGGATTTAAAGTTGCATCTCCGTCATTACAGTCATTTGAATTACGAACATACTGCACTCCGCCAGCTACGCTTGGATTGGCGCACTGTGTTTTATTAGTCGTTACATTTGATATTCCGAAGCTATCTTTATCCGAATCAAGATACCAAACCGTGTTTGGATTTAAAGTTGCATCTCCGTCATTACAGTCATTTGAATTACGAACATACTGCACTCCTCCAGCTACGCTTGGATTGACGCACTGTGTTTTATTAGTCGTTACGTTTGATATTCCGAAGCTATCTTTATCGGAATCAAGATACCAAACCGTGTTTGGATTTAAAGTTTTATCTCCGTCATTACAGTCAGTGTTATTGGTAGCATACCCTGTAGCAGGTTTTACACTATAATATATCGTTACGGCGGCATTTCCAAATGTATCCCCATCTGCATCCCTGTAAAAAGTTTGTGGAGCAATGTTGGTTATATTAGCATTATTGTCATCTCGATCGAGAGAATTTGCAACATAATCTGCGGGTTGTATTATAGCATATAATTCGGTATCTATATTGCCCCATCCATCCTTATCATGATCCAAATACCATGCAGTACCGCCCCCTTCTCCAGGGTCAACTATTAGTAAAGATATATTTTTATTCGGTTGCAGTTCTTCATTTGGCGTTTCAACTTGCGCATACCCAAAAAAAGAATACAGAAATAAAACGCTAAAAAATAATATTTTATTCATTGTAATTTTAATTTTGGGTTTGATAATTGTATTCAAAATGTTGTAAAATAGTATTGTCATCGTCTTTGATACTCTCTAAATGATGAAGCTTGTCATATACATAAGTTGTCTTTTTACATTTAGAATCAATAATACTACTGATCTGATTGGTTATAGCATCATAATTAAAAATGGTGACGAATGAGGTTGGATATTGATTGATAAAATCACACGGATTTGTTGAACCAATAGGATTGGCAAAAACATTTAAGGCTCCAATATAATTCTCTATTTTAACAATTATTTGATTGTAATCATTATAAAAATATTTGGTTTTTGATCCGTTGGTATACGAAACTATCGAAGGATTTCCTTTTGTATCGTACTCAGTAAAGTCCACCCTGGTTTCAAGATTTTGGCCTCCTTTTGAAATTTGAATATTCTTTTGCAAAATTTGATTCGGATTGGTTGTCGATTGTTCATATAAAAGCCTTTGAGTAGCAAGCAATTCTCTGCTTGCGCCTTTGTCTTTGTATTGACTAGTTTGAATTGGAGTTGCAACACTATTTTGTGCCAATAAAGCTGAGTACGCATTCTGTTGCAGTGTAGTCAAACCTGTCAATGTATTGGCCTGATTAACATATACGTATTCAGTACTATTTTCGATTTTTTTACTGTCTGTTGTAGTGACTTTGGTTGGTAATCCATTCAAACTTCCATATTCGTAATCCTTGTTTGCAATAACTTTTTTATAAGTTGCCTCCAATTGCTCCTGACCCACAGGATCTTCAACCGCATCATCACTATTCCATGAAATCAAATTGGCTGGTACGGGATCTACGTAAAGTATTTCTTTTTCTGCTTTTTTATTAAACAGATACGAATTGGTATAGTAACTTCCAATGAAATAATTGGATAAGGAATTGCCTCCGGTACATAAATAAACCTTTTCTTTTAGAATTATCCTAGCTGTAGTAAAATCTGATGAAAACGTATATTCGATTACATATATACCAGATCCCAGTTTAGAATTAAAATCAGCAATAATAGGGTCATTATTTGCTATTAAATAATTTGTAATTTCATTTGTCATATAATTTTTAATACGGGCATTGTACGTAGCCACACTACCCCCACAACATCTGTTGTTTTCATCTGGATTTAAGTCATCCGTATATCCATTATGATTATAATCGATCGGATAAATTTTTATCACTTTATAAACATCAGCTATAATTATCGGATTATGATAAGTCTCAAAACCAAATACATTCAATTTTTTGCTTTTCAGCGGATGTTCATATTGTGTTTGTTTTTCTTGAATTTTAAATACTGATCCATTTATATTTTTAAAAGTTCGCTCTTTGAGCAACAATCCATCCAATGAAAGTACGTTGTCTTTGGCATCTGGAATAGTATAAGGAATACTATACGCTGTAGGTGTAACAGGTACCAATTGATTAAAAGTAGATTCCTCAGAAAGCAGAAATGTTTTTTCGATACCGCCATTTTCAAAATGGTCCCCGCCATAACTCACAGTGACATTAGCATACTCTTTGGCTCTAAAATTCGAGTAAGTGTAATCCGAATAAATATAATTAGAATGGATGGTTTGTGTATAATATGGAAAGGTTTGGAAGGATACGAGACCCATAGCACAATTTTTATAACCACCACTATTACTAATGTTGATTCTGGCGGTGAAAACATCTGCAAAAAGATCCTGCATCTGATAATAAGAGGTGTAGTAAAAGCTCTTCGATGTTGCAATCGTCCCTGACGTGGCAAAATCCTTAATTCGTTTTATCCGCACTCCTGTACCCTCAACTCTATCATAACCAACATGCAAATCAAAACTAAATCCTCCCGTAGCACTATAACCAGAATAAGTGGCGGTAGGCACAGCTATATCAATTTCAATTTTATACAAATTGTTTCCTAAAAATTTAAATAAAATACTTTTACTGCCAGTCGAGCATTGGTAAGTATCAGTTACATTTGGATTCTTGGTAAGATTGGTGATTTTTAAAGTAACTGCTGCGTAATGGTTAGGTACATTATTCTCTGTATTAGCCTCCAGAGTAATAGTTACGTCCTGATCATAGAGTACTGCCATTTGAAGGATTTCATCATGCAACTTGGTTTGCGGAGTCACGCTATTATCTTCTGTAAACGAATTGATGTAAACACTGCCTGATATTGGATCATACTTTTTAACAACCGTAGGCTGTGACTCATATTCAAAATTAGTATAACCGCCTGTAGGATAATAAATATTTTTTAAAACTCCTTTACTGGCATACTCAAAATTGGCTTTTCTGTTGGGGCAAGCCAAAGGATTGTTTTGCATGTCAAGTGCCGAACACGGCACTAATGTTGAATTATTGACATTATTAAAATACCCCAATACATCAATATTTTTTGAGAACCGACCTGGCAGGAGTTCAGCATTATTATACTCCATTCTGTATTCCTCATATTTTTTGCCGGTACTTTGTGCAGGTATAAAATCTTTATTAAAAGAAATTTTATCCAAAAAAAAGCGGTTGGTATCTGTAGGGCTTTCCAATCCAATGTAGGTTAAATCTATTTTAGAGAATAAATTATTACCTTTCTTAAAATCAATTGAATTCAAAAAATATTTAAAATTGATATTATCGATGAAAGTTCGGTTAAACTCAAGAACGTCACTATTATTTAAACTATAAATCTTCTTCAAATATTTTTGATCTAAAATAGTATTCCGCATGCTCGATTGACTGCTCGATTGACTATTAGGCGTACATTCTTGATAATTTGATGTAGTAATACTCAAACTATAACTGCTGCTTAGGGGTACTTCATAAACAGGTTGACTGCCGTATTCGAATAAAACGGTGCCATTTACTGGATGCTCCATTTTATAGAGATAAAAAGAGGTAGGTCCACCTGTATTCAATTGATTTCCGGA
Source organism: Flavobacterium sp. N3904 (assembly GCF_025947305.1). Taxonomy (NCBI): domain Bacteria; kingdom Pseudomonadati; phylum Bacteroidota; class Flavobacteriia; order Flavobacteriales; family Flavobacteriaceae; genus Flavobacterium; species Flavobacterium sp. N3904. The sequence continues at coordinate 3,757,717 of NZ_CP110009.1, forward strand.
GCCACTTATAAATCGGGACTGCGTACTTTCTGTAGCGGTAACACCCCCAAAATAATATTTCACACCATAAGGATCAGTGATCACAATAGTTTTATCGGTGTAAAATGTTTCAGTAATTTCTATTTTTAAATGCTGTTCATTTTTAACCATTTGTGCCTTAAAATTATCATCCAGATAAAAACTTCCGGAATAATTTAAAAAATGAAATTTAAAAATATCTACTTCAGTATCATAATTCTGATCAATGTAGGATCTTAATTGGCCTGCTTCCGGACTGCAGTCTTCCTTGTTCAGATTAAGTAAATCGGTATCCGTTAGATTCAGCCTTGTACCGCTGGACCAGGCCTGCTCATCACATAAATCTCTTATTTCTCTACTAATTACTCCTCCCGCATCTAGCGTCCAATTAATTCCGGTCTGGGTTGCAATATCACTTACCTTAATGCCAGAACCATAATAATTTAAGCTTACTGGAACTTTCAACTGCCCCGCCTGATATTGAAACAAAGGTATATTCAGGTTTACCTTACCGTTATATTCATCAACGGGTACATCACCATATTTTGTTATTTGAAAGGCTTCTGGTGAAGGTGGTGTGAAATTTGGCAAATCAACTTTACTAATTGGATTATCTTGTCCGTAAGCGACTATATTTATTAATACTATGAGTAACAGTATTGTCTTATTTATATTTAATTTATTCATTATACTCTTTTTAATTATTACTCCCCTTAATGACTTTCACACCATCCGTATGCACATTGGTCTTGATGCTTACGATATAAATACCTTCAGAATACATACTTAAATCAATCGGTACGGTTCTGTTATGTATTTCAAAACTTTGCAACTTCCTGCCCCGAAGGTCATAAACCGTTGCTGTACCTTGCTCAAAGTCATAGCCCACAATAATGTTGGTAAAAGTGTTAGCCGGATTTGGTATGGCTTCTATCTTAACTTTTACTTCTTCCGGTTTCTGCTTGTCTTTCAATTTGACAACCCAAAAATCGTTTCCGCCAATGGTCGAGTTTTTGTCTTTAGAAGATTTGGAGTTAGAGGTTCCGGCTAGCAAATACCCTCCATCTCGGGTTTCTATTAGTTTTCTTAGAATGTCTTCGCCTTTACTTCCTACGGTCTTTTTCCAAAGTTCTTCGCCAGAATCACTAATTTTCAAAGCGATATAATCATTTATTCCATCTTTGTCTCCAGTTACTTTTAGCAATTGCAAACCACCGTTGCCTTGCTCGCTTTCACTCTGAGCGTACCCGCCAACCAGAAAAGTATGGTCGTCATTTTCTACCAGTGAGGTCAGGATATCAACTTTACCAAAATCGTAAGTCTTGCTCCAAACCACTTTTCCGGTTTCATCCATTTTCATTACCCAGTAATCGGTTCCGTTACTGACGGTTCCACCCAGCAAAGTGAGGGCAGTAGTACTGTTGGAATTCCCCCCCGCTATATAACCGCCATCTTGGGTTTGGTGAATCACATACAGCTGATTGTCCCCATTGCCACCGTATGTTTTTTGCCACTCTATTTTGCCTTCCATGTCAATTTTCAAAATCCAGTAATCGCCAATTCCAGAATTGGCCTCCGTTTTATCACCGGAACGAGGTGAATTAGAGTAACCGCCCAAAATGTAGCCGCCATCCACCGTTTGTTCCATGCTTCGCAGTACATCGGCGTATTCGCCTCCGTATGTTTTTTGCCATACTACAGCTCCGGTATTGTCCAGCTTTACAATCCAGTAATCCATATTGCCCCTGCATTTTTCGGTCTTGCCTGTCAAATCGGGTTTCACATCTATAGTTCCTTTTTCAGTGAGGTCTTTTTGCGGAAGCAGGGTACTGCTGGAAGAACCGCCAAGCATGTAGCCGCCGTCGGTGGTTTGAAATGCACACAGCAATTCATCCTGACCGCTGCCACCAATTGTTTTTTGCCATTGTTCGTCACCTTTAGCATTGAGTTTAATCACCCAAAAATCGGTAATACCTTTGCAGTCCTCTTTTTTATTGCCTATACCGCCCTCTGGAGTTTTCGGGCTATTGGAAGTACCAGCCAAAATAAAGCCTCCATCCTTTGTATTTTTGATGCTTTGAAGCAAATCAAAACCACTGCCTCCAAGGCTTTTCTGCCAATCGAGATCGCCTTTTTCATTCATTTTCCAAATCCAATAATCCAGATCGCCACGGTTGTTCTCTTCCTTATTTCCTGTTTTTTCAGACAAGGAACTACCAGCCAGTATAAATCCATAATCGGCTGTGGGTTGTGCATCAAAAAGATAGTCGGCATGGAGTCCTCCGTATGATTTTTCCCAAAGAATATCTTGGGATTGGCCAAGACAAGAATAAAAAAGTAATAGTAGAAGTAATTTTCTTTTCATAAATTTGATTTTGAGGACGATAGCAAATTGAGCTGCTGTTTTTTAAGAGCTATAAATAATTTTGTGTTAATTTATGTTAATTTATAACAGAGCCGCCGCAATAGTAAGCTTTCAATTTCAACTGTGCAATACCCACTTTTGGTGATATTTCAATCAAAATTGTGTTTTATTTCTTATAAAAATTGTGTTTTTGGCAATTTTCCTCCGAAACTTACATTTTTTTATGAAAAAAAGATATATTTTTCAAACAGCTATAAATTCATAAAAAAAATTACGCTTCATAACCAAAATAAATTACCAAATGAATAGTATCAGGCGTTCCAAAAATAAAAATTAACTCTTTTTTATTACGCGCTAAATCTATATTTATCTATCCCCGCTCCCTATTCAATTCCCGAATCACACACCACACTTTTAGTTTCAAAAAATTATATGATATAGTTTTGTTCCTCTTTACAAAGGATATTCAACTTCCATCACTATAGTTTCATGAACAACCAGTCGATCCAACAAAAAGTAAAAAACATGTATCAGATGCTTTTCGAAATGGCTACTGGCAACCTGACATTCAGGTTGCAACGGGATGGAGAAAACAATCAGTTGGATGAACTGATAGTCATGCTCAATACTACTGCCGAAAAATTGCAATTGCTAACGGCAGACTTAGGCTACATAAACCCACATTACACTTACCAAAGTTTGGTGCAGGCAACACTAATTCTGGACAAAAATTTTACAATCAAAAGTTTCAGCGCTCCAATACCGGTTCTTTTGGGTCACGAACCCCAGATGCTCTTCGAACAGGATTTTCACAAAGTACTCGCCAAACAATCGATACCTTTATGGGAAATCGTCATAGAGCAAATAGCAACCGACAAAACAGCACTAGCCACGGTACAATTATTGTTTGTCACGTCAAGTCAGCACCTCGTACCATCCTTTTGCACTGTTTCAAGACTATTGTATAGCAACAGCATTATCATCAATTCCATAACCACTATTCTTCAGGATCTCCTTCCGGAAACAACTACCAAACCAAATACAGTAGACCAACATCAATCAGACACCGTTCTGGTTCAAAATGTTCGAGAATACATTTTAAAAAATTTAGAAGCCCCATTACCAAGCACAAACGAATTGTCAAAAATATTCAATGTAAATGAATTCAAATTAAAAGATAGTTTCAGACATTTTTTCAACACCAGCATTTATAAGTTTTATACCGAAGAAAGATTAAAAAAAGCCCATTTGATGATCCAGCAAACTGTCATTCCAATTAAGGAAATCGCTATTATCTGCGGATACATTAACTATACCAACTTCTACAAAGCATTCAAAAAACGATACAACTATTCCCCAAGCGAATTGAAGCGCGACGATGCAGTAGATAATAGCAGCGCTTAAAAACACCGCCATGGCTATAATCCACGACCAAATAAAATATTCTTCATTACCGTCCTCTCCCCGCCCTTATAGTTTTACTCCACAAAGCACGATAGAAATTTGCTCATTAGCTGGCAGAAATGATAGTTAGCATCTGAAAATGTCCACTCCCGCCCTAATATTTTTAAAGACAAAATAACGATAAGGATTTTAGCGTTGGCCGCAGGGAGCGACCCCCTAGCGAAGCGGCTGGGGTCGGGATAGGAAAATCTGTTCGATTATTTTATCTTTAAAAATATTGAGGCTTGATTTTTTGTTTCTTTTGTATCAAGACAAAAGAAAAAATATTCTTCAAATAAAATTAGTGAGGCTATTAGACAAAAAAGGCAAATCAATTCATTATTCAAAATTTATACCCGAGCGAGAACGAACAGGTGAAGCAATTCAAAATTCAAAATAAAAAACTTTTTTCTGTTTTCTGCAATCTGCCTCCTGCAATCTTCCCTCTTGCTTCTTCCCATTTGCTTCTTTCCTCTTGTCTCTTACTTCTTTCCTCTTCAGAGCGACTTCCCCTTTTGCATATCGATATTCCCAATTTGCAAACTGTTTTCATTTTAATAAACAGAACTTTACAACACAAAACCAAAGAAACAACACCATGAAACTATCTGTCTCACAAACAAATAAAATTGCAGCATGCATCAGTTATCTCTACATACTCTTATTTACTTATGCAGCAGTAAGCAAACTACTTGATTTTGAAAATTTCAGCGTGCAACTGGGACAGTCCCCATTACTAAGTGCTTTTGCTGATGTTATATCGTGGTTAATTCCCATTATAGAACTCCTCATAGTAGTAATGCTACTTTTCCCTCGATTTCGTCTTACAGCACTTTTTGCTTCTTTTAGCCTAATGCTAATGTTTACAGCTTACATTTTTATTATTCTAAATTTCAGCTCATTTATTCCTTGTTCCTGCGGGGGAATCCTCGAAAAAATGGGATGGAACGAACACTTACTATTCAATATAATATGCATTATTTTAGCTATAATAGGTATTCTGATACTACGCAACGCAACCCCAAAGGAACATCAGATTATAAGCCCTAGTAGGCTCATCATTATTTTCGCGATTTTAGCTGTAGTAGCTATAGGCATCGTATCGGGACTATTCTTAGCCTCCGAAAACATAACACACTACCACAATAAATTCACAAGACGCTTTCCCCATTTTCCAGCTGTAAAAGCGAGGGAAGCCGACATTCAGTTAAATTCCTATTACATTGCCGGTGTTGACCATCATAAAATATACCTCGGCAACACCACCGCACAACTACTGGTAACGGTACTCGATTCTACTTTAAAACAAAAAACACGATACCAAATTGAATTGGATCACAAAAACCTCCCTTTCAAATCAGTAAAGATAAAAGTCGCAGCTCCCTATTTCTACGTATACGATGGCTCCGTACCTTGTATATTCAAAGGTAACATCAAGGATTGGAAAGCAAAACTGGTTAAAAAAGGAGGCGAATACTTTTCACTAGCAGAGCCGATGGATTCCACTGTAATGGTGGTACGCACACAAAAGCGCGGTAGTGGTGAAAGCATTATGGCAGCATTGGATTTACATGACACCACCAAGACACGACTGAATCCGGCATTTTTGCAAAAACAAATCGACGGCATTTTTGACACAGATGGTCAAATGGCCTACAGTAAACAGTTGAACCGATTGGTTTATGTATATGCCTACCGCAACCAGTACACTGTGGCTGACGGTAATCTCAACATCGATTATAGAGGAAATACAATCGATACGATGAGCCATGCGAACCTCAACATTATTACAATTAAAAGTCACAACCAAAAGAAACTGGGGCGGCATCCCCTTATTGTCAATAAAAACGGTGCAGTATTCAATAACCTGCTGTTCGTCAATTCCGGGATACCGGGACGCTACGAAAATATCAAAATGTGGGAACAAGCAAGCATTATAGACTTATATGACCTTTCAGGGAATAGTTACCTATTAAGCTTTTATATCTATAATGAAGAGAATACTAAAATGAAAAACTTTATGGTACAGGATTCGACATTATATGCTCTGATTGGCAATCGCATTGTCAGGTACAAGCTAGGCAAAACAATCACCAAAAATTATCAAAACAACATAAGAGGTATAAACTAGCATACAAGACTGAATCGAATTGATAACGTAAATTAATTTGTGAAAATTTGTGCAATTTGTGGCTAATCATTTTTTTTTTAAGCTAAGACAAAATACGCTAAAGTACATAGTCAAACCCATTTAAGTCAAATAAAAATATAAAAATCTATTGGCCAAGTAGCAGGACTAAGATCGAAAACCTGTAAAAAAGAGTAGATCATCAATTCTAATTTTTTTTTATTATGAAAAGTACATTTTTAAATTTAGTAATGCCAATAGCCGCAGCTGCGGTTGGGTTGGCAGGGGCATTGACAACCAATGCCGTGGAAAACAGTAATAATAAGTTGGCTCCCGTATTGGGGTACAAACATGTAAGTGCGGCCATACCTTGTCAGCAAGTACAAATGTGTTCCAACAGCGGAACTTTTGTCTGTACATCAGACATCGATGGTGCTAATCTCTATGCAAAACCGGGTGCAACCTGTCCGAATCAGCTCTTTAGAGATACACAATAACTAAAAGCTTTTTCAATTACAATGCCGTCTGAATCAAATTCAGGCGGCATTGTTTTTTATATGCACTAACCCGTTGGCTGCAATTAGTTTTTGATGACAATTTTTCGTCAGTTCGAGTGATCCCGCTTTTGGGCGGGATCGTATCGAGAACAAGAAAAATTAGCATTAAAAACGGTTCTCGATACACGTCACTTCGAGTGCGAATCGTATAGAGAAGTTTGTTCTGTTTTACTTGTCAAAAAACACTCTTCCAATAGCAATCGGAATTGCCGTTTTTAATAATTACGCACAACGGGTTCATAATCATTTAAAGTACGAATCATCTATGAGAATCTGCACCCATCCACGCCTTCAAAGGCTCATTTTTCAAATAATACCCAAACCACTCTTCAGTGCGTTGCGTCAGGTCTTTTTGATTCGATCCATCCATCAATGCGTGACCATCCCCGGGATAAATCAATAACGTGTGTGTTTTCTCAAGCCTTCGTAAAGCAAGATAAAATTCAATGCTCTGGTAATAATTAACATGTCGATCTTCCGCACCAGTCCATGCTAATAAAGGTGTGCTTACCTTTGCGGCCTGCAGCACAGGTGAATTTCTAAGATAGCTGTCTGTACCTTCAAACAGCGATTTTCCAATCCGCAATTGGTCATATTCCGACCGCCAAAAATCAGGCTTGAGATAATTCCCGCCTATATACAGATAGGTACTGACCAAATCAGTCCATGCCGCTCCAGCTATAGCCGTGGCAAATCGATCGGTTTGGGTAATAATGAAATCCGTTTCATATCCCCCAAACGAATGCCCAATCAAACCAATCTTAGACGGATCAACTAAACCGGTTGCTAGCACCGCATCGGCTGCGGACAATACACAAGCAGTCGCCGATGCCCCCACTTCTCCCAAGTCATAAACAATATCAGGTCGCAGCACAAAATACCCCTGTGTGCTAAAATTGCTGATATTAAATCCTCCCTCTTCAAACACAGTCGGATTAACATAATCGTGCAGATACTGAAACTGACGCTGGTAAATTTGAACCACCATCGGATAGCGCTTTCCAATCTGATAATCCGCAGGATAAACAAGCACTCCAGATAGTGCTTTTCCCTTTACGATATAATCGATTCGCTCCGATTTCCCCCAGTAATAATCCTGCTGTTGTGGATTGCTTTGAACTAGTTCCCTCCCAGGAGTTTTAAAATCTGGGCGAAATACAATCCGAGGTGCGCAAGCATAACTTTGCTCCACATACAAAAACGCATCACTGTTAGCCGCTTTGAGGAATTGATTTGTTTTCTTGGCTTCCCAAACCAAAGGCTTTACACCTTCCCTCCTATTCCATGAATAATAACCACTCGATCCCGTACTTTTTTCGTGTGCTTCCAGAATCAGCGTGTCATCGGGATTAAACTGTCCAGTACTCCATTCAAACGCATCAGTTTTAGTTCCCTGCTGGGCGGTTAACGACTTAATTCTAAAGCTAATTCCCTTTTCCCTCCCACGAGTCAACCGAACGCTGGAAGAGCCGTCAGCCGAGAGTTCCCAAATATCAAACTCGTCATACAGCAGCATCGAGTGGTCATTAGCCATCCAACCCGGATTCCCATAGGCCATTGGACCACTCGGTCGATCATAATCTTGGTTAAAAAAAGATGTTGCCAAATTTTCAGTAATGTTGGTATGGGTATCTTTCTTGATGTCATACACCCACCAGTTCCCCGACTTAGGATACGAAATGTATTTCCCATTTGGAGACATTAGCAGCGTCATAATATCCCCTGAATGCTTTTCAAGGATCCGTTTTCTTTTGCCAGTCAACAATTCGGTAATAAATATATCCCGTACCCCATCATAATTAGACTGGGGCTCATAGGCAATCGGATCATAGCTTATGGCATAAGTAAAGTCCCCGTTCAAAGCACCCACTGGCAGTTGCTTATCCGTAATCTGAAAAAAACGGTTGCTTTCCGGCCACCATACCGCTAATTTATTCCGATCTGCTGGCGCACCAAAAAGCTGTTTATTGGGATAAAGCAACTTATCCGCCGCATTCCATACCTGAACCCCTGTTCCCGATGGGACTGAGTTAGCACTATTTTCCTCTAATTCAAAAAAGACGCGGGCACCATCTGGAGATAACAGTATAGTACCATTTCTCATCGAAATTTGCAGACCCCGCGGAAAATCATCCCGTCTTTCTGGATCAAAAACAATTAACTTTTTATCATCGGTACTATAGCAAAAGACTTTCGCATTACTAATATCCTGTTGCATAAAAGCAATCCGATTCCCCCTCCAGCTAAGATTCTGGAATCCATTACTGCTATCGGTGGCAATCGTTTGTTTCTCAATAGTATTTCCTAGCTGCAAAATTCCAACGGAATAATTGTCAACCGAATCCACACAAAAAACCAAAGCGTTCCCTGTATCATCCAGTTTCCAACTGCTCACATCCCCAATACGCCCTGCTATTTTCCCTTTCCTGTCTTTTATGACCAACTCGATTTTATCCTCAGCTTGCTTTAAAAACAGCAACAGGTATTTCCCATTTTTAGTAAAAACAAAACTGCTTACGTTTGAGGTATACTGTAGGTCTCCAGTCTCTAAATTTTGCATCACTAGTGTATCGTGCCTTTTACAACCAAACCACTTTTCTCCGCCAAAACGTCCTTCATACCCTCGTGGATAGGCATAGCTAATATTCCCTTTCGTACTTTTCACAAACAGCGTATCCTTCTTCGATTCATACTGCAACTGGTAACTCACCCAATGTCCTTTATCCGAAATGGTTTTGGCTCGTAACGTACTCCACAAATGGTAATCGGCATCGGTAAGTTGTCTTTTTTGTTTTTCCTGCCCCATGATGGGACAGGAAAGGAACAAAAAATAAATACCGCTAAACCACAGGACAAACTGATGATTGGTAGTTAATCTTTTTCTCATGGTATTCCTTTTAATAACCATCATTCTGTGGCGCTAGATTAGGATTTAGCAACAGTTCCGATTCAGGTATCGGAAAATTACGGTCGGTAACATTCCATCCTGCTTTTTGCGGTGATAGAACTACTTCAAGCTTCCCTGTTCTTTTCAGGTCAAAAAAACGATGCCCAAACTCCGTAAACAATTCCAGCCGTCTTTCCGCTATTACAGCCTCAATAATAGCAGCCGCGGTTATGGCTTCCGTATCCGCCAATCCCGCTGTTTGTCTGATTTTGTTAAGATCTTCCTTCGCGCCAATCAGGTCACCTTGATGCGCCCGCGCTTCTGCTCGAATCAAATATTGTTCGGCAAGTCGAAAAACAATCGGATATTCCACAGCACTTCCCGTATTAGCAATAGCTTTATACTTGCTGGCATGATACCAAACATCCGTGCCATCTGTTATGGCTGTCGTCCAATGTACTTTTCTTTGGTCGTCTGCCGTAAATGCTTCCATTAGCGTATTCGATAATGCCGACAGTGGCGGTGGCCCACTGACAAAGCTAAAGGTCGCCGCTTCCAGGGTATTGTCACCGGGTATTCTGGGCATCAGCTGCCAGATGGTTGTAGTGCTTTCTTTTAGGAATATTTTATCAAGATCGGCCTCCCAAACATACAGCCCCGTTTGGTTCAGTACCGCCGAAGCCGCATTCGAAGCTTCATCCCATGCCCCAGCATAAAGGTTCACTCTTGCCAGTAAGGCTTCGGCAGTCCATTTATTAGGGCGAACCCGCTCCGCACTGACATAATCCTCTGGCAGTAGGGCAATCGCCTCTTCAAGATCAACTTTTAGCAACGCATAGACCTCATTTTCGGGCAGACGCTTCACAACGCTATTTTGCTCATAATCGGTCGTACGAACATAGGGTATAGCGCCAAAGGAATTCATCAAATAAAAATGAAGCAAGGCGCGCACAAAAAGGGCTTCCCCTTTGAGCTGGTCTCTGTCGGCTGTGGTTAGGGAAACAGAATTTTCCACTCCCTCCACAACCGCATTGGCTGCATATATCTGGTTGTAACTGCTGTTCCATAATTCAGCAACCTCACTCCCCGAAGGCAATAAGGCATTGTTATAAAAATTGACTTCACCTCCATACAATGCAAGTTCATCGGCATAAAGTCCCAACTGGCTCGAGAGTCCCGACAAAGATCCCGTGAGCAATCCGTTATCACGAATTTTAGAATAAATTTCAACCATAGCCGCATTGGCCGTGGCTTTGTCTTCAAAAACGGCCGCAGCCGTAAGTTGCGAGGCAGGAAGACCCACTTCGGTAAATCCATCACAGCCAGTCATAAGACACGGACTGACAACCACAAACAGTGCAATTTTAAAAGTCAAGGTTTTGCATAACCTCTTGCAGCCAGATAATCTAGTAGTATTTTTCATCACGATATTTTTTTTTGGTTAAAAAGTAACTTGCAAACTGCTGGTATACATACGAAGCGGCGGCAAGTACCCCGCAGTCCGGAACTCAGGGTCAGCACCTTTATACTTCGTAAAAGTCATCAGATTCTGTCCCTGCAGACTAAACCGGAATCGCATCTTTCCACTCCACTTTTCTGGCACGTCATACGATAGCGAGATGTTTTTCAATCGGATATAAGACGCATCGCTAATCCCCGCATCACTCTGGGCATATCGGGTGTTGGCTCTTTGTATCGCCGGTGTAATGCCGCTACTATACACCTGATAAGGCCCGACATCACCTGCCTCCTGCCAATGTTCTGTCACGGCCGAGGGCTGGTTGGTCATAGTGCCAGGCATACCAAACATAAAGGTGGGATTAAAATTCTGCTGCTTCACAAACTGGAAAAGGAAATCCAGGGTAACCGGGCCATAATGCAGCTCGTTTTCCAGTCCGCCAAAAAATTGGGGATTGAGATCCTTTAGGGTTCTTCGGTCGTCAGCTGCTGTAATGACTTTGTCACCGTTCACATCTTCAAATTGATAAACACCCGTATTAGCATCCACCCCGAGCTGATGGTATACCTTGGTGATATTCAAGGGCTGTCCAATTACATATTGGTTGCGATACGGAGAGCCTTCCAAATTAGGAAACGACAAGAGTACATTTTTAGACTGGGTAAAATTCAGGTTGCTGATCCATTTAAAAGTAGCATTGCTGATATTGACAGTGCGAACAGTAATCTCCACTCCTGTATTTTGTACAGTGGCATCAAGGTTAGACTGTATCGAGGTAAACCCTGTCGTAGCCGGCAGCGGAGTTCCCACAAGCTGATTGGAAGAACGGTTGCGGTACCACCCGACAGTGGTAAAAATACGGTCATTCAGGAAGCCCGTCTCCAGCGCAAATTCCAATTTAGCATTGGTCTCCCATGCAAAATCCGGATTAAAAAGCCGTGAGGGACTCAATCCGCTTACACCTTGGTAAACTTCTCCCGAACTGCTGTAGGTATCAAGATACTGATAGTCCCCGATCTGGTCATTTCCAGTGGTACCGTAACTAGCTCGTAATTTTCCAAAACTCAAAAATCCAATAGTATTTTTTACAAAGGATTCATTCCCAAAAAGCCAGGCAGCACCCACAGCACCAAAAGTGGCGTATTGTTTGCCCGGACCAAAACGGCTCGAACCGTCTCTTCGTCCAGTAACATTGACGATATAGCGTTCCAGCCAGTTAAAATTGAGACGTCCAAAAAAGGCCTGATATTTATAGACAGTTGGATTACTGCTCAACACCGTATAACTAGCGGCAGAACCTGGATTATCCATCTGGCTGTTACTGGCAAATCCCGAACCCATCGTTACTAACTGGTCACTACTCTGCTCTAGGAAAGTACCACCCGCCAATGCTTCTATTTTACAGTCGCCAACCTTTCGGTTCCAGGACAGCTGCGGCTCAACAATCCACGATTGACGGTTAGTATTGTTTTCAAAAACAAGCGAAGCTTCACTGCCATATCCGTACGCAGGATTGTAAATGGTCGAGGGCTGGCTGTTGATTTCGGTATGCCTCAGGTCAGTGTATCCAAAATTCGATTTGACCGCCAGTCCCTCAGTCAATGCATAGGACAGCACCGCGTTGGCAATGAGGTCATGGGTAATGCTGTTAAATTTTCCGGCTAAATTCCCTAGCGGATTATTAAAAGTGTTATACTCCCAGTTCACATTTTCGGCAGCATCATACAATGCAGGCGCATTGGGAGAAAGCAGCAGTGCCTCTTTGGTAAAATCGATGGGCGGCAGAAAATTATCCTGCACAGTATAACCGCCTGTAAAATTAATTTGGAACTTCTTGTTTTCCGCAGCATGGTTTAGGTTCACATGCATATTGCCTCTTACATATTGATAATCCCCCGGATAAACAGTGGTCTCCTTATTGTAATTGCCCGACAGCAGGAATTGGGTCTGTGCCGATCCTCCAGATACCGAGGCCTGTACAGCAGTATAACGCGAAGTGCCGCCTATCAGTTCTTTTTGCCAGTCCGTATCACGGTTGGGATCCCAGCTACCGTTTACGTCATAAGCATCTGCAGGATAGTCCGTAATGCCGTCATTGGCATAAGCTTCCCTACGCATTTGCAGATATTCAGAAGTGTGCATCAAATCCACAAAACGGCTTACCTGCCCAAAACCGCTCGATACGTTGGCAATAAAACGAGTAGTCCCCTCCTTCCCTTTTTTAGTAGTAAGCAGCACTACCCCGTTGGCACCCCGAGAACCATAGATCGCTGTCGCATCCGCATCCTTGAGCACCTCAATACTTTCAATGTCACCGGGATTAATGCTGTTGAGCGGACTCGTTTGTCGTGGTGTGGTACTCGAAGTATAAAAACTTCCTATAGCGTCCGAGGCATAAGGAACACCATCAATAATGTACAGCGGCTGGTTCGCATCGGCACGCAGGCTGTTCAGTCCTCGAATCTGGATTTCAAATCCGCTTCCCGGCACCCCCGAGTTTTGGATAACATTGACCCCCGCCATACGTCCCTGCATAGTGGCAAGCACATTGATCACGGGTTGTTTCTCAATATCCTTGGCGCTAATTTTAGAAATACTCCCAGTGCGCTCGCTGTTCTTTACGGAGTAGTACCCCGCGTTGATCTTGACCTCCTGCAGTTTGGTGGTGTTTTCCTGCAGGCTGATGTTGATGGTACTGCGCCCCTGCACATAAACTGTCTGCGTTCTAAACCCTAAATAGGTAAAAACTAAAATAGCATCAGGCATTGCAGCAAGCGAGTAATGACCACTATAATCGGACACAGCGGCAGTACCCGATTTTCCTTGTATCGAAATGCTTACGCCCGCTAAAGGATTGTTGCCGTCGGTGACAATCCCTTGTATTTGATGTTGTTGTGTTGTGGCAGTAGGTTGCCGAAGAGAATTTTTGGCTTGTAAAGGTGTAAAAGACAACATCATTCCCATAAAAAACAGGAAACAAAAAGCCCTTCCACCCTTAGAAAATGAAAAATTATTCATAATATTGGGTTGGTTAAATAGATTTATATAAGTTTTGTTTAGCTACGGCTCTCTACGCAGTTGTCCAGACGGTTAGAGGGCCTTTTTTTTTTAGTTTTCTTAATTCATAGGCAATTTTTAGTTTTTAGTTAAGTATTTGTTTGTTTTACGTCATTGCGAGGAGTTGCGAGGAACGTGGCAAAGCAACCTCACTATTATCATTCAATCATAGGCACATTTTTTTAATTGTTAAATCGGTATTCTTGTTTATTGCTTCTTTGCTCTTTTTTCTTTTTTCTTTTCTGCGTTCTGAGATCTGCGTTCTGCAATCTTGCCTCTTTCTTCTTGCTTCTTTGCTCTTGTTTCTTTGTTCTGCAATCTGCTTTCTGCCTTCTGCCTTCTGCTTTCTGCCTTCTGCTTTCTGCTTTCATCAATCTTGCTTCTTGCTACTCAATCCTCCATCCAAAATTTATAATTCATCATTCAAAATAATTAAACATAGTCTGCACCGAAACACTAATTCAAAATAAAGAATCAGCACAGGCATTAATTAACAGTGATATTTCGTTTTATACCATAGGCAACGTTATTTATGAGCACTAGTTTTGAATCAATGATAAAATAAGCAATTGCGAAACTTGAAAAATGAAGAAAAAATCGCTAAGAATAAAAGCAGGAGTTTTTTACCAAAATAAGAGGCATAAAAAAATGGCATGGAACTCAGCTTACTGCCCTTGAGGTACTGGTATACCGTGCAACAATAAGTGAGCCCACGCCATGGGGCGTGAGCATCATACTTATTATCTAGTTGCAAAAATTACCAGTTTTCAAGAGCTAGATTCTAAGCGAATGCTTCAATATTTTGATATGAAGAATCGCAAATATAAAAATTCAAAACAAATATAAGAAAAGTTTTTTACAATCGGACAACAGTCCGATTGAATTTAATTGTTAGTATGTTAATTTGTTACTATGAGTGATTTAAACAGAAAAATATGTGACTATATAGCAACTGAGTGGATTGGAGAAATTCAACCTAAAACGGAGTTTGCTTTAAATCACAATATTGACGAAAAAACTGCTCGAAGAATCTCTAATGATAAAGACTATACAATAACTCTTTATACTTTGAATAAGATTTGTGAGGCAAAAAATATAAAACTTTCGGAGTTTTTTAAATTGATAGATTGTTAAAATAAATGACCAAAAATAAGATTTGACCTAAATCCAATACCACCCAAAAGATGCTTTACAGCATCTTTTTTTTGTTTGATAACAAAAAGTTGTCAAATCGGGAGTAAAAGTTGTTAATTTGGGAGTAATTAACTTTGAGATTAAAAAGTAACTTTTCATACCTTCTATATCTGAGGTATGGAATGGTATGGAATGGTATGGAATGGTATGAAATAATAATAGTGATAGTGATTATCCCAGTTGGAGTTTACATTAGAGGAAAAATATATGAGGTTAGGAAAAACTCACATTTTAATGAAAGAGGGAAAAACAGGAATAAAAAATAACAAAGACGCTATATAGTGTCTTTTTTTATGAGAAAATTTTGAAATACGGGAAACCGTAATATCTTATTAAAACTATTTTGTATGTTTGGTATTGTCTAGTAAAATGGAAACAGACCTTCGCTTTGATTCAAAAATAAAAACACATTATGGTCTGTTTCACATTATATATAAATTCAAAAATTCAGGAAAAAACTTCAAAGATATCAGTATAGAATATGTAAGTCTTAAGTATACAATAGAAATCAATCAACTTAAGACCATAAAGAATTGAAAAATTATATTATATCAAAAGTTGGGTGTTTATTTGAGTTTAAAAATTCTAGAAAGATTTTTTTAAAATTTTTCCGCTAACTTAAGCGTCCCTCTTTTTGAGAGTGTAAAGGTTGAAATAAATTTAAATTATTATAAATTTTAAAAGTAAAATAAAAAAATGATAAATTATCACGACCCATTAAAGCATATAAAATTTTTAAGACAAACTTTATCCCAAGACAAGAAACCAATTGGTTTTTTTATTTCTGCAGGTTGTCCGTTATCAGTAAATATGCCAGAAAGTCAATGGCCATTAATTGCGGATGTTGCAGGGCTTACCAAATATATAAAAGAAGAATTATCATCAAAAACTGGAGGTGAAAACACTTTTGACAAATTACTCACGGAAGTAACATTATCAAAGAAAAGTGTTGATAATATAGAAGATATTTTAAGTTTTATTAGAGGTTTAAAAGAAGTTTCAATTGGTAATACTGTTAGAGGATTTACAGAGCAAGACTTAATTACTTTAGAAAAAGATATTTGCAGTAAAATAGTAACGAAATTAGATGTAATTCTTCCAGATAGAGAATCACCATATCACAAATTAACAAAATGGATATCAATAGATAGAGAAAAACCTATTGAAGTCTTTACAACAAATTATGATTTATTAATAGAACAAGCTTTTGAAGATTTATCAGTTCCATATTTTGATGGTTTTGTAGGTTCGCGCCAATCTTTTTTTGATTTAAGAGCAGTTGAGGATAATTTGATACCAAAGCATTGGACTAGATTATGGAAAATTCACGGTTCAATAAATTGGTTTCAAAAAGAAAATAGAGAAGTTTTTCGTTCTAGTAAAACAACTGAAATTAATGCCTCTCATTTGATCTACCCTTCACATCTAAAATATGAACAAAGTAGAAAAATGCCTTATTTAGCATTAATTGATCAATTAAACCGTTTTCTTAGAAATCCAAATTCATTACTTATTCTTTCTGGATATTCATTTAATGATGAACATTTAAATGATACTATTGTTAGTGCAATGAAATCAAATCCTAATACTATGGTTCTTGCTTTAATGTATGAAACTTTGACTTATACGGATACAAGTGATAATATTATTGAACGATATCCAAAAGCTATTCAACTAGCATTGAACAGAAATAATTTAGCTTTATGGGGATTCGATGAAGCAATAATTGGAACTGTTAGAGGACAATGGAAAACATTAGCTCCAATTGAAGAAGAGGACAACTTAGCTAATTGTGTAGTTAAAAGTCCAAAAGAAAAAGTTGATGGCGAGGAACAAAAAGATTATTTAAAATTGGGTGATTTTTCAAAATTGGGTGATTTCCTGCAAGCTTTAATTGGGTTTAATCAAACAAAATTAGATGATGAAAAATAACTCTACATATTTAGGATCGGTTCAAGATGTTAGTGGAACTACTATTAGAGTAGCTATGGTTAATGATTCATTGTCAGGATTAACATATGTTGATGGAGAAGGATACAAAATTGGACAAATTGGAAGTTTTGTCAAAATTCCAATTGGATATAACTATTTATTTGGAATTATAACACAAGTTGGAGCAAGTGCTGTTCCTGAAAATCAATCTTCAAACCAACCATATGGTAATCGATGGATGACAATACAACTTGTTGGGGAAGGTCAAAGAACAGGAGAGTTTCAGAGAGGAATATCTCAATACCCTACTATAAGCGATGAAGTACATTTAGTTTCTGAAATTGATTTAAAAAGAATATATGGTCAACCCGACAAACCTTATTTTGTAAATGTTGGTCATATTGCTGGCGCTGAATCGATCCCCGCTTTAATCGACGTCAACAAACTTATAACTAGACATTCTGCTGTTGTAGGAACAACAGGTTCAGGTAAATCAACTACTGTAGCAAGTTTACTAAATGCTTTGTCAGATACTGAAAAATATCCATCATCGAGGATTTTGGTTTTTGATCTTCACGGGGAGTATGGAAAAGCACTTAAGGACAAAGCTCATATTTTTAAGGTTAATCCGGATAAGAGTGCTGGAAGTGAAGAAAAGGAATTATTAATTCCTTTCTGGGCATTGAATTTTGAAGAATTAGTTGAAATAAGTTTTGGGAAATTTAATAATGATAAAGATCAAAATGCAGTTTTAGAAAGAATACTTCAAGAGAAGCTTAAAAGTATAACTAACTACCCCAAGTCTGGAATACAATCCGATTCATTAAATGTTGATTCCCCAATTCCTTTTAGTTTAAATCATCTTTGGTATAACCTATACACAGAAACTCTTGGTAAATTTTATCGAGATAGAAACAATAACCCATTAGCTTATGAAACTAATGCAACTGGAGTCGAGATGATAGGTAATCCAACCACTGCATCACCACCCATTTTTAAAAATATTCTTACTTCAGGTACCGACAGGATTCAATATCTTCAAGATACCCCTTTAACTAGCGGACAACAATTACATTCTCTGGGCTCAAAATTAAGAGTCCCTAGATTTGATTTTATATTTAAACCTGGAGATTGGACACCTAATGAAGATGGTTCAACGGCTAAAGATTTAGATGAATTAATAAAAGACTGGATAGGAAGCGATAAACCAATAACAATATTAGATTTATCAGGTGTACCTATAACTATTTTAAATACAATTATTGGTGTATTACTACGAATAATTTATGATGGATTATTTTGGGCTAGAAATCTATCTCAAGGAGGTAAAGAACGTCCATTGTTATTGGTCATGGAAGAAGCACATAATTATTTAAATTCTGAAGGTAGTGCATTATCAATTGTTCAAAGAATAGTTAAAGAAGGTAGAAAATATGGCATTGGAACTATGATTGTCAGTCAAAGACCTTCTGAAATAAACTCAACAATTCTTTCTCAATGTGGTACTTTTTTTGCCTTAAGACTTTCAAATTCTGCTGACCGTTCACATATCACTAGTGCGGTAAGTGATAATTTAGAAGGATTAACTAGTATGTTACCCATTTTAAAAACAGGTGAAGCAATAATTATAGGAGAATCTGTAAAACTACCCATGAGAACAATAATTAAAGCACCTCCGAGAGATAAAAGACCCGATAGCCAAGATCCAATAATTTTTGATGAAGTAGATACTAATGAATCATTACTTCCAGGTGGTTGGGGTAATATGATGGAAAAAAATCCTAATTACGAAGAATTTATTGAAACATGGAGAGCTCAAAACCCTAAAATTAACAAAATAAAATAATATTATGAACAGAAAATCAGTAACATCGTCAAACATAGCTTCAATTGGCTATGATGACTCTTCAGAAACATTAGAAATTGAATTCAAAAACGGTGGAATTTACCAGTATTTTGATGTCCCTGAAAAAATTTACAACGGAATAATGTCTGCTAGCTCACATGGAGAGTATCTTGCTCAAAATATAAAAGGTTATTACAGATACTCAAAAGTATAATTTAAATGATAAGTCTAAATCAACAGCTAAAAAGAGTAGAAATTTCAAATTTTGAAATTGAAAACCAAATAGTGTTTAACTACTTTGACAACCTTCCTGCGACTGAAAGAGACGAAAAATTACTTCGTGCTGTTTACATTGGAATTTTGGCTTTAATGGAAGATCGTATTTCATCTTTTTTAGCCAAAACCAATAATGAATTAGGCACGGAGTTAGAAAGTCTGAAAATGATCTTTGAAATGAAAAAAGAACTTTTTTATAAATCCACAATAAAAGGTTCTTTGGCTGAAGATGATATTGCTGAATTTCTAAACAATTACTTTTCAGAAAAACGATTAAAAGACAAAGCATTTTTAACTGGAAATACGGCAGGAAACATACCAAAAAATAAAACCGGTGATATTATTTGCGAGATAAATGGAAATCCAGATTTGAAAATTGCCATTGAATGTAAGTTTGATAAAAGCATTCGGTTTGGTGACATTCAAACCAAAGATGTCTTTAATCGGAAATCAGATACTGCTTGGAGCCAATTAATAGAGGCCCAAGCTAATCGGGATGCTAAAGTTAGTTTAATAGTTTTCGATATTTCATTAGTCGAAAACTCTATTCTGAAGAATTTTGAGAATGTTGGTTACATTCCAGAAGTTGGTTTTGTTGCTATAATAAATTCTCAAAAAGGAGATTATT
The DNA here is from genome assembly GCF_025947305.1 of Flavobacterium sp. N3904. Taxonomy (NCBI): domain Bacteria; kingdom Pseudomonadati; phylum Bacteroidota; class Flavobacteriia; order Flavobacteriales; family Flavobacteriaceae; genus Flavobacterium; species Flavobacterium sp. N3904. The sequence continues at coordinate 3,777,507 of NZ_CP110009.1, forward strand.
CAAACTTGGCAATTGCATATATGTTAGCCAGAGATATCGCTTTAAATTCTAAACCTGTAGAATTAGAGAAAGATTTATTAGCAATTTTAGTTAACAGAATTATCAAAGATATTAATGAAATCTTAACTATAAAATTATTAGTTCAAAATAACATCGATAACAATAAGGCTATTTTAAAACAACTTGAAAAATCAATTTTATTAATGGAATTCAATCAGGAATATTTAAAAAAATTCCTCAATGATGGTACTTTAACTAAAAGAGATTTATTAGATTACTATTTAGCTGACGAAGTAAAGGACAAGTATAAATTAATCGAAACTGAAATTAATAAAATATAATTTACTTGATGAGAACAGATTTAAATAATGAATTTGATAGTAAAATATTTAATCTCGAATTTGAAACAATTAGGCAATGGGCAAAAGATAATCTAGAAATTGGTAATGTTCTTAGAGGGCTAACAAATGAATGTTTTGCTTTATCAGCGAATTTTGAACAATCTTATGAAATTCAATTTGTGTACGTTCAATTTTCAGATGAACATCCAGGTTACATGTTAGAATTAAATTTTAAAGAAAATAATTTTTACAATATTTTACTTCTCTTTTCATTGGAAATTACCAAAATTAATAAAAAACTAGAAGTCTTATCAGTCTACAATACATTCATACATCAACTACGAACCTTCTTTGAAGCAAATGATATCATGACGGTTACCACATCTGCTCTTCAAAGATCAGGAAAAGGAATTTTGATTTCGCCTTCAGAAATAGAAATTATAAAAACATACGATCAAGTAAAATTTTACAGAAGTTTTTTAGCAACAGAAAATTATAAAAATTTGGCTACTGATTTGGAATATGTATATATAATGATGAATTGTGATGACTTTACTTTTAAAATCGGACAAAGTAAAACTCCTACATATAGAGAAAGGACATTACGGTCTAAGGAACCAAATGTTGTTCTATTAAAAGCATGGCAATGCGATAAAAAAATTGAAAAAGAACTTCATAAAATGTATCAAAAAAATCGTGTAAGAGGAGAGTGGTTTAAATTTGATTTTGGCGAATTCTGCGAAATTAATGGCAAAATACTTCGTTTAATTGAAATAAGTAAGAACAAATAAGTAAGATAAAAATTTATTGTGTAGGTGATTCAATTGCGTGGATTTGCAATCCGTTCCCGCAACGTAAATCCCCTGCCGACAAGAGCGTCCCGCTCGTGCCTCCAATGATTGGTATACACAATAATATATAAAAAAGAAATCTCGATTAAAATAACTTAGACGAGATTTTAAACAGTAAAAAAAAAATCCGCAGTATTATGTTTGTTTTTTTTATTTGAAAGAGTAGTTTAATATTGCCGCTAATCGAATGCCAGCTTTTTGAATTTGTGCTTCAATTATGATTACACTAGCATCAACATAGTTATCCTTTATTTTTGCTCCTCCTGTATTGTAAATAGTATCGAGTAAGCTTCGAGATTCTTTAGACCAAGCAATAACATCTATGGTTTGCAATTTAGTCATTGCTGCAGGAGAAAATTTATTAGCTCCCAAACAGTCCTTTAAAGTTACATTCCTGTCATATATAATGCCGGAATCCCAAAAAGAATGAAGGTTTGACCCCTGCCCTTTATAATTGACCTGCACGGTATTACCTCCTTTATCAGAACCATACCCCACATGCAAGGGTTGATGCAAGTCACCAACTAAATGAAAAACAATTAGCATTTTGGTTTTAACCTCTTGTTTAGTCAGGTTTTTATTATTTTGTAGCTCTTTAATGGTTTGATTCAAAATGAAAATAATGTTACTTCCAGATCTTTCAAACACTTCTGCTCCTTTATCAATATTAACATAATGATAGGGTTTCATAAAATCATAACTATGATCGTCCTTTATATCATCCATCCAATTGGCAGCATCTTCAATACTCATACCGTCTAAATAACCCAAAACGATATCTTTAGTTTTTTTATCCAAATAATTAAAAGCAACTTCGGCTACCAAAGCATGACCCTTTTTACCCCATGCCAAAGTTTTAGTTGGCATTACCAAAAGAGCGCATAGAATAGTAAATAAAATGTATTTTTTCATGAACATATATTTCATTAATAAATTTTAGATGCAACAAATGTATGTATTTTATTATTTTCAATAATATGGAAAACCGTAAAGAAAAATGGAAATGGTTTTGTACGTTTGATATTGGATAGCAAAAAACGAAACAAACCTTCGCTAATCAACCCAACTAAGAAATGTATACACAAAGGTTTGTTTCGCATATATACTAATTAGCCACCATTTTAAAACACCATAGCAAATAGACAATGAAAATATTTTTATCATCGACCTGTTACGACCTAGTTGACATAAGAGCGGAACTTGAAAGATTTCTAAAAGAAAAAGGGCACGAATTACTTCTAAGCGATCGAGCAACTTTTCCAGTTGAAATTGGAATTCACAGACACGATGTTTGTATAAACAACGTACAAAATTGTGACCTTTTCATCTTAATAGTTGACGGAAGATTTGGAGCCCCTTATTACAAAGACGAAAATTTATCGATTACTTGGGCAGAATTTAATGAAGCATTAAGAACAGAGAGAAAAATAATACCATTTGTCAGAAAGGATGTTTTTAATGAAAGACAATCTTATCGTCATAATTTAAAAAAAGGTAATTCATTCGAGCCTTTTTTTGCAGACACAATAAGGGTTTTTGACTTAATGGGCGAAATTCAAAGGCACGAAGGCGGATTTTGGATAGAACAATTTGAAAATTCAGTTGAAATCAAAGATAGACTTGAAAACTTAATTAAAACAGGACATTCGTTTTTAAATGTCGGTCCACAAGCAATCGTAAGTTATTACGACCAAATACCACTGACAGAAGTTAGTGGTTCAACAGCATCATATATCACCAAGTTCGTTACGAATGACAAAGTTGAAGCGATAAATGAAGAGTTACTTAATAAAGCAATTAGTTCAATACCTGAAGGAACAAAACCATTTGGTGAACTTTTAGGTTTTGAGCAAATTCCCGGTGGAAATGACTACTATTATTATAGACCAATGAAACATTCCGGAGATGAAGGGGAAATTATTATTGGTATAACCCCAACAGCATTAGGCGACGCAGTAAGAAAAGAACTGATTGACTTGAAAGCTAACCTGAAAAACAAAAACGGTGGCTAACAGCATTTTGGCAATATGGCTGGTTTTGGACTTAATTTAAAAATGGTTTTGCATAGGGATGTTTTTGCAAATCCGAAGATAAGTCTTGATTTACCCCCGCTCCATGAAGTGTTCATCTCTACGCTACGCAAATGTCTCATGACTTTGCGTATTTTTAAAAGTTCTTAAAAATCAAAAATACGATAAAAGTCTCACGACTTTTTCTGTGAATGTTTTAAGAACAAGCCTCGCTCACGCTCAACATATTTAGTAATACACCTATGACCTTCTGAGAAAAAACGAACCTAAATATAACAGGAAATACACAATGATTATGGAGTCCTAAGCTATTTACTATTAAAATAACATTTCAATTTGGTTTCTGTCATGTCAACAACCGTTGAATATACAGAACTTAAAAAATCCGTCATCTCACCATTTAATTTTTTAACGTTTACACCTGGCTGCGCAACTGCAAATTCAAACTTTACCTCGCTATATCGAAGTGCCTTTCTAATATTCTCAATATCAGCTTTAGTTCCATAATAAAACCTTCTTCCTTTTAAGACACCTGTATTATCACGCCTTTCCATATGCTTTAACAGCTCTTCTGGTTTCCATTTATATCTTAAGGACACAATAGCCTGTCCGCAGACTTCATATAAATCTAAAAGTCTGGAACCAGCAGTATTTTTTGAGTATTTACAATGAACCATTTCAAATCTGATGGTATCTGCATCATGAAATATTGCAACTATATCAGCTGACTCGCCTGAATTATCATCATTAAAAACTACTTTTGCTCCTTGGTTAACTAATCTCTTCATCATATACTCCTGCACAGAATTTTCACGCTGCAAACTGCCCTTATACATCGACTCAGCACTGTATTGGACTTCTTCCCATCCTAAGGATTCAATTCTGTCATCAGGAATCCTGACGGCAGCAACTTGGGCATATTGAGTCCAAATACATCCCGAGATAGTGTCGCCATTTAACAGGAACATCGTTGGCGGATACTTTTCAAAGAATTCTTTTAACTCCATTGGCTCGCTTCTTAATCCTTCAACAAAAAAACGACTCTTATCCAATCCCTCAATACTATGCCCTCTTTCACCTCCAAGCCTGATGCTAAACTCTATTTTCTCATTCTGTAGATAAAAAACAAACTGAGCCTTATCATCCTTAACACTTAAAAGCTTAATATATGCCTCACTAAGCAGATAAGAAATTGAACCTGAACCCACTATAACTTTATGTATTTTATCATAAAGATCCTCTGACCAATCACAAGCCATTACAATTAAGTTATCAGGATAAAGCTTTAACTCAGTCTTTTCAGCAGAATCTTCTAATAATTTATTCGAATCTATCGACTCATCAGTAATAAGCTTACCTACCTGAATGCACCATGATTTCCATTGTTTTAAATCACCAACTCTTGCCGGGCTCCAAATTTTCCCTTTAACCGAGGCGCCGACACTCACAGGAAAACCATCTCTAAACCCCACTCCTACAAAATCGGATTTCTGGCATCTTGTCCCGCTCTTCCACCTGCTTAGTTCTGTGGTAACATCTGAACCGCTTAATCTTGAATAACGATGCAAATGACTAGCCGGCTTAAAAATCCCTGCATGCACTATACTTAGTCGATTTATAGAGTCAAATGCTCTGAAAACAGGATCTCCTGACACGCGATCTGGCTTGGATCCAGTGAGGCATTCTACTACTTTATCTATTTCAAGAGTTTTTTCTGAAAATCCGATATAAAGCAATTGCGACACAGCATCAAAATAGATTACTATTAAATTCCAAGTCTGATCACGCAGCTTATCTGTTCTGGCCCATTTTACCTTCTCTCTTTTCTGAGTGGTAAAATAAAAAACGTTTTCATCAGGGTTATAATATGGTTGGGTAAGAGCGTATTTAGAAAGATTGAATGCAAGCTTAAAATTATTCCAATCAACCTTCGCTGCTCTGTAGCACATACAGCTCAAGGCAGGATAAACAAGCTTCGGGTTTAACTCTGTATCAGGAGAATCAAAACCTGAAAAAGGTTTACAGCCCTGTAAAAAAGATAACAAAGATTCCGCATCAGCTTTTCTGGCATCAGCTATTTCACTGATAACTTCTTCCCATCCAGAACCTTCCTGCAATAAATTCTCCAATTCCACAGATAAGTTTTCATCTGCAAAATTTACAACAAATGAGGCATCTCCCAAACCTTCCTGCGTTCTGGTAAATCGCCCAATAAACTGAAGCAGGACCGCCAACGATTTATGAAGCTTATGCACAGCTGCAATTTTAAAATCAGGATAGTCAAAACCCTCTTTAAGCATATCAACACATATGACAATATCATATAGGCCTCTTTTTATCTCTTCAACAATCTTTGCCTGCCCTTTCGTCTCATTGTGAACTACAACAATCCTCTCATCAGGAAACCATTCTTTGTAGCTCTTATATAGTTCTTCCGCATGTTTGCTCTTTTCTGTCCTGACCATAACCTTGTGCCTAGTCCATCCATTTGTCCTGTCTTCTTTCAGCCTTTGTATTGCGGCGTCAGCGATTGCTTTATCTTTTCTTTTAGGATGTCTTTCATCAACCGATATCAAAGAAATTTTTGAAAAACAATTATCCTTTAGTGCTCTTGCTAAAGAATAATTATAGAGAATTTTGCCCTCTATTGGCTTCTTGTCATTTCTAAATGGAGTTGCCGTAAATTGTACAATTTTTGAATCTTCAAACTGTGTTTTTATTCTTTTCCAGCCCGCCGCTGCAACATGATGCGCCTCATCAAAGAAAATATGGGAAAAAGTACCTTTCAGTGCGTCCAGTAGTGAGAAACTTGCCCTCGCAATTAATCCCGGAGTAGTGACAATTATTTCTGCTGATTGTATATCCAATATATCCTTAGAACTGGAAATAATTTTATCCAATATAAGCACCTTAGGGTTTGAAGTAGCACCGCTTATTACTCCTAGTTGTCGCAGCATACCCCAAGTTTCAAATTTTTGAGACAACTGCTTTTTTAAATCCTTTGTCGGTACGACTACCAATACCCTTTGCGCATTATCCGCTAATACCGCCACCAACATGGTTTCCGTCTTTCCAGTACCAGTTGGAAGTACGATAGTGCATGCATCATAACTTAAAGACCAATGGGATAATAGAGAATACAAAGCTCCAGACTGAGCAGGTCTTAAAGAATAACCATTTGTTCCATTCCTGTATAAATTAAAATCTTGTTTCGAATATTCAATAGAATGTTCGGCTAAGCCACTAAATTTATAAATCCCTTGTTTGAAAGTAACCGAAGCTGTAAAGGAATTTCCTTCAACATCTTGTACTAGATAAACAGAATCTTTCTTATGGGTTAATGTTAAATTATGCGATCCAGCTTTAAGGGCAACTTGGCGAAAGCTGCCGCAATCTTTAGAATCTTTAAAATAATAAAGCGGTTCATCTAATTTAAAACTTGCCTCAAATGGTATTTCGAGGCTAAACTGTTGCGGTTGGTTCATCGTTAGAAAGTTAATTGGTCCTGCTAAATTAAAAAATTATATATACTATTACTAATTAATACATTAGCCATAAAATCACTTAAAAATTCAATAAATTTATTGAATTTTTAATCTCTTCTTTAGTGAAAAGTTTATGCTTTTATCGAAAATTTGGGAGCTGAATTAGTACTGCACCATGCTGGTGCGAGCGTCCCGCTCGTACCCATAAACAGAGGATCCAGTTGTTTTGTTGAAAAAGTATAACACCTTTCAAGATGCTATACTCCTAATTACTCTCGATAAAGGAATTACTTCTCTTTACGAACTCCTTTAAAAGGACTACCATCTTGCTTAACATCCATAAAACGACCTGTGTTAGCATCACGCTTAACCCATTGCTCGGTTGTTGGATTATAAGTCTGACTTCTTTCCTTAACGGCACCATTACGATGCCCATCTCCGGGTTTACCATTTTTGGCCATGGCGATCAGATTTAGTTCAATCAAACAATTTAAGACTGAGGCGTTTGATTAAAAACCCAAGAAATAATTAGGTAAAAAATAGAAATCTATTACTTTTGCAGAAGAAATCAAATACCGTCCAAAGTTTTAATTTCAACTGACCGAAGCGCTATTCCAGTTTGCTTCGGTTATTTTTTTAGATATTTTTTATAATCTTCAATACTTTCAACACCTTTTATCAGCTTGCTGTCCTTAGATTTTACTTCCTTGATAAAATCAATACATTCTTGATCACTCATTAAATTTAGAGTATTAGCCTCTAGCAAAATATCCATTGTCGTCAAGTATTTAATATCATGCTCAGCACAATAAGACACTATATCACTAAGATTACTGCTGGCTATATAATCCTTTGAAAATCTTGCCACAGCCATACAAGCCGCTTCACCCTCACCCTTACTTTTCTTTAATACTGAATATTCTTTAATTATATCTATGCTTCTGGGCATCTCCATTATATCAATTTTAGCGTAAGCTATAAAATTATTAATAGAAACTATGTTTGACTTTCTTTTATCAAGCTCACTTTTTACCTTATCCAGTATCACCATTTGGTTTGGATATATCTTAGGTAAAAGAAGTTGCTTTCCTGCTTTTATAAAATGTATGATAACATCACAATCCAACAATATTTTGGGTAAACTAGATATCTTTGTCATCCTCATCCAAATTTAAATTGTCGATATCAATATTGATGTCGTACATTAGAGAATGATAATGACTTTCCGATATAATTCCTTTATCATACAATTCCTTTGCTTTGATGCCATAATTACCAACAACTCGCTCTTCAGAACTCTTTTTGTACAATTTGTCAGTATATCCAAACTCAACTGCACTCTTCGCTATTCCATTCAACCAATGGGAACAATCCTTTCTAATTAAGCCAATTTTATCCAGTCGTATCATTAAAGCTCTTCGGGAAACTCCAAAATACTGTTCTAATTTTATAACTGTACCTAACGAAATTTCCCCTCCCCAGGCCAATTCTTCTTCTGGTATTTGCTTTATTATTGCTGGCTCCGGCAATAACAGGTAAGAACTAAAGACATCAGCATTAAATTCCTCTTTGTCTTTTTTATCAAACTTACCGGCATTACACATTTGAAAACTAAATCCGGTTTGGATAAATAAATGATACAATTCATGTCCAATTGTAAAGTGTTGCCTTCCTCTAGAAACATTGGAATTAATAAGCATAAAATTATTGTTCTGGGTTTTCAAAGCCATCCCTGAAAAAGCACTGTTTAAAGGCCTGAAAACCGTAAGAACATCCAATGATCGCAATAGATTTTCGAAATCAATCGCAACATCAGACGCAATTCCATTTTCTCGTCTAAACTTATTCGCACGTGCTTCTAATATTTTATCATTTACTGTTACCATACAAATTATTAATCTTTAAATAATTTTTTACAATTTTGCCAAAAGCAGCCATGTTTTCCATGTCATCCCCTTCAAAATCATCCTTCCTAAAAGCAAAAACAACTTCCGCTACTGCCTCATCTATATCATCAACAAAAAAAACATCCAACTCAACACCAAATAAATCAGACAGTTTTTCTAATACTTCAAGAGGAACTTCTCTTTCTTCATTTTCATAAAAGCTAATCATTTCTCTATTTTTCAATCCTAAATAATCTGCAACTTTATCCTGCGTATATCCATATTTCTCTCGCAAACCTTTCATTACCAGTCCTGTTGTTGCTTCCATCATTTTTTAAATTATAAGGTTAAGTAATTTTTTAAAATCCTAAATATTGTTACAAATATACATATTTTTTTAAAATTACACGTAATTGTACAAAAAGTTTGTAATTCAATTAGGTAACATATATATGTTATGGAACAATTATTACCACTATGCAATTCGGGAATCAAACAGCACACCATTTGCAACCCTAAGATCCATCAAATAGATTTGCCTCGGCGGTACAATTATTGAATCAGTCCAATTGTAAATCTAAAACAGCACTAATGAAATTGTTTACTGGAATATTGCTGCCCAATCGCGGATTTACAATCCGTACTCACAAACAAAGTTAGCATCACCATCCAATATGCTCTAAATTCCTTTTAATTAAATTAAGGTTTGCAATAAATATAAACACTATCAACACCTGCTTCTTTACAGCTGTTTATAAATGATGAAATAAACCATAAAATCTGTATAATTTCATTTCTTTCAATAAAATATTCTGCATCTCGCAATTGCTGAAGTTTAATTTCTAAATTGCTCTTTGAAATAAAATTTAATACTAGGCATACTTCCCTTTGGTGATTTGGTTCTAAAATTGTATTCTTAAATTTTTCTGTGAAATCTGCTACCGAATTACCTTTACGCAACCTTGCTATTTGAGTTTGAATTCCATCATTATTGTAATTACTGCTCCAAAAATTTTGTTTGGAAGCTAATTGAAAATCTTGAGGCATCAGATTTCCTAAATTCTTCAACGCTTGTCCTACAATATCTTGAAATGCAGATGCTGAAAAATTCACTTCTTTATATTTTGAATGAATGAACTTTATTTTATTTCCACTGATACTAATATGATCAGCCCACTCTTTACCAAGATCATCACATACCACATAATCTGAATACGGTAAAAATATATCTTCGACAATATTAAAAACTGATCCAGCACTGAAATTTGAAGCTGCAGCTGTAAATATGCCTTTTTCACTACTTGCATTTTCAAGTCGTGGATCAGGACGAAATATTTTAATAAAATTATCAATGTTGCCTAAAAGTCTATTATCTTTAAATAACTTTCTGTTGGTATAAATTAGTTCACAATTGTCAAAATTAACAATGAATTGATTAGAGACATTGATATAATCTATTAACTTTTGCATTCTACCATTATCTTTAAAAAGAACAATATTTCTTAATTTTTGTGAACTAATTGAAATAGATTTTTCATTGATTTTAATTTTCAAATCTTTCGCATATGGATTTAGGATATCATAAGTATTGAGACCAACTTCATCGTTGTTAATGACCTGCAATAAAGTTTCAACCTTTGATATGTGTTTAATTAGATCAATTGTCCTTTGGCTACCATCTTCTAAAACAATTCGAGTCTCGTGAATTACATTTTGTTCCAAATCTTCATATAATTTTGAGAATACAAATAAAATTGCAATTGGCATTAGATTATGTTTATGCTCTTTAAATTCTATAGACTCCGAAAATATTGAAAGAAAAGTTTCTCTATCCGAGTGTGCCCTCAATTTCTCAACCTGAGAAAATCCCCACCTGATAGTTTCTTTTATAGAGCATTTTTTTCCTAATTTATTTATTCTTGAAGTATTAAAAGAGAGTGATGTTTTTTCCTCGTCATTTTTAACCCTCATATTATTTACCACATAATTACTTGCGCCTAAAGGAGAAAGATTCTGTTTTAAGTTAAGTGATTCAAGTGACTTTTGACGCATAGCTCTATCGGAAACATTCATATTTTGCATGTTTAATTTTTCGATTTGTGTATCTTCATCAACATATAAAATTGAAAGCACTTTGTAATCAATCGGATCAAATTTTTCAAGAAATTCTCTAAGTTTAGCTACATTACGCCTAACCATCATTATGTAATCTTTAAAATCTACTATTAGGATATATGCAAGTTTTATTTCTTCCCAATTTTCTAAATGCTCTTCAAGAATTGAAGGAATAGCAGTATAACGAAATATACAAATCGAATAATTGAAACTCTGCTCATTAATTACAATCTCTTTATTGACCACTCTTAAAAGATAGTTCCCTATTCTTCCAGTAGAAATGGTTTTAAAAAGATTTGTAATGAGAGCTCGAGATAAATTTACTTCATCTGGATTAGAATAAAAGTAAGCATTCTCGTTTAATACAATTTGATTTAAAATCTCATCTTCAGTTAGTTGCATTTTTTATCTTTAGTTATATTTATTCTTAATCAGTTCTTTTAGTTTATTGTCATTTATCCGTTTTATTAACCATGATTGTGCGGATATGTCTACGTACGATAGCGTGAATTTGCTATCCGTGCCCACACAGCAGGTTAACCAGATAACAGCAAATTACAATGCTACATGACTTTATTCAGTTGGCTCCCAAACCTTAACCAGGCTCTTAGAAGTCTCCTAGCTTAGTGTTTTATACATCTTTAGTGTTTCTATATAGTTTTAAGAAATGCTGTAAAACAAAGCCACTCCTTTTATAGAATGGCTTCTCTAAGATATTCTTAATCCTTTGGCTTATGAATATGAGGTTTTAAATCAGGATATCTAGGCTGATTTGGAGGATTTACCCTTCTTCTTTCATCTGGTGTTCCATCTGGTGTTTTGGGTTTTGGACCTGGTTTGATTGCTTGAATGTTTTCCATAATACTTGTTTTAAATTAAATGCTTTTTTGTATAGTTGGCATAAAGTCAAAATACTATCACAAATATCATTAACAAATTAATCATTTCATTACGGGAAACCATAAGGCATTCAAATAAAAAGTTAATAGAAAATGTTCATATTACAAAACTTACACATATCAATGAGTTCTACATCAATCTTCCCAACCACAGAGCGTTAGTCCGTAGCTCTGAGCTTGAGTAAGAGATGTTTTTATAGTTCCATGAGTACAGGCAGATAAACCACGGCAGTTTTCGTTATAATGGTATTTTTTTGCTCCTGTTGGCCCGCAGATATAGACTTTAGTTTCTACTGGGTGAAAATAGGTGAGAAAAATAAAAAATAGGATTATAGTAGCTTTCATTTAAATTATTTTGGCGTTAGTAGGATTAATTCACTTCTAGATGGTATTCATTTCCTTCTTTGTCAACAGCTTTTAGCATACCATAATCAATCCATTCTGCTGTGATCTCGATTTCTTCATCGTTTGTATTGGTGAGTACGCCAGCACCATATTTCCCTTGAACATTGATATTCCCATATACCGTATCCCCCATAGCATCATATCCACTTACATAATAATTATACTCATAATGACCTGGTTTACCAGTGCGGTATTCGTATTGACGATGGGTATCATTATGATACGTTTTAGCTTCTTCGGGAGTAATCGTTTTTCGATCATCCGGTTGGACAACCTCCTTATAAAACGTATTAATTTTTTGAGGAGGCTTTTCTTTTTTGCAACCAAAAATTCCAAAAGCTATTATTACAAATACAAATCTAAAATTACTGAGCATTTTCATCGAGTTAAAATAAAATATTGATATGAAATGGTTAATTTCTATTAATAAATTTGGCTTAAGCAGTAATGTGATCCACTCCGGTTATTAAGGTTCTATAAGTTTCAAAAGCATTTCCGAATTTTTCTGTAAATTCATAATTACTAAAGTGATATTTTTCATTAAGCCCAGTATTTGTGCTTAAGGAAATCTCTCCGTATCGAACAATCGGTATTTGATAATTTCCTTTGAATCTTTTATCAGGAGAACCATTTTTATTTACTTTAGCCCAAGTTTTATCTATTATTTTTGTATCTCTTGGAATAGTCCCAGTTTCTAAAAATCTGGAATAACTATGAAAAAAACGTATCTCATTTAAGCCTATAATTGCAAATTGTGATGATGAAGAATGCATTATAATAAAGTTTGGATAGATATATAAATCTGCCCCATTAGCATTTTTAAGCCACAGCACTTCGAATCTGGTTTTTATAAATGGTAATGGTTTTATACCAAATCGCACTTCTCTTTTATTAATTACTGTACTTGCGGCAGAACGAGTTACTTTTTGGTCGTTATAATGCGAACCGGTAACGTCCCATATTTTTTGTGACGTGGCCAAATTTTTGAAAGCCAAAATCATATTTTCATATTGTTTTTGTATTTCGTCTTCAAATTCAACGTCAAGTTCTACATAGGATGTGTCTATTTTTTGTTGAATTTTAACTATCACTTCTTTTTGTAAGCGAATGTTTGCCTTAATTTTTTCGGAAGTATCTTTTTTAATCAATCCATAGAGTAAAAAATAACTTGTAATTAATTTTAACTTTGTGATTCCTAAGGTTCTTTTGATTTGTATTAAATCATTCCTCAACTCTACAGTTTGTTTTTGTGTAGATAAGATTACATCTTTACCCCCTTGCAAATCTTGACTGGTTATCTCTGCTACATCAGAACTAAAAATATTGTCTTCAATATCATAAAGTATCGGATCTAAATTTTCAGGTAAATTCGGAATGGAACTATGGCCTAATTTCTGTCTATTATGCAATCCTAATCCCGGAATAGTTGTATTTAAATAAGTACCCGTTTTACCAAAATTAATATTTGCTCCACGTACTCCAATTGAAGTACTAATGCCATTCTTGCCGAAGTTCAAATGAACCCCAGGTATAATTTTTACTCTTTTATGATAACTCCATGTCATAATACTATGTGTTTATTAATGATTTTTATCCAATATAAAATCTTTTATGATTGTATCCATATTAGAAGGCAAGTCTGCTGTTTTGATTTCAAAATGCTTGATTTTCATTGCCGCAAACCAGTTACTCCAATAGGCTCTGATTACTTTTTCTTCATAAGGATTATTTTTATTTGGGTTTATTCCCAAAACGAGAACTTCAAGATTGCTTAAGTCATCGTTTGCCTTTATAAAACCATAATTCTTATTTTGAATTTTTTCACTCCAATCTTTATCATTCAATTCGTTTTTGCGAATGAGTTCCGGTGTGATATAAGTAGTCAAGTTACCTTCTATCATTCGGGTGTCTTCATAAAACAGATAGCCATCTGTTAATATGATAAGTAGGTTTCTGTGTTTGTTATCGATACACTGATCTTTCACTTTGCTCTCAAAAAAACGCCATATATCCGAGCCTATATAATTATTGTCTTTTATGGCGGACTCATAAATTTTTGAAGTCTGGGAAGCATAATTTGAAGTTATTGAATTCAAATAGTCTCTGGTCACATTGTTTTTATCAATAACAATTCTTAATTTTTTAGAAATTGAATTAATTTCGGGATCCAGAGGCTCTGGATTGAAAAACAACTGCATTTTGTCATCAATCTGTCTGATTTTTTTGGATCTCAAATGCTGTGTAAAGGCTTCAGAAATGGATTTTATATACCCCAAATCTCTTTGGTAATATTCCATTGCTACATTAGGATTTTTTTTGACACTAATTCTGTCGGATAAATCAAGAAGAATACTAATGTTATAATTATCTTGAATAGGATGATTGACAATCGTTTTATCATTCTTTTTTTCAGAATTATGTTTGCAAGAAGATACCGTAACAATACAAAAGGATACTAAAATGGTTTTTAAAATAATAGCTTTCATATAACTAGTTTTTAGAATATACCAAATGTTGAAAATCAGGATCAATTAGATTTAGTTTGTCCAAATGCTCCATTGATAAAAGATCACAGTTTTCTAGCAATGCTGTTTTTTCTTTATGAGGTAAAGCAATTTCAGTATTAATGGCTTGAAACCAGCCTTCTTTGTATTGATGATGATAATGAAGGTATTCTTTAATAGGAAAGACAAAACCATCTATTTTAGATTGCAATTCTGCAATTTTTCCTGTAATGCTAACGATCTGCTGTTTAAAATCATTGACTTTATTACTATATTCCGTTTTTAGTTTTTCTAAATCAATAAGTTTCTCTTTTTGCCCTCGAATGTAAGCCCTAATTTTATCAATGTTTTCAAATTCTTTCATTACAAAATCAAAAACAAGGCCCCAGATAACATACACTACAAATCCAGCAAATATGATCATCCAAAACTCAGCTTCGCCCAATGCTATATTCAAATTATAAGGAGAGGAATCAGGAGTTTTATTGAATTCATATATTTTCTTTTCAATTTGGTAGGCCAAAAGACCATCAAACAGAAAGGTGGTAATAAATAAAGCAATGATTCTTAAAATATTTTTTATTCCTTTCCCTTTTTGAACCATATGAATGACATAGCCCAATCCCATAAAAACAAAAGGGATAGTAATAACTAAAACACCTTCTAACCAACTTGCCTCAAAAGAATTTGTAAAAGAATTTGCATCAAAAATAGCGGCAGTCAAACTATCATTTGAAAATTCTTTAAAAAAAGCAGAATAGGAAGCCGAGATATAAAATACCAATAAATAAAGTGTTATTGGCAGGAGCAAAACCAGTCCAATATAAAAATGAGCTTTCAGACCTTTGCCGTCTTCAATTCCAAATTTATCGGGATTGCGTTTTACTTCACTTATTTCACTTTTTATCTGAGTAATATCTGCATTGATATCTTGCTCTTTTTTTTCATAAATTCCTATTGCGGCTTCACATTTTTTTAGTTCGGTTCTGCTTTTTTCTTGCTCTTCTCTGTAAGGCTGTTTTAAGCTGTCTTGTTCTAATTTTTGTTTCCGGCATTGATCTTCAAAACTCATGTATAAATTTTGTAGACATGCTTTTAATACGATTGGTTTTCCTGTTGCCTTTATTGATGCGGCAAAACCACTTTGATAGTAAGTGATTCGTATTTGTTCCCTATCATTTTCATTTTCATCAATACTCTTTTTCGGAGCTTCATCAACTTTTTTTAGACTAAATAACTGCGCAAGTGGTTTCATAATTTAAGAGTTAAGTTGATTAATAATTTCTTCCTTACTAATGCCTTTTTGTACACAATCAATGAGATAGTTGGTTAAGTCGTTGATGTTCTCATCCAAAAAATCAAATTTCCGACAGTATTTCTTGAGCATATTTACTTCATCATCTGTTATCTTTCCATCTGCCCAAATAATTCTTGCAAAATCATACAAGTACTCAATTCTGGTATCCAAATTTTCAGGAATACTCAACTCGGTATTGATTGGATTCAGAAATAGTTTATCAAGTTCTTCTTTGGGAATCCCACGTTCATCTGCAAAATGATAGAGCATTTGAAGCTCTAACACGTCAAATTGATCATCGGATAGTGCTATTTGATATAATCTCAAAAAATGGCTTTTTAATTCTAGTGTTATCATTTTTTTTTATTTTTACTTAGACAAATTTTCACATGCAATTCCATCTCCGTCGGCATCTAAATTTTTATAACATTTTTTATCGCTGTCATAAGCAGACTGCGCTTGAGCCTGAGATGAAAAATCACCACAGGTTTTTGTAGGACAGTCTGCCACTGCAGATTTTGTTTCTGATGTTTCTGAACAAGATATAATTAAACCTACCAGTAATACTGCTATGAATGCTTTCGTAGCTATTTTTTTCTTTTTCACGATTTTGACTATTTTAGTATATAAATTAAAAATGTTGCAACACCTGTAAATACAACCAACAACATACAACCACTATTTTTTGCTTTACCAAAATTATTTTGATAATTAACTCCAGATATTCCATTTCTAACAGAGAAGCCTTTGGAGCTTATCGTTCCTCTACCGGTTTTTAAACTTGGAGAAATTCCTGATTTGCTAATGTTCAATCCAAGTCCTCCTCCAAGGTTAATTCTTTTTTGAAATCGAAAGCCCATGATTTAACTAGTATGGCAATCGTCACTGCACGTTTTACAACCATTGGACTTTGAATACGTTTTCTTGGCCTCCATAACTGCTGATTTGCAGCTTGAGTGTTCTCCTAAATCTTTTCTATTGAATACACTTGGCACATAACGGCAGTCAGCAGTATGAACTTCGTGGTCTCCATTTAGTTGTGCATTTTCGTTTACATAATACTTTTTCATAATTTTTAAATTTTAATTGATTAATCTTTTCGCTATTCCCCCTCCGCTCTTCGAGCTCTCCCGACCTTAAACATGCTCTTGAACCGCATTTATTTCCATCCAAGATTAGTAAAGTTGTTTATTAGGATCAATAAAAGCAACAAATGGTACTACTTTATACTCCATTATTTCTTTCTTTTGTAGTGATCGTTTGTACTTGAATTTTTATAGGTTCCTCCTTTATGGGAACTTCCTTTTCCGTTTTTATAATGTCCGCTTTGGGCATCAATAGAAATACTTAACATAAAAAAGAAAAGGGTAAACAGTAGTGCAATTTTTTTCATAGGGGTTGTATTTTTAATTAGTAATACCCCAAACTTAAACCCAATAAAAATCAATTCCTTACGGGAATCCGTAAAGAGGCTTTTTTCGAAACATAATTAAGTAATCTTGAAAAACTAGTCTTGGAAGAAGCTAATGGTTTCTATATTTAAAGAATGGTGGGCTAGATTTTTTTGAATCTATATTTCAAAGCATTCAAGAGAAATAGGAATAAGAAAGCTACCATAAGAGGAATAAAACTGATTTTCCAATTGAGAGAGGTTAAATAATTGGTCAGCCCTAAAATGAAAAGACTTGTGATGCAACCAGCAGCTATAATAATGGACTCTAAATACGTATTGCTTTTAGATAAATGTTTAACATAGGAATTTGATTTATGAGCTACTATTTTTAGTTTGTTTTTCCTTTTGACATTGTATTTTGTAGCAGTAGGCTTTGTTTGATTATTGGCTCGCATATTAATTTGAAATATAAAGCAAACTTAAAATTGTTGCAGAGAACTCTTTTACGAGAAACCGTAAAAAAGTGAAATTTTAAACTTAGAATATATGCCTAATTTAATATCATACCAATCCTAAGTCCTTGGCTATTGCCACAAGATGTGTCGGATTGTTTGCCTTGAAGTAAATTTTGAGTTTGTTGAGGCGCTTTTCAATAGTGCTTTTGCTGTTTGGTGTAATACCAGCATTTTTAAACGTGGATTCCATATTTTCCTGGGTCACACCTATAGACAGGTATTTGAGCAGTTGAATGTCATAATTATCGATTTCGTTGACGGTTTTGTCCTGTAGAATATAGTTCAATTCGGGAGACAGATACTTTTGTTTGTCTTCATAAACAACTTCAATTGCTTTTTTGAGTTCGGCAATACTGTTACGGCCTTTCATGACAAAACCGTTGATGCTGTATTTCTCAAACAATGATTTTATGCGATAGGATTTGTCCTCGATTGAGAAAGCAATGATTTTTATTTCGGGAAACAATTGCTTTACTGACGCTATTAATTCTTCGCCAGACTTGAGGATGTTTTCCCTGTAATCGGCTTTAAACGACAAATCGGAGATCAGCAAATCATAAGGCTCGTTGTCTTTGAAGCCTTTTTTTATTTTTAACAACGCATCATCACAGTATTTGGTAAAAGCAATTTCAGGAACTCCAAGTTCTTCAAGAACTTGTACCGCTGCAATATCATTAAAATCGATGTCATCTACTATCAAAACCTTTTTGAACATACTCAGTAATTATTTAGGGATTGTTATTTTTACTTTAAAACCCGTATTGGTTTGTTTGTCAAAAGTAATAGTTCCTTTTATCGCATGAATACGGTTTTCCACATTGTGCAGCCCGTTTTTTAAAATTACTGCACTGTCTATTCCAATTCCATTATCCGAATAATTGATTTCAATACATTTGGAAGTTGATTCAAAACTAACAACGGCAAGTGAACATTGACTGTGTTTTTTCATGTTGACCATTAGTTCCTGCAAAACTCTGTGAAGGGCAATTTTCTTTTCGGATTGAATTTTTAGCCAATTGATATCACCATTATCCCTAATAATTACTTGTATTTGATCGCTGGAATAAGCCGAAATCATTTCTTTTAATTCTTCCCCAAACGTAGTGCCCGTTTCAATTTTACTGCTTTCTCTGGAAATGTTTCGGGTTCTGGCGTATATTTTGTCAAGATTGCCCAAAAGGGTTTCTTTTTTTATTGGATCTTGCAGATCTTGCGTTTCTGCAAAAGTCATTGTTTGATAAACATCGTTGGCTAGTTCATCATGCAGTTTTTTGGCCATTCGGGTTTCACTCTCGTAAATAGCCTTTTGACGCTCCTTTTTTAAATAGTAAAACACAAAGGAAGCAGATATGAATCCTATAAATATCAGAAAAGATAAAACATAATTGCCATTTTTTTGCTGCTCCAATTGCAATAAATTTTCCGTTTTTTGAGCCTTCAATTTCAGGTTTTCATTCTTTTCTTCAGTAGAATCATATTTGATTTTGGCAAATTGGTTTTTTGCTTTTTGCCTTGCCTGAGTCAAACTATCATTGATTCGGAGATAGGTCTCAGTATGTTTTTTATAATCAGTCCCCACACTATTTTGTATTAAAAGGGTCAAAGATTTCAATCGGTCGTCAACATTATTTGTTTCAGTGGCTTTATCATAAGCTTGCCTAGAATAGCGATAGGAAAGTTGTTGATCTTTGCTTTTATAAAATTCAGATAAATGGATATAACTTTTAGTTAATCCGATATTATCTTTAATGGAATCTCTTATTTGTAAAGACTGATTTAAAAAGTGCAAACTTTTTAAATTTTTCAACCGGAAATAGGAATAGCCCAAATTGTCAAGGATTCGGGCATAATTTTCCTTATTTTCTGTTGTCCCTTTTTTGAAAGTTAATGGCAAAAGTATTGAAATTGCCCGTTGGTAATTTTGTTGTTCTAAATAAACAACTGCTATATTATTTTTAAGAATTGTTTTTTGGAGTTCATCATCAGCAAGTTTTAACGATAGTCTGTAATAATAAACTGCATTTTCATAATCGTACAATCGCTGATAATTATTGGCAAGGAGGTTAAAAATGGCACATTTGTAATAGGCTTTTGTTGAGGAGTCAAAAAAAGAAATTGCTTCGGTTGCGCTAGTTTCAGTGCCCGTAAAATCACCCTGATCTTGTTGAATTATTGCTAAATTTAAGAAAGCATATATAATTTTGTTATTGTCCTGTGGAATTTCACAAATTGATTTTGCCTTATTATAATAATAAAAGGCACTATCGTAATTTTGTTTTGCGGAATATTTTTCTGCATTGTCAATAAAAGTATTGTATTGAGAATCATTTTTAGCTTCAGTCTTTTTTACCGTTTTTTTGTTGCAGGAAACGATTGCAGAAAGACAAAGCAGTATTAAAATAAAAATCGGGAAATATAACTTTTTTGTTATCATTTCCCGAAATTACATAAATAATTTAAAAACAATTAAGAATTTGTTTTTATCTTATTATTAGGGTCTGGGAACTGGTATATTTCCCGTAGAACCATCTCCTGGTGCATCTGCGCTGACTTGTTGTTTCTGGGTTTGTGGAGTTGTTTCAACATCATCACTGGTACAAGAGGTCATTGCTACACTTGCAATGATAAAACACGATACTAAAAATATTTTTTTCATGGTTTTGAATTAAAAATTAGACATAGGTTTGGCCGTTCGATTTATAATCGAATCATTACCTGAATAGGCAAGCCGTTAAAAAATGATTTTACTTGTGGGAAGTGTAGTGCGCCTAAACCGTAAAGAATATTTTATACTTCCCGGATAAATTATCAGTGCGATTCGGCTACACTATTAGGAACTAGTTTTGTACATTTGTCCATATCGCGAAATAGAACAGGAACTAATTCTGAGGCAAAGTAATGATGCATTTCCGCATATATTAACTCGGAATTCCTAGAATTCCTGCAATACCGTAACATTCCTTTATATTCCTGAAAATTCCAAAAGCGTATGGAGAAAAATACTTTAGAAGATTATAAAAAAGCTATTAAAGCAAAATATGAGATAGAAAAAAGAGGGGTAAATTCGAGTGTTTTAATGAATCCTTCTCGGGCCAGATTAAGAAGTTTGTGTTTAGAAATTTTCAAATCTAATCGGGATCAAAACGATTTAAATGTTTTTTCTTCCTTCTTTAGATTTGATTTTAATCCAACTAATAGCGGTAAATTAAGAGTCCAAACGGATAAATTCCGGCCTATAGAAACTTTCTTTAAAGGGGAAACCAATCTAGCTGATGTAGAAGCAGTAAATCTGGCTGCAATCTTGGTAGATTTTCAACCTAGAC
Organism: Flavobacterium sp. N3904; assembly: GCF_025947305.1. Lineage (NCBI taxonomy): Bacteria > Pseudomonadati > Bacteroidota > Flavobacteriia > Flavobacteriales > Flavobacteriaceae > Flavobacterium > Flavobacterium sp. N3904. The sequence continues at coordinate 3,798,551 of NZ_CP110009.1, forward strand.
CATTTTTAAAATACTCAAAAAGTGAAGGATGTATTCCCACCGAAAAAAGTGAAGAAGTTGAAAAAGTACAGGAAATTGTTGGAGAAGTTGGTATATATACCAATACAACGCAATTTTTCAATAAGTCCTTTTACCCAAAAAAATATGAAAAAAACATATTAGTACTACTATTGTTTGTTAGCCTGATAACTACTTATTATTTTGCATTTCAAAAGAAGCAATGTATGCAGTGGTCAGGGGATCACTTTGAGAATGTTGATTGCGATTTACCCAATAATTCAGCAAAATTTAAAATAATTCCTCTAGATAAAAGTCTTTTACCTCTTAAAAAGGTTCGCGTTTGCGATACTACCACCTTTTTTAAAAATGGTGAGGCTATAATATGGTATGCCAAAACAGAAAATGGGATTGATTTTTTTAACACCCATGGCAGGCATCCTGAAAATGAGCACGCTTTAAAACCTGTAACGCATTATATTGTAAACAAATACGTAAAGTGATTTATAGCTTTGCGTTGCAGCATACTTATAGTTCTGATTCAGTAGTCAAACTTGAACGGGTTTATACCTCAAGAACCCCGAAGTCTCATGCCCTTTGTGTATTTTTTTTAAGTTATTGAAAGCCATAAGCATAATAAAAGTCTCCTGACTTTTTCCCGAAATATTTTTAGAATTCTATGTTATACCATTAGTAGATATAAAATAGACCAAAGATCCGAAGTTATTTTTTTTCAAGATGACGATAAAAATCATTGCATAGCCTTCGCTACGGAATTATTTTTTGAGGAAATATTGGAGAAAAAGAACGAGTAGATTGGTCTATTTTATATGTGCTAATGGTATTATTCCGCTACTACAACGGATTTGGGTAATTGGCTTAATGGAAAGTTGGTTTTGTATTTGAAAGTTTTGGCAAATCCAAATAATAGGCTTAATTTAGTACCTAATCACTTGTTGTACAGGAACGTAGTAGTCAGGCAAGCGGCGACTGTCATACATTGTTATCAAACCTTAAAAATATAAGATGAAATATGATAGTAACTCTGATTATCATTTCTGCTGTAATAACTAGTTTTCTAATTGTTTACCTACAATTAAAGGAAAAGAAAAAATATCAAGACACTACTTACCTATCCAACGTACAACAAATTGCTGCGTTTTTCGATACGATTCAAAGATTGGACGACTACATTACTTGGGTTCATCGTGATCACATAAAAAAACAGTTTTCTGCTGTTGGACAATACTTTAAAAACAAATCTAAATCGTATAAGAAAGAAGAAAGTATAAAAAAATTCAATGACATCTTTCAAGATTTTGACAACTACATTTTGACTTACAACAAGAACTATGTTCAATCTCAAAAAGAAAAACTAAACCTGTACTTTGACGACATTGAAGGCAAAAAATTAGACGAACAACAACGGACTGCAGTAATAACAGATGAATATTCAAACTTAATAATTGCTGGTGCAGGTTCAGGAAAAACTTTGACAATTCTTGGAAAAGTAAAATACCTAATTGAACAAAAAAATGTTGAACCGGAAAACATACTTTTGCTTTCGTTTACAAAAAAGACCGTTGAGGAATTAAATGAAAGACTAAAAAACATCGGACTTGTCGCGCGAGCAACTACTTTTCACAAATGGGGCTACGACACCATAAAAAAATACCAAGAGAGTGTTCCTGCCCTTACAAACGAAAACACATTAAGTAAAGTAATCAAAGAGTATTTAGAAAATGAAATTTTTGAGGATGCTGAAGCATTAGAAGCTTACATCGTTTACGTTTCGTGTTATATAAATATTCCGGAAGAACTGGAAAGCTACGAATCCCTTGGCGAAAAATTAGACACAGAAAAAGGCATTGATTTTCAAACTTTAAAATCCAAATGCGAACCCGAATCATTAAATAAAGTGGAAAAAAAATCGCTTGACACCATGCTAGGCGAAAAGGTAAAAAGTGTCGAAGAACTAACTATAGCAAATTTTTTGTATTTGAACGGTATAGAATACGAATATGAAAAGCCGTATCCATTTGGCAATACAATGTATCGACCTGATTTTTATCTAAAAGATTACGACATTTTTTTAGAACATTTTGGTATTGACGAAAATAATGAAGCAAAATGGCTTACCCCATTTAATGAGATTAAATATGTCGAGGAAATGGAGTTAAAAAGAGAAACTCATAGGACGTATAGGACCAAACTTTTGGAAACTTATTCCTATTACAATCGCGACCATGTTTTGCTTGACAAACTGAAAGAAATGCTGAAAAAAGAAAGTGTAGTTTTTAAACCAAGAGATGTAAAAAGTATCTACGCTCAAGTTACAGATACCGACGAGAATTTTGGAAAAGAAATTAGGAAACTCATTGAAACTTTTATCAACCTCAGCAAATCACGAAAATTAAACTATGATTCGATCACAAACTTGTTTTTAGACAGAAGTAAAAAGGGAAATGAATTTATGTATGAAAGACAAGAGATTTTCTTAAAATTTTCACTTAACATTCTAAAAAAATACGACAGTAAGCTCAAAGAATTAAACGAAATTGATTTTAATGATATGATAAATCAGGCAACTGATCTCATAAAAGAAAACAATGCATATTACACTTATAAGCATATTATCATTGACGAATATCAAGACATTTCGTATTCACGATTTAATTTAATCAAAGAGATTCGAGAACTATCTGGTGCGAGATTAATTTGCGTGGGTGATGATTGGCAATCAATTTATCGTTTCGCCGGTAGTGACATTTCATTGTTTAGCAATTTTGAAAAATATGTTGGTAAATCCGAGCAGTTGTTTATTGAACAAACGTATCGCAATTCACAATCGCTTATTGACATAACTGCTAAATACATTCAAAAGAACAAAAAACAAATCCAAAAGAATCCAAAATCTAAAAAAGAGCTATTAGAAAACCCAATCAAGTTTGTTATTTATTCTCAAGACAATGCCCAAGAGGTTTTAATCAAAGAAATTCAAGCATTAATTGACAAAAATGGCAACAAGCCTATTTTGGTTTTAGGTCGTCATAGCTTTGATATAAATGAATTTATAATGCTCAAACCAAACAGCAAAATAAAGTATTACGAACGTAGCGATAAATTAGAAATAAAAGGATTTGATGACATGGACATTAAATACTTAACGGTACACAAATCAAAAGGTTTAGAAGCAGACAATGTAATTGTACTAAACCTAAAAAACCACTTACTTGGTTTTCCAAACAAAATGACAGACGACCCGATTTTGTCGTTATTACTCAATGATGACGAAGAATATAGTTTTGCAGAAGAACGCAGGTTGTTTTATGTTGCTCTAACAAGAACCAAAAACGAAGTGGTATTACTTATTCCATCAGAAGTTTCATTATTTGCAGAAGAATTACTAAAAGATAATAATTACTTATTAACTAATGCTGACGGAGCATTAAAAACAACAAATTGTCCATACTGTAAAACAGGGAAACTTGTAATTAGGCAAAATGTATCAAATGGCACTCAATTTTTAGGGTGTTCACATTATCCTATTTGTAATCAAACATTCAGCAATATTGAAATTTTAGAAGATAAATTCCTTTGTCCTGAATGCAAGAGTGGCTTTATGACAAAGAGGGCAGGGAAATTTGGAAACTTTTTAGGGTGTACAAATTACCCTAAATGCAAGAACACGATAAATTTGAAATAATGCCAAGTGATAATACTACGCAATAACTACGCCCAATATTGTCATTCCGACGGAGTAGAAATCCCACAGGAAAGTGAAGAAGTAATCCATGCAGAAACAGTAATTAGTCAACCATGCTCCCCCTCCTTTCCGGAATCAATCCAATATAATTCTATTGTTATTTTGTAAGGATTAATACGTATATTTGATTTCAGGAAAGTGTGAAGCAAAGCACACTTTTGCACCCTTTTTTGGGTGGATATCTGTGACTCAGTCACACATATATACTAGTTAGCAGTAATTCCCCATACTCGCGCCCAAATTGACTCCTTCAGCTAACGAAAGAAAGTGAAAATTAAGGCAAATATTAAAAATACAAATTATTGATTTTCAAAACATTAAAAAAACGTTAGATAGAATTGTACCGCAGATGGGAGAAAAATCAATAAAATGACCAAATAGAAATTATCAATACTTAATTTTATCAAATAATTATATAAGATTTTATCAAACCTTTTAAACCTATTTCATCATGACCCTAAGAACAATTAAAATGTTATGTTATTTAACAGCGCTTTTGTCAAGCTTAAATTTGTCAGCTCAAGGAAAAGATATTTTAATCGGAGCTGAATATGTAGATCAATCTCAATATAAAAACAGGGAAATACTTCCTGATATTTATGGAGTTCCAGATGTGAATTTAGAAAAAAGCTTAGTTCAAGTCAAAGGAAACCTCTACAGACACACCAATGGAACTCTGCCTGCATTACATAGCGGATTGGTACTCATTACAAAAGAAGGTGCAATCGTAATCGACCCAGCACTAACACAAGCTGCTATTTGGCTAAATGAAGAAATCAAAAAGAGATTCAATGTTCCTGTAAAATATGTAATCTTAACACACGGTCATTATGACCATGCTGGAGGTTCTCAAATATTTCAACAAGCAGGAGCTAAAGTCATAATTCAAAAAAATGGATTGGAAGCCATAATTGGTGAGAAATTACCAGTGGCAGTGCCTGATATTGTTTTTGATGACCAACTAACTATGAAATTTGGAGGGGAAACTATTGTTCTCAACCATATTGCAGCAAGTCATTCAAACAGTTTGACAGTAGTAACATTACCAGATTACAAAGCAATGCAATTGACAGATATTGGAGAATCGAACACTATGCCGTACAATGATTTCCTTGATTTCTATTACGATGGATGGATTGAAACATTAGATTGGGCTCTGAAACAAGATGTAAATTATATAGATGTTGGACACTATACGCCAGCAAATCTTGAAAACATAAGAGACTTACGAGAGTACATGATTTCTTTGCACGATCAAGTATTGTCATTAGTTCGTCAAGGGCAAAGTTGGGACCAATTATACCGTAATGTCAAGTTCTCAGATAAAGTAAAAAAATGGGGAGGCTTTGAAGCAATGAATAAGCTTAATATTCTAGGTATGTATCGCTGGGTCTCTAATCACAGACGAGGAGTTTGGTAAATAATATAAAAAGGGGTATTCTTTCTGAAGAAGTAATTTTTTCACATGATTAAAACAACTACTGCTAACACACGCTACAAGCAATTTGGGCATTAGGCTTAATTTAAAAATGGTTTTATATTTGGAAGATTTGGCAAATCCGAATAATGGGCTTAATTTAGTCCCAAACTGCTTGTAGCGCGGGGACGTTGGCAGACATTTTAACCTAAAAAATTGTGAAAAGACTAATATTAAGCATTTTACTATTCAATTTTATTAATTGTAATTCTCAAATATCGAAAGAATTAGGCAGTTTTATTAAACCTTTTGAGGATTATAAAACTTTCAATGCAATGGGTTCGAAAAATGATTCAATTTCAAAATTGCTAGATAAAAAAGCAACTGAAGAAGAATTAATTTATCTTTCATTAAATGGCAAAAACACTTTTACAAAAGGAATTTCAATAGAAACGCTAATAAATAGAAAAAGTAAAAAAGTGTTTGATGTTTATGATAATTTGATTGATTCAAAATACACATTAGTTTATGCAACTGAATGTTTGTCAGATAGTACAAGTTTTCCAAACTTTATGTTTCAACGATTAACTTTTAATCGAAACTATTCAAAAGATGAAATAACCTCAAACAAAGAAATATTAATTCGTAAAATATTAAATAAAAATCCAGTAAATATAAAATTATTGGAAAGCATAAATTATTGGATTCCGCAAAATGAAGAATTCTATGAACCAATAAGAAAAATTGTGATAGAAAATAAGTCTTCTGCCCTATTAGTTACTATTGCAAAATATAAAAAAGAAAATGATATAGAATTAATTAAAAGCTTCGGAATAGATGCTTTGCCAGCAATTGAAGAATTTCCAAACGAACAATTTAGAGAAATATTAGAAACCAATATTAAGTTTGATGATTTTCAATATATGTTTGCTTTAGCAAAATCTTGTACTCCAGAAACTGTTAAAACAGTTGAAAAAGCTATTCACCTCAAAATTGAAGATTTGAAGAATAATGATTGTGGGAATTACTGTTTAAGCACAATTTACAATCAAATTGAAATGAATAAATGTGAATTATTTTATCCAGCATTAGAAAAATTATGGCTTACAAATAAGGTAATCTCATATAATATCCTAGATAATTATAAAAAAAGACATTCAAAAATAGAAACAAAAAATTTCCTATTCAATGGTTTAATGCTAAAAGGAAAAGCAGAAATTATTCATAAAAATATTTACGATGATAGTGATTTCGTAGACAATATGCAAAGTGGTTTGACTTGGAATAAAGAAGCAAAATTAATCCATATCTTAAACGAGTTAAAAAAATTATCTAACGAGGAATATTTAAAAGCTTTAGAAAGTAACATAATAGAAATCGAGGATTTAGGTTTGTCAAATTTTGTTGAAGAATTAAACGACAACAAAAGTTTATTGATCGTTAAAAATTCATTCATTGAGAAACTTAAAATAAATAAAAATGCTTATGGTTTGTTATTAATAATGGAAGCAATTAAATTATTAAAAGATAAAGAAACTTTTAACAAAGGTTTTGAGGTTATAAAAACCAGAAAAGAAGAATTTAAAAAATTCCCGGGTTGGGAAAAAGACTTGAAAGATTTTGTAAAAGAGAACAACTTATCATTAGAATAAAAAAAACGTCTGCCAACACACGCTACAAGCAATTTGGGTATTTGGCTTAATTTGAAGTTGGTTTTGTATTTGGGTCCCGATAGCTATCGGGATTGGCAAATCCGAATAATGAGCTTAATTTAGTCCCAAACTGCTTGTTGCGCGGGAACGTCGGCAACCCTGAAAAACCGAAAAGAGAAGAATATGAGAAAATTAATTTTACTTATTTCAATTATTATTTTTAGTTGTTCTCAAAAAACGAATGAAATTGATAGCATCGAAATTATGTCCTATTACTACAACCTAAATGATAGTCAAACAGAATTTAAAACGGAGCCTGTTACTTACTCCATAATTGACGGAAATGGAAATGTCGAAACACTTCAAAAAACTCCTTTTTCAAAAAATGAATATTTGAAATTTAAATCTACTGTTGACAGAAAAATAATTGACAAAATATCTTTAAATAGCCAAAATAAAAGCGAGAAGTTTTATAATGAAAAACCTAAAAATCCCATTGTGGAAATTTCTTGTGGTCCGATAATTAGAATCAGAATAAAATATAAAAATCAAAAAGAAATTACATTTAATTTTTCTGATTTTAAAACCAATTCAAAACATAAAGATTTTATAGAATTGCAAAATTTGATAAAAAATAATTACTCAGAAAAGAAATTTAATAAAATTGAAAAATCTGCCGAATTAGAAAAAAAACTGAAAACTTTTGAAAAATATTCGATGAATAAAGACACATTAGAATTACCTTTTCCATCTATGCCAATGCCAAATAAGAACCTGATAAAGTTTACTAAATAAAATTACTACTGCCAACACACGCTATAAGCAATTTGGGGATTTGGCTTAATGGAAAAATTGGTTTGTATTTGCAATGATTTGGCAAATCCGTAAACAAGTCTTAGTTTAGTCCTAAACCCGCTGATTACCAGAACGGTTTCGACAACTCTTAAAACCCTAAAGTACCTATAAACAGACGACATGAATAGAGATTTAAATTACGAGTTAATTAAACCCGACAAATCGATTACCGAATTTGTAGAAAGTTTTTGGTTGTTGCAAAATCTAACCGAAAACGACAAAGAAATTATGGTATTGCCTGACGGTAGAATTGACTTAATTTTTATAAAATCTGGAAGTGCTCCATTTCAAACTACCCTTTTAGGAATTGGGACGCATCCCGACAATGCAATTCTTAAAAGTAATACAACAATGTTAGTCGTTAGTTTCAAATTACTTGCGATTGAATATGTATTTAAAAATTCAATTTCTAACTTATTAAATAATGCCCAGAATTTATCTTCCGACTATTGGAATTTTAGTTTAACAGAATTGAATGATTTTACCCTTTTTTATAAAAAAGCGACACAAATAATCCAATTACTCTTACCCACAGAAATTGACAGTAGAAAAGAAAAACTGTTTGACTTAATTTATTCTTCAAATGGAGAAATGACTGTAAAGGAACTCTCAGAAAAAGTATTTTGGAGTAGCAGGCAAATCAATCGTTATTTCAATCAGCAATTTGGACTTTCATTAAAAGCATATTGCAATATTCTTCGGTTCCGTGCTTCTTTTCATCATATAAAAGAGGGTAAAGTTTTTCCACAACAAAATTTTGCAGACCAATCTCATTTTATTAGAGAAGTGAAAAAACTTTCTGGTGCATTGCCCAAAGAATTGAGGCAAAATCAAAACGACCGATTTATACAATTTTCTACCCTGCAATAGAAATAATTTTGCCTCATAAATTTTAAACTTAATAAAATGATGCAGAATAAAAAAACAGCAGTTGTCAACGCAAATGTGTTTGACGGTATCCAAATGCTAGGGCAAAAGAATGTAGTCTTTCAAAATGGAAAAATCATTAGTGTTTCAGATGAAGTTCCAGTTGATGCAGAAGTTATAGACGGAAAAGGATGTACATTACTTCCCGGGTTAATAGATGCACATGTACATACTTCGGAAGATTCATTAAGAGATGCTATACTTTTTGGAGTAACCACCGAATTAGAAATGCAAGGTGGTATGACAAAAAAAGGTCGTGAACTACAACTAAAAGACAAGGATAATGTTGCCGATGTTCGTTCATCTGGTATGGCGTTAACAGCACCCGGTGGACATCCAGATGAATTGATTCCTAAAGAGGATGGTATTCCCAGTTTCATCTTGAAAAAGATGGAGAAAATGACAGAGCAAGAAAAACAGGAATTCATTGCAGCCTTTGCAGAAAGGGAAAATAAAGAGGGTAATAAGCTGGATGTTACAACCAAAGATGGTGCTGTGCAGTTTGTAAGACAACAAATGGAAAACGGTGCAGACTACTTCAAAATAATGATTGAAGAAGGAACGGTTATGAATGCTCCAGGTTTGCCAATGATACAACCTGAAGTATTGAAAGCCGCAGTCGATGAAGCTCACAAGTTAGGAAAAATAGCAATAGCCCATGTTTTGACAGCCGAAGCTGCAAAAACAGCTGTTGAAGTGGGTGTAGATGGCTTGGCTCATTTATTTATCGATAGACCTGATTGGACTCCCGAACTTATTAAATCAATTGCAGATAAAGGAATTTTTGTAACACCTTGTTTAGTACTTAATTCATCAATAATAGGAAAGTCGGCTTGTCATGTAGCTAAAGATGTGCGTGTGGAATACAAACTAAATGAAGACTGGAAGATGACGATGTGTTCCTGTTTCAATACCTTTCCATCTGGCAATATGGAAGATAATTTCAATAATGTAAAAGATTTGTTCGATGCAGGTGTTAATATTCTTGTTGGAACAGATGTATCTGTTCCAATGGCACATTTAGGAGGGCTTGCACACGGAGTAAGTGTACATCATGAAATGCAATTATTAGTTGAAGCTGGTTTAACTCCTACAGATGCTTTAAAATCAGCCACATCATTAATAGCCAAAAGATTTAGCTTGACAGACAGAGGACAAATTGCAGAAGGTTTGAGAGCTGATTTAATATTAGTAAAAGGAAATCCTTCTGAAAATATTTCTGATTCGCTTTCCATTCTTAATGTATGGAAAGAAGGTGTTGCAATTAATTTGAATGGTGATATCAATAAAATTTAATATCTAAAATGGCTTTACTTAATCCAATTATTGATATTCATCATCATGCAATATTTCAAAGTCACAAAGCAAATTTGAAATTACCACAATGGAGTATAGAATCTGATCAGGAAGCGATGGAAAGAATGGGCATTAGCGGTGCCCTTCTTTCTTTGCCTATTTCTGGTCCTACTGATGTAATTAGAAAACTTAATACTTCATTGGCTGATATAAATAGTTTTAATCCCAAAAAGTATGGAATGTTGGCTTCACTACCAATGAGAGATATTGATGGTGCATTATTAGAAATTGACTTTGCAATAAATGAACTCAATGCTGATGGGTTCATTATTCCGACCAACTATCAAGGTATATATCTTGGCTCTGAAAGTTTAGTTCCAATTTTGGAGGAGTTAAATAAACGTAATGCAACAATACTTGTACATCCAACTTTGCCAGCAGGTGATAATCTGCCAACTTTTGAAAGAGATTTATCAGTTTATGAATATCCATTAGAGACAACAAGGTCAGTAATGGATATGATTTATAAAAATAGGTTGACTCAATTCCCTAACATCAATTGGATTATTTCTCATGCAGGTGGAACAATTCCTTATTTAGCATACAGATTAAGCATTGCTGGTGAATGGCAAGGTATTACACAGACAAAAGAAGAAATAATTAATTCGCTTCAGACATTGTACTTTGACCTTGCATTATCTACGTCACCGTCTGTTTTTTCAGCTTTACAACATTTGGTATCTTCTGACAATTTGCTTTTTGGCACTGACTTTCCATTGCGATATGAGGAATATGTGACAAGAAGTATTAAAGAAATTAATGATTACCAAAACTTCACAGATAGTGACAAATCTTTTATCTTTTCAAACACTGCAAAATCACTCTTTACTCGTTTTTGAGAATTTGCTGATATCTACACCAACAGAAGGGCAGCCGATAACAGCGGTTTTAAGAAATTGGGGGTTTCGGGATTAATTTAAAGTTTGTTTTGTAGTTTTGAACTTTGGGCTTAATCGAAAGTTTCGGGCTTACAAATCCCCAACTTCTTAAAGCCGCAAAACGTTAGTAGCAAGCTTCGAAAAAACTGTGCGAAAATATTACGAATGAATTTTAAATCTGATTTTATAGCATTATTAAAATACAAAAAAAACGAAGAAGGAGGACGTAATAGTTATACCTTTTCTGGATATAGACCTACAATAAAGTTTCCTTTTTCTGAAATGCAAACTTCAGGTATTCAAACTTTTATTGATAAAGAAAAAGTTTTCCCAGGTGATACAGTAATAGCTGAAATTAAAATACTTGCTGAAGAATATTTCAAATATCAACTTTGCGAAAATTTAGAATTTGACTTTCGAGAAGGACCAAATATAATTGGAACTGGAAAAATTATATCAATACTAAATCCTAAATTGAAATCAGAAAAAAATACAATTATGGATTCAAGAATAATTTATGAGGCAAATAAAACTTATCATAACAAAATAGAATGGTTAATACCATCTAATAAATCTGAAAGTGAATGGATTTACTTCGATTTCGAAGAAACCAACAGTGAAAATTTTATTCAAGAAATAATAGAAAGTTTTTTTGAAAGCGAAATATTATTCGTCTCACTTACAAGAAACGAATCTTTTCAAACAGAAAAAACTAATATTGTCGCAAAAACAAAAGAATACCTCAGAACTCACGATTTTTCAATTTGGAATCAAGAATTTAGCAAAGTTTTAGAGTTTAATAAAATTGGGATATTAAGAAAGGGAATAAAAACCAGCCACTAACACACGCTACAACGGATTTGGGCAATTGGCTTAATGGATAGTTGGTTTTGTATTTGGGAATATTTGGCAAATCCGAAAATAGGGCTTAATTTAGTCCCAAACCCGCTGTAGTAGCGGGACGTTAGGTAGCATAACACCAAAATTGCGGATATGAAGAAATTTTACTTTTTACTTTTACTTTCTATTGGACTTTCAAACTGTCATAGAAAGGAATTTGCTAAATGTGATTCTTTGAAATCTTACATTTATTCAGATGCAACCGAAAAAGAAGTTTATACATTGAAATTAACTTGCAATGACACAGTATTTCTAACAGAATATTTACCTAATCAAAAATCGTTTTTCGCTATAAATAAGACAAAACATAAAATAAAAATAGATTCTTTAGTTGACAACATTGATTTTTCCAATTTAGAAGAATCATATTCTGAATCATCTTTACAAGACAGACACGCCTTTAAATTATTGATACAAAATGGAAAAAAACTTGATTCTGTATTCGTTTATGGAAAGAAAGCTCCAACCAATATCTATAAAATATCTGCTGAATTCAGGAAAATAATTAAATCATTAAAATTTTCTCCTTACACGAAAGATATAGATTACGGAAAACATATTGTTAGATTTCCTCCACCACCACCACCGCCATCTGACAAAGAAACTGTTAATCAAACTATATTTAAAACTTGGAATTAGAAAAATGTAAAAAGTTACGCTACCTAACACACGCTACAAGCAATTTGGGTATTAGGCTTAATTTAAATATGGTTTTGTATTTGGAAGATTTGGCAAATCCGAAAATAGAGCTTAAATTAGTCCCAAACTGCTTGTAGCGCGGGGACGTTGGCGATAATGCAAATGGAACCGAAGAGAATTCAACGAATAAAATTTATTTTTGGAAATTAAAAAAATATATAATCTATTATTTTACCTTAACACTAGAGCGAAAGATCCCGATCGCGCTACACGTTTGATTTCTATCTATGAATCATTTCTATTAGTGGTAATTTGTGCAATTTTGAAGAAAGTTTTACTACCTAATTTAAAAATTAGTCTCAATTTTAGTTTTCTGGTTTTTGTTGTTATCTCTTTAATATTGAAGTATTTTAACGATAAAATATTCAAAAAAAACAACAATTATATGGTTTCACAATGGAAAAAAGAATCTTCGAAAAACAAAATAATCTATAAAATTAGTAACATCGCATTTATTATGATTGTGTTTTTGATGTGTGTCTACATTTTGAGTTGTTTAGACTAAAATGCACTATCGCCAACACACGCTACAAGCAATTTGGGGATTTGGCTTAATGGAAAAATGGTTTTGTATTTGGATCCCGATAGCTATCGGGATTGGCAAATCCGAAAATAGGGTTTAATTTAGTCCCAAACCCGCTGTAGTAGCGGGACGTTATATGATATGCTCCCACAAAAACCTGCTAAAATGAAACAAAACCTCTTAATTTTTATTTCTCTTTTGATTTTTCAACTAACATTTGGACAAAGTGCAGATGAATTAAATCAACAATCAAAAGCATTAGTGCAACAAGGAAAATATGATGAAGCTTTCCCAATTTTAAAAAAATCAGCTGAATTAGGAAATGCTGAAGCTCAATATAATTTGGGATATTTTTTGCAAAACGGAGTAGCTGGAATTAAAAACGAAAAAGAAGCTATCGAATGGTATAAAAAATCATCTGACAATGGTTTTAATGATGGACATTATGCATTGATGATGGCTTATGGTAATGGACAAGGAATCGAACAAAACTCTGAAAAGGCTTTTGAATATGCTCTGAAATGTGCAAACAATAATGACGCTACTTGTATGTGGAATATTGTAGATTGTTATCTGACAGGAAATGGAGTAAAAGCTGACACATCAAAATTCAAAGAATGGATAATAAAACTTGCCAAACTCCCCAATCCTGAAAATCTTGCGCTGAGCGGAAATATAACTTCCGCAAGATTAGAATTAGCCAACTTTTATGGAAACGGAAAATATTTTGAAAAAGATATTTATCAAAGCTATTTATGGTACTTAATCTACAATGAATCAAAAATTGATTTTAGTATTTTAAAACAGGAAGAAGCTATTAAAGACATCAAAGAACTTGAGAAAAGTTTATCTAAAGAACAAATCGAAAAAGCACCAAAAGATGCTCAAATATTGTTAGGACGAAAGCTGGACAAAGTAAGTGAACTTTACAAAAACTCTCTCTAATAAGCACATCATATAACACACGCTACAAGCAATTTGGGTATTAGGCTTAATTAAAAGTTGGTTTTGTATTTGGGTCCCGATAGCTATCGGGATTGCTTCGCCTGTTCGTCCCGATAATTATCGGGACTCGGGTGGCAAATACGAAAATAGGGCTTAATTTAGTCCCAAACCCACTGCAGTGCCAGAACGTTATATACCATTTTAGGACGACACCTCAACCATAAATCAAACAACTAAAAATAAAATTACAAATTGGACAAATTATGACAACCAAAATAAAAAAAATGCAATTTGCGAGACTTATTTTATTGACGATTATAACTTTTAGTGTTATACAAGACAGTATTGCGTGCAGTGGATATAAAATTACAATTGGCAACAGAACATTTTTCGGAAGTAATCACGATGCTTGGTTTACAACACCTCATATTTGGTTTGAAAACGCAACTATAGATAGATACGGTGCAGCATTTACAGGAGCAAGATTTGACGGAGAAAACGGATACGCACCGCAATCAGGAATGAATGAAATGGGTCTCGCATTTGAAAGACTTGTCGCATACCACCCAAAACAAAAAAGCTTTGCAAACAGAAAAACCATATCCAACCCGACAAAATATTTGAAAGACATTTTACACAATTGCAAAACAGTAGAAGAGGTACAGGAATATATCAGCAAATATGACCACAGCTATTTTATCGAAGATGTTTTTATTTACGTTGACAAATCCGGTAAATATTTAATTGTAGAGCCATACAAATTGACTATCGGTAGTAAACCAACATACGTTATATCCAACTTTTGTCCTTCCATAACTCCAGAACAAAATGCTAATAAACTTGACAGGTACCGAAACGGTGTAGCATTTCTGAAGAACGGCATTGACACTACATTAGAGTTCTGCACCGCATTGTCAGACAAAATGCACGTTTGCAGAAAAAAAATTGGAGATGGAACTTTACTCTCATCTATATGGGACTTAAATAGAGGGAAGGTGAATTTGTATTTTTATCACGACTATAAGACAACTGTGCAATTCAACCTAAGTGAAGAATTAAAAAAGGGCGACCATATTATTGCGATAGAAACACTATTCCCGAATAACCCTGAATTTGAACAATTACGCAATTACAAAACCCCAAAAGACAGCATTTTAATAGGAGTATTTATAGTTGCTTCTGCTGGATTTTTTTTACTGACTTCGATATTCTTTCTAATTCAGTATTTCAGAAAGAGAGAGAGTAAAAAGTATTCTTATGTTCAACTATTACTGTTTCCAATTGGTCTAATTTTGTTCTATTATATGTATGTATTAAGCGGACCTGTTAACGTTTTCTACTTTCCTGCACCTTATAAAGACCCGACAAATATTTTTATAAGTTTAACCTCATACATTCCATTTCTACTGCTACTACTTATACTGCCTTTTTCTATGATTAATTACAGACTAATAAAAGAGAAAAATTGGAGTGTACTTGCCAAGTGGCTACTTACCTTAAACAATCTTATTTACATTATACTAATCGGACTATTTTTCTATTGGAGATTTTATGACATTTTCAACTAACAGACAGAATGAAAAAAAAAAGGCATATAACAGCTACATCAGATTTGGGCAATAAGCTTAATGGAAAGTCGGTTTTGTACTTGTGTCCCGATAGCTATCGGGATTGTTTTGCCTATTCGCTATCGCTCGGGTGTTTCGTCTATTCATCCCGAAAATTATCAGTACTCAGGTGCCAAATTCGAAGAATGCACTTAATTTAGTCCCAAAGCCATAATACCAGAACATCGGCAGAAATTGACACTCAAAACGAAAAAAAGCGAACAATTTTCTTAAAGATCTTTAAAGTAATAATTTGAAATAAAATGGAAAACAAAATAAATATTCCAAAACCTTGCAATC
This sequence comes from Flavobacterium sp. N3904, assembly GCF_025947305.1. NCBI lineage: Bacteria > Pseudomonadati > Bacteroidota > Flavobacteriia > Flavobacteriales > Flavobacteriaceae > Flavobacterium > Flavobacterium sp. N3904. Next base: position 3,814,373 of record NZ_CP110009.1, read on the forward strand.
AAAATTGGAATTCAATGACACCAAATAAGAATGGAAAATTTTGTAATTCTTGCAATAAAACAGTTGTGGATTTTACAAAAATGGAGAATCTTGAAATTCAAAAATATTTGATTGAAAATTCAAGTAAAGAAAGCATTTGTGGTCATTTTAAATTTAATCAAATTGAAACTAAAAATAGTATCAAATATTCTAATTTGAGAAATCGAATTAGCCGAATTAAAATTAAACCGATTAAAAAAGTTGCATTATTTTCCTTGAGTATTCTTTTTACTTTATCAAGTTGTATGGGAAAAGCAGTAATAGATGGGGAACCAGCGGTAATTGAAAATGATACAATTAATGAAAATGAAGTTATTAAAAAAGAACAGTATACAGAAAAACAGAATGATTCTATAAAAAGTAAAATTATTCAAGTAAAGAAGAAATAACGCATACAAAAGCTAGTTGAAAAGAAGTTTCAACCAAAAATTAATACAATCATTATGAAAACCAACTTAATATTCAAATCTAGTTTTATTATTTATCGATTTATATTGATAGTAAGTGTTCCTCTCTTTTTTACGGCAGAATTTCTAGTTGGAGCTGGAGGCCATAATAGTGACCCTAATAATACAAATTATCTTTTTTATCTTTTTGCAATAATCACTTCAGTTCTTTTAACAATCTTTAAACAAACTGATAAAACTAAATTTAAATTAAAAAAATCACTTTGTTATAGTAATAGTATTTTAGTTTTAATAAGTAGTGTTTATGTAATATATGAATTAATCGAAATGATTCAAGAATACAGTTTTTTAACTGAAGAGACTATAACAATAGCATTGGTGATTACATTTGCAATAATAAATTTGACACTATTATATGGATTATTTAGAGATAAAATTTAACCAACATAATACTTTTTTAGTAAACAAAAAAAGTTAGAAACGTAAAGCGAAATCTGTAAAGCAGTAGCGTGAAAGTTGAATTTTGTTGACAGAAACTTGGAAACCAAAAATAGAAATTTAAAAATAATACACCAGCTCTTCGAGGTCTCATCTAGCCTAACAACCATCCATTATGCTTGAGAATTCGTTTGTTCCTTAATTACCGAAACTTCCCGTTTCAATTCCAATAAAATTTCTCGTAAACTTTCAATTTCTGTTACTGGTTCTTTCTTATCCGTTCGTCCAATATTACATTCGAATTCCCAAATTTCTAGAATTTCAGAAAACTTAACTTCATAATTGGGGTAGAATCGATTATCCGATTCCAGAACCAAAGCATTTTTTTTATTTTTATTCAAACGCTTATAAACCATCCCTTGGTTTTTAGTAATCAATATATACGTTTTGCCGTCCTGCACCTCCCCTAGCCTTTCAACATAGCGACCAACAATAATAGAACCTTCCTCATGCGGTGGCATAGAATCGCCTTCAACTGGAAATCCTCGATGTTTTCCTGGTCCCAAAAAGGGTAAAGAAATTTGCTGTAAACTTTCAATATATTCGGGATCGGCATAGCCACTCAAATAACCGGCTTTCACTTTTTGAGTTACAATTTCAATAACATTCTCCCCAATGGTATCAACTTGAATGGGTAATATCAATCGGTTGTTTTCTAATTTAATTAAATCCTGAATGTCTATTTTACGCACATCAACAGCTAACAATAAATCAATACTGATGTGAAAATGATGAGCAATTTTCTTCAAAATATCATAAGGAGCTTCTGAGGTTCCATCTTCATATTTAACATACCTCCCTCTGGTAATTCCCAACTGCTCCGCTAATTTTTCTTGGGAGATTTTATCCTTAATGCGCAGCGTTCTGATATTGTCTGAAAATAACGACATAGTGATTTTGTTATAATTTGTAACAGCAAATATACAAAATAATGTTAGTATCTGTACTAATTTTGTAACCTATAAAATTAGTAAAATGGCTAGGGCAATTGTACATCTCGATATGAATACTTTTTTCGTTTCCTGCGAAAGAATCACTAATTCTCAATTAGAAGGTATTCCGCTAATTATAGGCGGCGGTGACCGTGGTGTAGTCGCATCCTGTTCCTATGAAGCACGCCGTTTTGGTGTGCGTTCCGCTATGCCTATAAACATGGCTTTAAAGCTTTGTCCACAAGCCAAAGTGATGAAAGGAGATATGGAATTATACTCAAAATTCTCGCATACTATTACCGAAATTATTCAAGAGAAAGCACCTATAGTGGAGAAAGCCAGTATCGATGAGTTTTATTTAGACATTACCGGAATGGATAAATTTTATGGCAGTTATAAATGGACAGATGAACTCGCTAAAACGATTACAAAAGAAACAGGTTTGCCCTTAACTTTTGCCTTATCCGTTAATAAAACGGTTTCAAAAATTGGCACTGGTGAAGGAAAGCAAAAGCAAAATCTAGAAATACCAGAGCACTTGGTAAAGGCATTTTTAAATCCATTATCCATTCAAAAAATCCCAATGGTGGGTGATGTAACTTTTAGGTTATTATCAAGAATTGGAATTCGAACAATACAAACACTCTCTGAGATGCCAGCTGAGGTCCTTCAACAAATGATTGGTAAAAACGGTGTGGAGATTTGGAAAAAAGCAAATGGAATAGACAACAATCCGGTAGAACCCTACACGGAAAGAAAATCAATATCAACCGAACATACTTTCTCTCAAGACACTATTGATTTAATCAAATTAAAATCAATTTTAATAGGAATGGTCGAAAAACTAGCTTTTCAACTGCGTTCAGAACAATGGCTAACTTCAACTATAGTGGTCAAAATACGATACGCCAATTTTGATACCGAAACGAAGCAATGCAAAATTGCTTATACTTCAGCAGATCATGTACTCACCAAAAACGTAATGGAGCTTTTCGACAAATTATACCAAAGACGAATGAGATTGCGATTAATTGGCATTCGTTTTAGCGGTCTGGTGAGAGGAACCTATCAAATCAATCTGTTTGAGGATACCGAAGAAATGTTGGCACTCTATGAAGCAATGGACAAAATGAAAAGCCGCTATGGATTTGATGCCGTAATGCGTTGTGCCGGCGCATCCTTTAAACCCAACACCAAAGACGAAATTTTAAGAAGACTCCCCAAACCCTAACCCTTAAACCTTAAACAATTAAACAAATAAACCCTTAAACATTAAACAATTTAAACCTTAAACCTTAAACCTTAAACAATTTAAAACCTTAAACCTTAAACAATTTAAAACCTTAAACCTTAAACCTTAAACAATTTAAACCCTTAAACAACTCCCATGTACCTCAACTGCCACTCCTTCCACTCCCTCCGTTACGGCACCATTCCCCTCAATGATCTTATAGGGCAAGCTGTTACTTGTGGAGTAAAAGCAATGGCATTAACGGATATTAATACCGTAACTGGCATTTATGCTTTTATCAAAAGCTGTGATGCTGTAGGGATTAAACCGCTTGTGGGTATCGAATTCCATTCTGAAAATAAAATGCGTTACATCGGTTTAGCCAAAGACGCAAGTGGACTGGCAGAAATGAATCGTTTTTTAACAGCTCATAACTTCAGCGGAGAACCATTACCAAAGCAAGCACCAGAATTCGTTTCTGTTTTTATAATCTACACCATAGAAAATGCACCACTTTCGCTACGAGAGAATGAATACATTGGTATTCGCCCCGAAGAATTGCCCAAACTTTTTGCTGCAGAACTTAAAAGTAAAATAGCCAAAATGGTCGTGTTGCAACCAGTGACTTTTAGAACAAAAAAGGAATTCAATCTACATAAAATTTTAAGGGCAATTGATTCCAATATCATTCTATCAAAACTAACAGAAGCCGACTATTGCAAAACCACTGAAGTCCTAAAACCGTTAGAAGAACTTTTAACTCATTATACGGTATATCCCGAAATTATTGCCAATACAGAAAATGTAATTGAACAATGCAATTTCAAATTTGAATTCAATACGCCTAGAAATAAAAAATACTATACCAACAATCGTCAAAGCGATATCGAATTACTAACTTCTTTGGCCCATCAGGGCATGTTATGGAGGTATGGGAAAAAAAATACAGAAGCAAAAGCAAGAGTTGCAAAAGAACTCAAAGTCATTGACCAATTAGAATTCAGTGGGTACTTTCTAATAACCTGGGATATTATTCGCTACAGCAACAGCCGCGGTTTCATGCACATTGGTCGTGGAAGCGGTGCCAACAGTATCATTGCCTATTGTTTAGGTATTACTGATATATGCCCTTTGGAACTAGATCTGTATTTTGAACGGTTTCTAAATGAAAATCGAAAAAGCCCACCTGATTTTGATATTGATTGGAGTTGGAAAGAACGGGATGTAATCCTGGAATACATCTTCAATCGGTATGGCAAAGAAAATGTGGCTTTTTGTGGTACCAATGTCGAATTCAAATACCGTTCAATTTTCAGAGAAGTGGGTAAAGTTTTCGGTCTTCCAAAAGAGGAATTAGATATGTTGGCTAAAAACCCCATGAAATTGCATGATAAGAACCACATTGTAAAGTTGGTACAAGAGTATGGAATGTTACTGGAGAAATACCCCAATCAACGAAGTATGCATTCCTGTGGCATTATAATTTCCGAAGAACCGATAACAAATTACACACCTCTTGAGTTGCCTCCAAAAGGATTTCCAATTGTGCTTTTTGATATGCATGTCGCCGAAGATATTGGTTTTGAAAAGTTCGATATTTTAAGCCAACGAGGAATTGGCCATATTGATGATACGGTCAAACTGATTGAAAAAAACAAAGGGATTCGGGTAAATATTCGCGATACATCAATTTCAAAAAATGAAGCATTAGCCAATAATTATTTGGCTCAAGGCAAAACGATTGGTTGTTTTTATATCGAAAGTCCAGCAATGCGGGGTTTATTAAGAAGACTCAAATGTGATAATTACAAAACATTGGTGGCAGCTTCTTCTATCATTCGCCCGGGAGTAGCCAAATCAGGAATGATGAAAGAATACATTTTCCGCCACAACAACCCATCTAAATTTGAGTATTTCCATGAGGTGTTCAAACAGCAATTGGGCGAAACCTACGGAATTATGGTGTACCAAGAAGATGTTATCAAAATAGCATTACACTATGGAGGTTTACCTGCTGCAGACGGAGATATTCTAAGACGTGCCATGTCTGGCAAAGGACGTTCGCTTGCAGCGTTACAAAAAGTGAAAGACAACTTCTTTGCATCATGCGCTCAAAAAGGACATCCGCCTAACCTTAGCGAAGAAATATACCGTCAGATTGAATCATTTGCAGGGTATTCATTTTGCAAAGCGCATTCAGCATCCTATGCAGTTGAAAGCTATCAAAGTTTATACTTAAAAGTCTATTATCCTGTAGAATTCATGGTAGCAGTAATTAACAACCAAGGAGGATTTTACAGAACAGAAGTCTACGTCCATGAAGCAAGAATGGCAGGTGCTACAGTTCACAATCCTTGTGTAAACAAAAGTACTTTCGAAACGAATCTCTACGGTACTGATATCTATTTAGGTTTTATGCACGTTCTTAGTTTAGATAGTAAAATGGCTCTATTTATTCAATCCGATAGAGAAAAAAACGGAAACTTTATTTCTTTAGAAGACTTTATAAATCGCATTCCAATGGGAATAGAAAGCATTAAAACATTAATATTCATTGGTGCTTTTCGGTTTACCAATCAAACGAAGAACCAACTTTTAGTAATTGCTAGTCTATTGCTTAATAATTTAAAACCGGAGAATAAAAATTTGATGCTGATACAAGAACCAGTGAAAGAGTTTAAACTCCCAAATTTGGAACGCTCCCTACTCGAAGATGCTTTTGATGAAATTGAATTATTGAGTTTTCCAGTATCATGTACTGTTTTTGAATTGCTTCAAACGAAGTATCGTGGTGATATTATGGCAAAAAATTTAGCCATTCATCACAAAAAGCAAGTCAAAATGTTAGCCTATCTCATCTCGAGAAAACAAGTGCCAACGATAAAAGGAAATATGTATTTCGGCACTTGGATAGATTATGAAGGCACGTATTTTGACACCGTACATTTTCCTGATAACCTATTACAGTTTCCTTTTCAAGGTGGTGGATGTTATTTGTTATTGGGAATTGTCGAAGTAGATTATCATTTTCCAACTGTTACGATTTCAAAAATGGCGAAGATGCCATTTGTCCCAGATCCACGTTATATGGATGCCAAAGACCAATATAGAACCCAACAACAGATAAGGGAGGATATAAGTGGAACCGACAGAGAACCATATCCACAAGCACATGAAATTAATTTGCCAAGACACCGAATGAATGCTTAAATAATGCACGAACAGGATGAAATTCACGTTATACAATAGAGATGAAAAAGATAGAATACGCTATAGTAGATATTGAAACCACGGGAGGAAATGCCCGTGGCAGTCGCATTACAGAAATTGCAATTATCATCCATAATGGTACTGAAGTAATAGAACGCTATGAAACATTGGTCAATCCACAAAAAGAAATCCCAATTGCTATTTTTGCGCTAACGGGCATCAATAACGAATTGGTAAAGAATGCACCCATATTTGATGACATTTCCGAAAGAGTTTTAGAATTACTGACAGACCGAATATTTGTAGCTCATAATGTTAATTTCGATTACTCATTCGTTCGGCACCAATTAGAAGAATCGGGCTTTAAGTGGACGGCAAGAAAATTATGTACGGTTCGCGCAGCAAGAAAGATTAAGCCAGGACTAGCATCATACAGCTTAGGCAGACTTTGTAACTCTTTAAATATAGTTTTAGAAAACAGACACCGTGCTGGTGGTGATGCAGAGGCAACAGCTATACTATTTGCACTATTATTAAAATGGGATGAAGAAAAAGTAATAGAACAAATGCTCAAAAAAACAGCACAAGACCAACGTTTACCTCCAAATCTACCTCCTGATGATTTTAATCAATTACCTGAAAAACCTGGTGTTTATTATTTCTATAATGAGTTCAAAAAAGTGATCTACGTAGGTAAAGCAATAAATATAAAAAAACGGGTGACTACACATTTCACTGGTCATAGTGTAAATGCTCAAAGACAAAACTTTTTACGTGACATTCATTCCATTTCATTTGAAATTTGTGCTACCGAACTAATGGCATTAATACTGGAATGTACCGAAATCAAAAAACTTTGGCCAGCATACAATCGAGCATTAAAAAAGTACGAACCCAAATTTGGCTTATACCAATACGAAGCCAGAAATGGATATAAATATCTAGGAATTGGCAAAGTAACAAAGTTCCAATCGAACATAGAGCATTTTAGCAGTTTGTATGAGGGTATAAATGTACTACAAAGCTTGGCAAGACAATTTGAAATTGATTATCGCTTTTGCAAATACGACACCACTACTTCCAAAGGTATAATACAGGAACAGCAGGAAATAAATTTACCTGAAATTGAAAATCATAATGAAAAAGTTGAAAACGCATTGGAGTTTTTAAAAAGCAATAAACAGAGTTTTGGTATAATAGACAAAGGCAGAACTGAAGAAGAACGCAGTTGTATTTGGGTTGAAAACGGACACTTTTACGGGATGGGATATTTTTCAATCGATGAAGCCATAACCGAACCCTCAGACTTAAAACATAACGTCACTTTATACAAAAGCAACAAATACATCATGGAGTTAATCTATAAATATGTAGAGAAAAATCCACGTAAAATGTATTTTAACCTGTAGGGTGCAATTATTAAAAACGTCAGTTCGAGTGTTTTTTGTGGAGTAAAACGCAACAAAAAATGTATTTTAACCTGTAGGGCGCAAGTATTAAAAACGTCAGTTCGAGTGTTTTTTTGTGGAGTAAACGGAACAAAAAATGTATTTTAACCTGTAAGGTGCAATTATTAAAAACGTCAGTTTGAGTGCTTTTTGTGGAGTAAACGGAACAAAAAATGTATTTTAATCTGTAGGGTGCAAGTATTAAAAACGTCAGTTCGAGTGTTTTTTTGTGGAGTAAACGGAACAAAAATTGTATTTTAACCTGTAGGGCGCAATTATTAAAAACGTCAGTTCGAGTATTTTTTGTGGAGTAAACGGAACAAAAAATGTATTTTAACCTGTAGAGCGCAAGTATTATAAACGTCAGTTCGAGTGTTTTTTGTGGAGTAAACGGAACAAAAATTGTATTTTAACCTGTAGGGCGCAAGTATTATAAACGTCAGTTCGAGTATTTTTTGTGGAGTAAAACGTAACAAAAAATGTATTTTAACTTGTAGGGCGCAATTATTATAAACGTCAGTTCGAGTGTTTTTTTGTGGAGTAAAACGTAACAAAAAATGTATTTTAACCTGTAGGGCGCAAGTATTAAAAACGTCAGTTCGAGTGTTTTTTGTGGAGTAAAACGTAACAAAAAATGTATTTTAACCTGTAGGGCGCAAGTATTAAAAACGTCAGTTCGAGTGTTTTTTGTGGAGTAAAACGGAACAAAAAATGTATTTTAACCTGTAGGGCGCAAGTATTATAAACGTCAGTTCGAGTGTTTTTTTGTGGAGTAAAACGTAACAAAAAATGTATTTTAACCTGTAGGGCGCAAGTATTAAAAACGTCAGTTCGAGTGTTTTTTTGTGGAGTAAACGGAACAAAAAATGTATTTTAACCTGTAGGGCGCAAGTATTATAAACGTCAGTTCGAGTGTTTTTTGTGGAGTAAAACGTAACAAAAAATGTATTTTAACCTGTAGGGCGCAAGTATTAAAAACGTCAGTTCGAGTGTTTTTTGTGGAGTAAAACGTAACAAAAAATGTATTTTAACCTGTAGGGCGCAAGTATTAAAAACGTCAGTTCGAGTGTTTTTTGTGGAGTAAAACGTAACAAAAAATGTATCGAGAACCGTTTTTAATGAAATAGTACTAGAATAAAATGGAATTATAACTTTTATAAAAATCAATTCTATTCACTAAATTTGACAGTATTACAATTTAATGATTTGGCATATGTGGTACCATACCGAACAAATCCCAATCGCGTATTTCTACACGAACGAAGTGAACTTACGAAGTAATCAGTGCCCATACAGTAGATCAACTATCTAAAACATCCGAGGCTTTAGTCAAACTGACAAAGTAAACCCAATCACAAGGATTTGCACTCAAACGAAGGAAAGTGAAAAAGTAATCCATGCATACACAGTAATTAGACAACCAGTACCCCCCGCTCCCTAAATCAATTCAAAATAATTCGATTTCTATTTTGTAAGGATTAATATGTATATTTGATTTCAGGAAAGAGTTTGTAAAGCACGCTTATACACCATTTTTTGGGTGGATGTGTGAGTACGTAACATATATACTGTTTATAACTCGTTGGGTGCAATTATTAAAAACGTCAGTTCGAGTGTTTTTTGTGGAGTAAAACGTAACAAAAAATGTATCGAGAACCGTTTTTAATGAAATTTTTCTTGTTCTCGATACGATTTTCTTCCGAAATTACTTGAACTGACGAAAAGTTATCATAAAGATCTAATTGCACCCAACGGGTTGTTTATAGGCAATTTTAACAGATAATACATTGCAAAATGAATACACATGCTGACAAAACATCCGATAACAAAAGCCTGGCTGTTGCTAACAGTTTACCAAAACAGCAAAGCAGTAGCGAATCTGCTATTCAGTTTGTAAACAACAGACCAGAAGCGATTGCGCAAAGAAAACTTCAAGAAGCTATTAACAATAGCCCTCGGGTACAGCAATTCAAGGCCTATCAGCAAATTGCAAATAGCAGCGCACAGGTAAAACAACTTAGAGCATATCAAGCGATGGCTGATAATTTCACCTCTCAAACTGCACAACAAAAAGAAAACGTAGAAGAAGAAACAGGGCAAGGAAAATTTGAACCCATACAGAAAAAAGAAAACAATACTGGCTTGCCTGATAATTTAAAATCAGGTATTGAAAACATTTCTGGTTATTCAATGGATGATGTAAAAGTGCATCGCAACTCAGGTAAACCTGCTCAATTACAAGCTCACGCTTATGCACAGGGAACGGATATTCATCTAGCACCTGGACAAGAAAAACACCTACCTCATGAAGCATGGCATGTGGTACAGCAGAAGCAAGGGAGAGTAAAACCCACCATACAGAAGAAGAGAGATCTTACTATTAATGATGATGCCGGTTTGGAGAAAGAAGCGGATGTGATGGGTTCGAAAGCCCAGGGTTTTAACAATTCTAATTTGGACACAAATAAAAAGTTAAGTCTCAAGACTAATTCTTCTGCGCTCAATTCAAATAGCAATTCGATACACCAAAGAGTTCGATTCTCCAATTCGAATAGTTTCTACAGAGCCCCCATCGATCCCAATCTCCTTCCATTAGAGCTTAAGAAAGATTTTATGGATCATTATAAAGCGGATCAAGATGCAATTTTTATGACAAAACTTTCACCAAAAACAAGAGCTTGGGTAGCAGAAAATTCTAGAATACCTGGTGCACCTGCACAAGTAGGCGAATTAGTATGGGTTGAAGTTGGGGCTGCTGATTGGCAAAGCATTACCACAGGAGCAGAAGCAGGCAGTTTAGAAGGAATATCAGCCCCAAAGGTGGAACAACTCTCCCAAGAACATTTTGCCTTACAATCAGATATTATGAATGAGTTGGATCACTTGGTTTCAGCGATAGATGCTCCTAATCGCAAACAAGTGTACCGTCTGGGAACCGTTGAAATAAATTTTGCTGATGGAAACCCGACTTTTACTATGGGAGCTCCTGTTTTAGTAGTTCCTTCGGGTGTTGCTAATGGATATTTTTTAGTTAGCGAAAACAATGATATTAAACAAAATATAGCTACAAATGTTCGCAACACCCTCACTACATCCGATCAGTTGAAATATATTCAACAAAATGAATTAGTTAACCAAGAATGGAAAATTATAGTCGATGTAGATTTCTATTATGAACGCCCGTCAAATTCTATTGGCTTTCATAAAGATACTGTTGGCCGATCGCTATTCGTTAACTTGAATTTCAACAATCTTGATCATGAATTGGTTGGACCAGAATACATACTTAATCCTCCCGCTATCCAAGAACACGACCAACACATTGGCAATAAGTTGCCAGATGAATTTAAAAAAGATTTGGCTAGAGAAAGAAAAAGAATTCCTACTCCTACAGAAATTCAAGGAACAAGGATACCAAAAAGGGGAATGGTAAGTTTTGTTGACGAGATGATTCACCATTCAACCCCTTTCATTGGACATCGTGGAATTTCAAAAAACAAACTTATAGATATTGCTAGAAAAGCAAAAACTTCTTATAGGCTCAAAACATTAATTCGTGGCACGTCAAAAGCCAAAGGAAACGATCGAGTTTTCTTAAGCGATTATATTGGTATGGATGCAGGGCTCATACATACGCTGTTTACCCGTGTCATAAATGACTCGGTTCCAACTGGCTATATTAGTACCAAGCTGAAAGATAATCCAGACTTTGTTGCTTTGATGAATCTAAATTGCAATAAACATGACTATGAGCTGCTTGAAAATTTATCAGCAACCGATCATCCTTTGTATTCTACAGATGAACTGTATCAAGCTGGTGTGCGCGTTCAATTTTTACAATCCATAATAAAAGTATTTAATATACATGAATTAGATACCGTTTCTTTAGCTGGTTGTGAAGATCATTGTGATCTTGATGCCAATATAGCAACTCATAAAATTATGCCGCCACATGCCCCTCGACTGACCCGAAGCATGAGTTTTGACTTAGATCATGGGTTACTTCCACCTCCCGCCCCAGTAAAGCGACAATTCCTTCGAACATGGGTTCAAGCAATTCGAAGAGTGTAGGTAGTTTGGTTCAAAGCATTACATTAACTTAAGATATTCAAAATTATAAGAAGTTTGACAAATAAAATCACCTCCTCTATATATTTATTATACCCTTCTGGCGAGAGCGTCCCGCTCGTGACCAAATGTGCTCACGAAGGAACAAAAACACAAAATTCATGGTAGATTTCTTCGGACTTACTATGTGTCTCTTTTGTAAAAAAAGTAATATAAATAATATCAAGCGATAATACTAAGCAATAACTTCCCCCAATATAGTCGTTCCGACGGACTAGGAATCTCCATTACTAGAACCCGATTGCAAATTTGCACACGAACGAAGTGAACTTACGAAGTAATCCGTGCCCTAACAGTAGATCAACTACCTAAAACACTCGGGGTTTTGCCTAACTGACAAAGCAAACCCAATCACAAGGATTTGCACTCAAACTATGTAAAGTGAAGAAGTAGTCAAAGCATACACAGTAATTAGATAACCCAGTTCCTCCTCTTTTACGGAATCATGCAATAATCCTATTGATATTTTGTAAGGATTAATATGTATATTTGATTTTAAGAAAGTATGTATCAAATACAGATATACTGGTTACCTCCATTTTAACGCACGAAACTGCTAAAATCACAATCACAAAAAAAACAATCATCACATTTAACAATCATCAAAAATCATCAATCAAAATCATCAAAATCAATGAAATCAAAAATCACTACTTTAGCATTAAGTGTGCTGACATACTTGAATGTGTCTGGACAAACAAACGAATTTATAAAAAGCGATAGCATAATTTATCCAATTCACAAATCAAATATTGGTAAAATTGTCTTTATGGGACAAGCAATTGCAATTGAAAACTTTAAAGAAACCGATTTTCAAAAATCATTTGAATTAAAAGAGAAAACCGATTTAAATATCAGAGTTTTTTTAGACAAATCTTTGACAAATTATCTTCATTTGCTGTCACCTCAATCAACAGTTGAAGAACTATCTAAAAACGGGAATTATCAATTTACATTTAGTATTGACGGCAAAAAAATTTATGTTGAAAACCTAAATAGTGGAGCTGGAAGTGCAGAAAGCAAAAATCAGAAAACAATTTTCAGAGTTCCATTAATAAGTTCTACCAACGAAGATTCCTGGGGTAAATTTCTTTGGAATAGATTTATCGGCAATGGCGGACAAGAATCATTATCAGAGGGAGAACATCTACTGAAAATTGAAATCAGACCCTATTTAAAACGGACCGAAGTGTTGACAGGAAACATAATTGCCGAAGGACAAATAAAAATTATAGTTCCAGAAATTAAAATCGATGAAAAACTGGTCAAAGTTCAATCGATAAAGCCAATTAAAGAGTGGCAGATTTCCACAGAAGAAATTGATGTCACTAAAATTGAAGAATTAAACCGAAAAATTGCAAAGAAAACCTATAAAAATATTACCAGTATTATTGTAATAAAAGAGGGGAAAGTTCTAATTGAAGAGTATTTCAATGGAGTAAATAGAAATACACTTCATGACACACGTTCTGTAAGTAAATCATTTGCATCCACTCTTTTAGGCATGGCAATCAAAGACAAATACATAAAAAGTGAAACGCAAACTTTAAAAGAATTTTACGACCTAAAATCCTTTCAAAACTATTCTACAGCAAAAGACAGTATTACTTTAAAAAGTTTACTGACAATGAGTTCAACTTTTGAAGGTTCCGATATGAATTCTGAATCACTTGGCAACGAAGAAAATATGTATCCTACCAAAAATTGGGTTGCCTTTACATTAAATCTTCCTGTTGACAAAACAAAACAGGCTGATAAACAATGGGATTACTTTACGGCAGGCTGCATAGTATTGGGGGACATAATTGATAAATCTGTACCAAATGGCTTAGAAAAATATGCTGACAAAAATTTATTTCAACCTTTGAACATAGTAAAATACAAATGGCAATTCACACCTCAAAAAGTAGCAAATACAGCAGGAAGTTTGCAATTAAGTTCATTGGATTATGCTAAATTCGGGCAATTATACAAAAATCAAGGAACTTGGAATGGAAAGCAAATTTTATCACAAGAATGGATAGAAAAAAGTTTGTCACATCAAATGACAATAGCAGAGAATGAATTTTATGGTTATCTGTTTTGGAATAAAACGTACAAAATAAATGGCTTGGATTATGAAGTTTACTATTCCAGCGGAAATGGTGGTAATAGAATTTTTATTTTCAAAGACCAACCAATTGTACTGGTAATTACCTCGATAGCATACAATACGCCATACGGTGAAAAACAAATTGAAAAGATAATGCAGGAATATTTGATACCAGCAATAACGAAATAACAAAATAACGGCAGTTAACAAAATGATTTTGCATTTGGGATGATTTACTTCGCCTATTCCCTGCTCTCCGAAGTCTCCTGACTTCGGAGTTCTTTTTTTAAGTATCGGTAATTACAATACAAACACTTCCCTAGCGATTTATAATAAAATTAGTTGGTTCTTCAAAGTCATTTTAATAAATATGGAAAATCAGCTCTTCGAGCTCTCCTGACCTCACAGCTATAATTGTTATTTCATTGCTTTTCTAATGCTATTTTAAATCCATCCCATTTTTAAAAACGGCAGGTAGCAATCTCCCACCTTCGTCAATACGTTTCAGGAGAAAGGATTGTTGGATCTAATAAGTGTAAAGTAAAAAAATACAATTTATAGGTTTAAAAAATAGTACCCCAGCGCTAAGAGACTTCAATGGTTTTAATCAATTATCTATCGATAGGAACCCCAAAACCTGATCGCGCGAATTTGTAATCCGTGCACCTGATCGCGCGGATTTGTAATCCGTGCCCAAACAGTAGATTAACTTTGATAAAAAATTAGCTCGATGACACTGAATTACATAATTTTGTAGTGCATTAAATAACTGGCTTCTTGATATCATACTATGGGTAATACATTTTCTGTCAGCAGCCAAATTGGAATAGTATCCACTTTTTCTGAACTAGTAAATATCAATTTTAATGGAGAAATGAATGCACTATGCTGGTACCGAAATTTGGAAGGCGATTTTGCAGCGATTGTAGGTAAACCGCAGATAAAAGAAAATATAACGGAAGTTTACCCTAAAAATCTATTGGCACTCCAACTATCAGAAAAGGGGATTATAGCAAGGGAAATTATCTTAAATGATTTACGATTATTAGCCGATTTCGGCGCTTCCCCCTCTCTTAATTTACTTAAATGTTATGATCGGGATGATGAATTTGATTTCATATCCACTGATGTGTATTCATACCATGTTGATCGCTCGCCCATTGCAACGGATACTTTTTTATGTACCTATCACGGTATGGCAAGTGACATTATTTCTAATGAACAAGCGGAGCAAAAAATTCTAATTCTTGCAATTCGAAAAAAGCTTAAAGAGCTACATAATGGACCATTGGAGGAATTTGAAAACTTTTTGAAGGAAAATTATTTTGATTTGCATTATCAGGCGCAACCTCATGCAGTGCCTATTAATTTAGGATTAGGCCATCTTTGGCGCCTGGCGGTGGATCATCCAAAACAACAGGTCCTACCTTGTATTCACAGAGCACCAATAGAAAATGAAGGAGAATATCGTCTATTACTGATTTGCTAAACAAGGAATTGCATACCCATGCTAGCGCGAGCGTCCCGATCGTGAACACTTTGCCTTCTTTGCTCTTTCTTCTTTACTCTTTCTTCTTTACTCTTTCTTCTTTACTCTTTCTTCTTTACTCTTTCTTCTTTTACTCCTTCGTCTTTGCTCTTTCTTCTTTGCTCTTTTTTCTTTGCTCTTTCTTATTTACTCCTTTGTCTTTACTCTTCTATGCAATTCGGGAATATCGCTATTCAATTCGGGAATCACACAGAGCAATATTTGTAACCCCAATATCCATCAAATAGATTTGCCCCCCGATTCATTTACCGAATCGGTCCATTTGTAAATCTAAAAAAGCACTAATGAAATTGTTTGCTGAATCATTGCTGTCAGAACTGGAACAACAACTAAAGTTTATCCATCTGGAAACAGAAAACCCTATAGAGGTATCGGAGCAGGCAATTAAGAGCTGCCTCGCCACCTTAGATAAATTGAAGACTTTTTCCATCAAATATAAATTCCCCAACAAGAAAGAGGAAATCGAATTCTTTCGGGATATCAAACCAAAGTTTGTTAGCAAATTAATTTACTGCAACGAAATCTATAATATAGAAATCAAAAGCCCAATGGGTTCTAAAAAAACAATACGCTCACATTACAAAAGAGAGCTCGCTAAGTTAAAAATCTTTTTCAAGGAGAACCAAGAATTTTATCGTTACTACCGCACTGGCAACAACTACCTAGATGTCAGCTATTTCACACGTTTGAAATACGACCTTAAACTAATGTTGGACATCACCTATTTTCAGGCTGATCATCGCTTCACTACATCCCATGACTACAAAGTGGCACAAATATTAGCCAACCAAGAGATAAGAATTTTTCTGGAAGAACAAATTGAAAAATTAAAAAGAAAGCCAATAAAAGCACAACTATCTTCCCTACATCATAAAGGTCCAAAATGGACAGGATCAAAAGTAGAACTGATCGAATTAATTTACGCACTTCATGCAGAAGGTGTCTTCAATAATGGTAAATCAGGACTCAAAGAAGTCGCAACAGTTTTTGCATCAGCATTCAACATTGATTTAGGACAGTTCAACAGGGTCTTTCTCGAAATCCGAAACAGAAAATCCGACAGAACAAAATTTCTGAATACACTCAAAAACAAACTCATTATCCGTATGGATGATGCAGATGAAAATTAAAAGAGGCTACTCATTTAAGTAGCCTCTTATCTTTATAAAATTTGCGCAAAGTTTTATAAACACTTAATCTTTTTGATCTGATCCTTCAATACTACAAGTAAAATGGGTTACAAATTTCAACCAATCAGGATCAATATCGATCCCCGTTTTAGTCAAATAAGGCATGTTCCGTTCCAAACTATTTGTCGCAGGATAAGACAAGAATAATTCATTCGGAATCCGACCACAGGTCACAAAGATCTTCGTGCTGTTCATTAATATTTCATTATCATTTATGGAATTATAACTGATCTTATTTTTAGAAACTATACTCGCTTGAGTAATACCCAATCCCAAAGAGGCATTGGCACTATAAGAATCAAGTAAAAATATAAAAGCAAAAAAAACTAAAGCGACTGGACATAAATTGATTTTTTTCATTGTAGTTAATGTTTTAAATGTTACTGATAATTGTTTTAATCAGTTCATTTCTCCCGGGGTAATCTGAACAGTGTTGGTGTTGGCAATGCTCATAACAAAACCATTTGAATTCAGGGCAAAACTAATAGCCAATTTTGCCTCCCACAAGCCAACAACTGTTCGATTCCGGAATCAACACTATGCAATTCTCGAATTGAATACAAACCTTTTTTGCAACAAACAGCGACAATTCAAGAAGTTAGTTTCGGAGATAAAAAAAATTATATACTAGGGTAATTCTTGCACTTAATAATTTATTTTAGCTGTTTTTATTTTACAATGAACGGAACCTTAAACCGGTAATCTTGCATTTTCAAATCAGCAAAATCCAATCTCAGAAATATGACAAAAAAATACCTACTCATACTATGGCTATGTTTGTATAATTGTACACAGGCACAACACAGGAATTTTGCCATTCCGGACAGTCTTTGCGGTAAAGGCTATGAATATTTTAGCAAAAACATACTTTATCAGGAAAAAGACAGTCTTAAAGAAAAACGGTATGCAGTATCATGGTTAGCAAAGGCCAAACTGGAAAAAAACTTCAGTCAAATGGTATTGGCCTATAAAGCCTTACTTTATATAAACAATAAAAAAGTACAGCTTATCTATGCTGATAGCATGGCAACTGCCGCAAAACAAACAGCTGATACCGAATTAATTGGGTCGGCTTACATGACAAAAGGAATAGTGTATTATGAAAATAGAGAGCATATTAAAGCACTGGAAAACTTCCTGATAGCGGACGAATACAGTTCAAAAACAAACAACAAATACCTTATTTACAAAGTAAAATACGGTATTGGTCAGATCAAATATTATCTTGGATTTTACGATGAGGCAATTTCATTATTAAAAGAATGCGTCAACTATTTCAGGCAAGAAAATGAACGGGCTTATCTGAATTCACTGCATACTTTAGGTCTTTGTTACAACCGCATAGGTAAATATGAATTGTCTAGCCAGACCAATCAGTTGGGGCTTAGCGCTGGTCAAAGCTTCAAAAATTCAGAAATGCAATCGTATTTCATCCAGTCCGAAGGAGTGAACCAATATTTTAAACACAATTATAGTGATGCCATAAAGAAATTAACAACAACATTGCCTGCAGTAAAACATAATAAAGACTATGCAAACGAAACGGTGGCCTATTTTTATATTGGTAAAAGTTACTGGTCACAGAAGTTGGAAGAAAAAGCTGTACTCTACTTTAAAAAAGTAGATGACGCTTTCCAAAAACAAAATTACATACGTCCGGATTTGAGGGAAGCATACGAAGTATTAATCGATTATTATCAGCAACGAAACGACAAGAAACAAGAGTTATACTATGTCAGTACCCTTTTAAAAGTGGACAGATTGTTGTATAAAGATTTCAGATACCTTTCTGGAAAAGTATACAAAGAGTACAATACAAAAAAATTACTGCAAATTCAAAGAGATAATGAACAACACTGGGAAGTTATAGGATGTGTTATAATTATAATAATGACAATCACTATAGCTTTATTTGTGAATAGGCATTACAGAAATAAAAGGTTGTTCAAAGAATTGATGAATCGCAAACCAGAAACAATCTCATCGCCAACTTTCGAATGCACCGGCAAAGAAATAGAGCTGGAAATCAGTCCTGAAGTAGTGACAGGAATTCTGAAAAATTTGGAAAAATTTGAGCACAAAAAAAAGTACCTCGAAAAAGACATGACTTTGGCAAAAATAGCTTCCATAGTAAACACCAATACGAAATACGTTTCAAAAATCATTGCACGCTACCGCAACAAAGGCAGCATAGAATACATCAGCGATTTAAAAATTGATCATATTGTAGAATTACTCAAAAACGAAAACAAATACCGCAATTACACCAACAAGGCACTGGGTGATGAAGCAGGCTTCGGTTCCACTTAAAACTTCACACGGGCATTCAAAAACCGAACAGGCCTCTCTCCCACTTATTTCATCACTGAATTAAAAAATCAACAATAGAAATCAACTCATAAAAATGTCTCCTTCCATGTCCCAATATTTTTGCAAAAAATATAAGGACTTGTTTTTTCTTTTAAACCAAGTTAAATCGAAGATACAGAGAACTCCACTTTTAATAAAAATTAAGTGAGCTAAATGTATCAACAAACACCTCTAATAATAGAAACCACTGACCTAATGAAAACGTCTTCCCCTCGCCCTTATATTTTTGTGCTAAAAATCACGATAAGGATTTGCGCACTGGCCGATGGGAGTGACCCCCTAGCGGAGCGGCTGGGGTCACGATAAGAAGATCCGTTCGATGATTTTTTGTGCAAAAATATTCAGGCTTGATCTTTTGTTTCTTTTGCATCAAGGCAAAAGAAAAATCTAGGGTCAAGATACGAAAATCTGTCGATGATTTTTGGAGTAAAAATATTCAGGCTTGAAATCGACGATTCATGAATACAAAAAAACAATATTAAACCATGTATATTTTTTGCTTCTTTTGAAATCAAAGATTCAGCAAACACCACTTATAAAAAATTTAAGCGAGCTAAAAAATGAAAAAACTCCAAATAAAACAACAATGACCTAATGAAAAACGTCCTCTCACCGCCCTTATATTTTTGTGCTAAAAATCACGATAAGGATTTGCGCGCTGGCAGATGGGAGTGACCCCTTAGCGGAGCAGCTGGGGCCACGATAAGAAGATCCTGTCGATGATTTTTTGTGCAAAAATATTCAGGCTTGATCTTTTGTTTCTTTTGAAATCAAAGATTCACGAACTCCATTAAATCAATAATACAGGAGTAATCAAGACAAAAGAAAAAGATTTAGAATAACAAACGGTATTTCTTATGTATCAAGACAAATCGAAGATTCAGCGAACACCACTTAGAATAAAAATTAAGTGAGCTAAAAGAAAAGTGTTCCTATTTAATTAAAAATTTAATGCTTATACTTTTAATCTTCTATTACTTTTTCATCAAGACAAATCGAGGATTCAGCGAACACCTCTTAAACAAAAATCAAGTGAGCTAAAAGAAAAAATGCGATTAATAACCGTTCCTCCGCCGCCCTTATAGTTTTACTCCAGAAAATCACGGTAAGGATTTGCGCGTTGGTCGCAGGGAGTGACCCCCTGGCGAAGCGGCTGGGGTCACGATAGAAAAATCCTTTCCGAGGATTTTTGGTGTAAAAGTATTCAGGCTTGATCTTTTGTTTCTTTTGAAATCAAAGATTCACGAACTCCATTAAATCAATAATACAGGAGTAATCAAGACAAAAGAAAAAATATGCTTAATCAACAAAAAACATACAACAACCGTAAATACTTTACTTTTTGTTTCTTTTGAAATCAAAAATTCACGAACTCCAATAAATTAGTAACACGCTATTAATCAAAACAAAACACTTCATTGTAATAAAAAAATCTTCACAACTTGTGAACCACTTGTGATATAAAAACCACCAATACCTACAATTTTGTGCCATAACACTATAAAATAAAAATTATGGCAATCGAAATTCTTACCAAAGCAGACCTCTATGAATTCCGTAAATCTCTTTTAGAAGACATTAAAGAATTATTTAATGAAAAAAATCCGCACGCCAAAAAATGGCTAAAATCAACCGAAGTCAGGAAACTACTCAATATCTCCCCTGGAACACTCCAAAACTTCCGCATTAACGGTACACTAACCTACACCAAAATCGGCGGCACTATGTACTACGACAATCAAGACATCGATAAATTGCTGGAAAACAACAAAGTCAACACCATTCCTAATTTCTTTAAATAGACACTCCCATTCTCCTCCCGATAGCTATCGGGATTGGAGAGGTGCCCGTAGGGTGGGGTGGTAAAACTAAAACCGAAAACTCACAACTCACAACTCACAACTCACAACTCACAACTCATAACTCATAACTCAAAACCAACAATGAACTACATCAAACACCTCACTGGTTTCTTCGACCGTATAATCCAGGATCCAAACCTCAACCCTACACACGTCAGTCTATACATGGCATTATTCCAATTTTGGAATCTAAACCGTTTTAACAATCCAATCAGTATAACGCGGGAAGAAGTAATGCACATCAGTAAAATTTGTTCCAAAGCAACCTACCACAAATGCATGAGGGAATTAAACGAAAAAAAATATATAAAATACATGCCCTCATTCAATCCATTTAAGGGAAGCATGGTAGTCCTTTTCGATTTTTCGGAAGACTTAAAACCAATCCTCAAAAAAGCAGGAAATAGCCAAAAAAGAAAACCAAATAATGAACAGCCTCTGAACACGCAAGGAACAAGTAGTGAAACAGGCACTGAACAAGCACTGGTATCTTCTATAAACTATATAAACAAAACAAACCATTTAAACATTTCAAACGTGGATGAGCCATCACAAAATTTTAAAATGCACGTAGCGTTCTCCAATTATGAAAAAAAGAAAAAAGAAAAAATCCACCCTACTTTTGATGAAATCAAAACCTATTTTGCACAACAAAACTTCCCCGAACTCGAAGCACAGAAATTCTTCAATTACTTCTCGAGTAACGGCTGGCTTGTTGGTGGCAAAACTCCGATGATCGATTGGACAGCAGCAGCACAAAACTGGATGTTGAATGCTAATAAATTCAACCCATCTGCAAAACCAAACAGGGCAAAACACCTCAACACCACCACCGACAAAAACTTTTCAGAACCTCTTTAGTTATCGTTGCAAATAGCACTTTGCGAACCTTGCGTCCTACCTTTGCTCTCTTTGCGGTTAAATTCTAAACTATGGAAACACAAATAAATTCACACTACAACTACGGTGAAGTAATCATCTGGCTAGAAAAAAAAGGTGTTGCATTATACGGTAATCATTTCAAAATCCTGGACAGCGACCACCCCATAATATTCAAACTAATTGCCTATTTTCTAAAAGACGAATCAACTTGCAATCAATTTAACATCGACCTAAACAAGGGAATAATGGTATCGGGTCCTGTGGGCTGTGGCAAAACGGCATTGATGAATCTAATGAAACACCTCACACCCATTGCTCACAAATTCTCCGTAAAACCATGCCGGGACATTAGTTTCGAATTCATAAAGGAGGGCTACGAAATTATCCACAAGTACAGCAAGTCTGCACCTAAAACAATATGTTTTGATGATTTAGGCACTGAAAACAATCTCAAATACTTCGGCAACGAATGCAACGTCATGGCCGAAATCCTACTATCACGTTACGACCTATTCATCAGTCGCAAACTCCAAACCCACATCACCACCAACCTATCCGCCTCAGAAATCGAACACGCCTACGGCAACCGGGTACGCTCCCGAATGCGTTCTACACTAAACCTCATAGCCTTCGACAAAGACACTAAAGACAAACGATAACATTTCACAACAATATTGTCACCTCAAAACGAGAAGTGAACGATTGAGAACTAGCAAGCAGCTTCCAAAATCGAAGTCATAGTAAACAACAGAAATAAACTAATGAAACCGTCCTCTCCCGCCCTTATAGTTTTACTCCAGAAAATCACGGTAAGGTTTTACGCGCTGGCCGCAGGGAGTGCCCCCCGAGTGAGTGCTCAGCACGAACGGCTGGGGTCACGATAGAGAAGCCGAAACGTAGTGAGGCTCATCGAACCCCGATAACAATAAGGAATAAGTGAGATAAATGCTTTCCGATGATTTTTGGTGTAAAAGTATTGAGGATTGAAATCGACGATTCATGAATACAAAAAAACAATATTAAACCATGAATATTTTTTGCTTCTTTTGAAATCAAAGATTCAGCAAACACCACTTATAAAAAATTTAAGCAAGCTAAAAAATGAAAAAACTCCAAATAAAACAACAATGAC
This sequence comes from Flavobacterium sp. N3904, assembly GCF_025947305.1. Lineage (NCBI taxonomy): Bacteria > Pseudomonadati > Bacteroidota > Flavobacteriia > Flavobacteriales > Flavobacteriaceae > Flavobacterium > Flavobacterium sp. N3904. The sequence goes on from NZ_CP110009.1 coordinate 3,837,343, forward strand.
CTAATGAAAAACGTCCTCTCACCGCCCTTATATTTTTGCGCTAAAAATCACGATAAGGATTTGCGCGCTGGAAGATGGGAGTGACCCCCTAGCGGAGCGGCTGGGGTCACGATAAGAAGATCCTTTCGATGATTTTTTGTGCGAAAATATTCAGGCTTGATCTTTTGTTTCTTTTGTATCAAGACAAAAGAAAAAATCTAGGGTCAATATACGAAAATCTGTCGATGCTTTTTGGAGTAAAAATATTCAGGCTTGATCTTTTGTTTCTTTTGAAATCAAAGATTTACGAACTCCATTAAATCAATAATACAGGAGTAATCAAGACAAATTGAAGATTCAGCGAATACCAATTATAATAAAAATTAAGTGAGCTAAAAGAAAAAATGCTCTTAATCCACAAAAAATTTCTTTATTACCCTCCTCTCCCCGCCCTTATATTTTTGTGCTAAAAATCACGATAAGGATTTGCGCGCTGGAAGATGGGAGTGATCCCCTAGCGGAGCGGCTGGGGTCACGATAAGAAGATCCTTTCGATGATTTTTTGTGCGAAAATATTCAGGCTTGATCTTTTGTTTCTTTTGTATCAAGACAAAAGAAAAAATCTAGGGTCACGATAAGAAGATCCTTTCGATGATTTTTTGTGCAAAAATATTCAGGCTTGATCTTTTGTTTCTTTTGAAATCAAAGATTCACGAACTCCATTAAATCAATAATACAGGAGTAATCAAGACAAATCGAAGATTCAGCGAACACCACTTAGAATAAAAATTAAGTGAGCTAAAAGAAAAAATGCTTTTAATCCAAAAAAAATATCTTCATCTCCATCCTCTCACTGCCCTTATATTTTTGCGCTAAAAATCACGATAAGGATTTACGCGCTGGCGCAAGATAGTGACCCCTAGAATCACCAAACGACCAATCCAACAATCCAACAATCTAATAATCGAGCATCCAACAATCGAACAATAAAAAAGCCCAATCCTTTACGGTTTGGGCTTCATTTAGTTAATCGTTAAACAATTAACACCAATAACTACTTCTTCTTGTGCTTCTTGACGATAAATTTAAGAATAATCGACAATACAAAACTGACTATCGCTCCAATAGCAGCCAATAAAACAGTTTTCAAAACATCCTCCGAATGCAAATTCGGGACTATACTCAAAAAAGTACCGCCGGCAGTACCAATTAATGTTGGATTACCGCTAGTCATCCACAACTTCTTGAAGGATTCCTTCTTTAACGGTAGTAATCTGGCTCACCGCCGACAATACGCCCCCGGCAACTGCTAGATAACCTCCGATAGAACTAACTACTATTGGTAAAGCTATAGGCGCAGCCACGATAGTTCCGCCAACAGCTGCCAAAGCGAGTCCAATATTTCGAAGCACTTTGAAAAATTTTGGAGTTGGGGCTATCACCCTTTTTACTATATTCATAATTTATGAAATTAAGATTAAACAATTAATGAAACCTTTTTTGAACAATCCAAAGCTTTATAAGCCAAATTTTTAACTATAGCAAAAGCTTGTTTGGACTGCAGACCTATACCAGATACAGAAGGTTATCTTTTATAGAAGCAATACAGCCATTAATTCTTATGGATCATTATTGGCAGGATGAAGCAATATAACACTTCTGTTTTTCTCATCAAATACCGCCATATGCCGTTGCTATTTCCGACTGTAACGCTGTCTCAATAAATACTCCCCCTCTGGAATACAGGAAAACCCTTTCTCATTATTGAGTCAAGGCAATTCAATGGTATAACAAATGATTCTGTCCTCACATTTGAGTTTTCAGATAGTTCCATCAGGGAAATAAGTCTAGAAAATACTATATACAGCTACAGTCCACTGACCTGAACCAATGACAATGGATTGTAGGCACCATTTTTCAGCGTATACATTTTACCGTTCACAGCCTGATAAAACTCCAGTCCCAGAGCCAAAAACAAAGGTTTTGTGCTATTGGCAGTCACAGCATTTAAATGAGTGATGGCCGCTGTAGGGGTATTGTCCCACGGCAAAATAGCCGTTTCAGACGTGGCGGTAACGAATGTTTCTGCTTCAAAATCAATTTCAGCACCAGCCGATATGATTTTAAAATGAGTGGTACCACTTGGTGCAGCAATCATATCGGCAGGTATAAACGATTCCAAATCAACGGTGATTTCACCGCTAACACGATCAATTCCTCCCACAAAAGGAGCAAATAGCGTCGTCCCCAATTTTCCTGTGATATTAAAATCAAAGCCATTAAGTAATTCGGCTTCGCCATCGATAACGTTTCGAAGTCCACGGTCATTCGTTGCATCGGCCTGAATCACTTTTACCATCAGCTGAGTAAGTCTGCTGACCATTCTGCTGTCTGAGGAATTAAGCAGTAAGGTACGCAATGCCAAACGCAAGGTTTTTCCAGCCTTGCCCGCTCTGCCAAATTCCGACCCGTTCTCGCGGGTACGCTGAAACGCAGGATCGCTGGCAATTCGTTTGGCATCAATGCCACCTTTTTCACGGGCAATATACCCATCCTTTGATTTATAAAAAGTAATATCTCCGATAGTACCTTTCAATTTAATTATGCCTTTCTGTTTTGCCATAATTGTTTAAAATTTAAATTAAAAAATGATTGATCTACTCTTTCATCCTGAATATTCGTTGCAACTAAATCGGGAATGATCTCAGCAAATATTTCAACAATTAAAGCACATTTCAAAAGCACAGTGTCAAAAACGGTACTAAAAAGCCTATAATAACCGCTTTTAGTCAATCAAAAACAAAATATTTTTAGTATTTTTGATGTGTACAATAAGGGTACTCAAAGCCGTACCCTAAGTATAGATAGTGTATTAAAAAGAGTAATGTGATAACAGCAAACATCAGGGTATGTATTTATCCAAAAGATGTACAACGTATTACTGGTAAAACATACAGACAGGCAAGGTTGTATTTAAATAAAATTAAAGACAACTTGAATAAAGAACCACATCAGTTAATTTCGATAGAGGAATTCTGTAGCTATTCTGGCCTTCAGCTGGAACATGTTTTACGTTGTATAATCGGATAGCATATTAGGCAATAAAGCCTCTGTCCAATTCCTCTAAAATAACAATACCTGTTCAATAAGCAGTTCAAATAAACACACAAATTAGTCTGTAACAGATACAGCACCTATGGAGTGGTATTTTATTAGATAAATATTCCAGTTTAAAAAATCGAAGATTCATAAATACCCCGCTCCACAAAGAGTTCGTCAATAATCCCTCCCCACCTGCTCCGCAAAGTCAATAACTTTGTTTTTTTTTAAATAAATCTTGAAAACAGAAAACAAGTCAAAAGTCCCTCTGCTGGTGCGAGTGCTCACGAAGCAACAAAAACACAAAATTCATGGTAGATTTCTTCGCACTTGCTATGTCTCGTTTTTTCTCAAAAAAAGTAATATAAATAATATCAAGCGATAATACTACGCAATAACCTCCTCCAATATTGTCATTCCGACGGAGAAGGAATCTCAATTGTTAGAACCCAATCGCTGATTTGCACACGAACGAAGGGAACTGACAAAGTAATTCATGCTCACACAGTATATCAACTTTCTAAACTCCCGCTCATCGAGGTCTTTTTACCTCGCTATCGGTCGTATTTTCCTTCGTGAGAATGAGAAGTTTGGTTGAGTATGGTATCTCACAAGGTAATTAACTTGAAATCCTGTGTAGAAAGGAAAGGTTAGCATCCTCATTAATTTCTGATTATGTCTATCAACTACGCTTTTACTATTTTTTTTACTTTCTTTTTAAAAATATAGTGATTAACGATCAAAACAATAGGAATTAAAAAATAACAAAGACCAGCATATAATTCAAAGTCAAAATAAGCAAAGGTCAAGGCAAACAATCCAATAAAGCTGTTCAACAAAGCACCTTTAACTTCTTTTTTTGTAAATAATAATTCAAACTTAGAAAAGCCAAATTGATCAGCTAATTGTATTACGTGTTGATGCAGTAAAAAAATGATAAGCCAAATCATGAAATAACCTAAACTGAATAAAATTATTAATTGCGGAAAATCATTATTAGAAAGTATTACAAGGCCTTCATGTTTTGCTTTTGCAAATAAATCGACACCAAACCATGATGAAATAAGAAGAGAAAATAGAAATTTTAATGGATAGAGATAGAATATGACTATTGCCAAATAGGCCAAATTTAATATAATAGTAATTAAATCATTAAGTCCATATCTTCGAAAAAATATATATTGGCGATACCAAAAAAGAAAAACGAGGGCCACGGTTAAGAAAAAGGGAATAGCTCCTTTGGTGATTTCTTTTAGCTCATAAAAAGTTTGTGGAACTTCTAGCGAAGCGACCAAAAGCGAGACAGAAAAAGCAAAAACAGCATCACTTAGGCCTTCAATACGAAATATTTCTTTGCCCCGATAACGAAATTCACGCTGCTGTAATGACGAATTTAGAAACTTTCGTACCATGACAGTTATTTTTAAAACTATAAAGCAATTTGATTTGTTTCTCGATAGATGGTAAATAAATTATATAACAAAGATAAAAAATACCAGTAAGAAAACGGCTTATAACAGCTAATAATCGCCAATATTTGCTATCGGTTTCGGTAACTTATATTTTCTTAACCTCGTTTTTCGTTAGTGGAGAAACTCCGTTCTCCTAAGTGCCCACCCTACCGCACGTATTCTTTCGTGTAATAAGCTATTGCCAAATCGCAAACATCCTGAAAACTATCACATCGTAAATTACCTCGGCGAACAAAACTTCTAAAGTACAGAATGTTTTAAATATAGTTACCCCAGATTACTTATTTGTTTTTTATGCAAGTGCGCAACCTTAATTTCACTAACGCTCCTCTTTGCACAATGAACTTTTAATCTTTAGTTTAAGGATTTAAGAAAGGTAAAACTTAACTTTAGATGCTCCAGAACCCTATTTTTTAATAGTCTGTTTTCTTTTTTCAATTTTCATATAATCACTAATTGTCTTTTCAGAAATCTTTGGATTTGCTCCTTCTTCCCCAGCTACTAAAGCCCCAATTGCACAAGCATAATTCAATGACTTTTGAGGTGACTTCCCTCTTAATAATCTTACTATTAAGGAAGCCAAAAATGAATCCCCTGCACCAACAGTATCAACAACTTTAATAAAGTAACCACTATTATAATAAAATTTTTCATTATAATACAAAACAGCTCCAAATGCACCTTTGGTAACACATACTTGTTTTGTATTTGTTTGGTCTGCAATAAATTTAATATTTTGCTCAAATGAATTATAAGGAGAATTTAATTTTCTGCTTATTTCAAATAGTTCTTCATCGTTAAGCTTGATGAAATCAGCTTTAATCATAAGTTCTATTAAGACATCAGTTGTATAATAAGGTGCTCTTAAATTGGCATCAAAAACTTTATATTTTGCTTCTTCCAATAAAACATTTAAAGTTGACCTAGATTCTTCATCCCTACAGATTAAACTTCCGAAAATAAAAACATCGGCTTCAGAAACTTTTGTCATAACATCATCATTCAGTCCTATTTTATCCCATGCAGAAGGATATAGAATATCATACGATGCATTCCCCTTTTCATTGATCATTACATTAACTACACCCGTTTTATACTCTTCACTAATTTGAATTACATTCGTATCAATCCCCTTTTCAGTTAAAAAAGAAACAATTTCCTTACCATCAGTATCAGAACCAACTTTACTAATTATTGTTGAATCTGCGCCAAAGGATTTCATTCTAAGTGCTACGTTCAATGGTGCTCCTCCTATTTTCTTATGAGTAGGAAATACATCCCACAACACCTCTCCATACGTTACCGCTTTCACTTTAAATAATTTAATCATTTTTCTTTATTTTAATAAATTAAAGGGTAAGAGCAACAGTCTTACCCTTTTAAACAAACTTAACTTAATCTAACATTATTTTGTACCCAAATAATCAATGAATTAGGATAAATCCCTTTGTTATTCTGGTTTTGTTACCTGAAGATCTGAAACAGTAAAGTTTTGTCCTTCAGCTATAATACCCCATTTATTTTTATCTCTTCCATAAATACGATTACTTAATGCTGCTTTCCCGTTAATGTAAAGAATACAAACACTTCCTTCAGCAACAATTTCAAAATCATATTTCACGCCCGATTGAAATTTAAACGGAATCCTGGTTACTTCTTGCGAAGCAGAATTATATCCTACAATTTTACCTTGGCTAGGCTCAAAAGCAATTTTATAATAGCTTCCGCCATCATTGGTCTGAAATACAAAACCAGCTGAACCAGTTGCATTTCCAAGAGTGAATTGTCCTTTTATCTTAACTTTTTTCTCAACATTTTTAAATAACACCATCGCCTTCTCCGATGTACCATCTAAATTATAAGTACTATTACTTTCTGTTACATTCCCTATAGTAGTGGATGTTTCAACCTTGATACTTTGAGCAAATAAGTCTTTTACCGACTGTGGTGCTTGAGCTCCAAGAGTTCCGTCTGTATTTTGTATCAACTCATGAATAACCATATTTCCAGCCCACTCTTTATTTCCAGTATCATTATCCGGTGATTTTCTGGCATTCCAGCCAAAAACGTAACGTTTATTTCCATCTGAGGCTGTTTTTCCTGCATAGAAATATTCACCGTCAATCCTATCATTTTCAGGAGTGATCCAAGGTCCATTGATTGAAGATGCGATTCTGTAATGTGTTCCTTTTGAACCACCCCAGTTTTCTGAGAAAAACAAGTACCAATAATTACCCATTTTAAAAATATCCGCACATTCCATCATCAGATAATTTTCCTCTGCAGTAGTTGTATAAATCGGCAGTTGAACAGTCCAATTACCGGATACTAGATCATCACTTGTAAAATGCAATAAAACAGCTTTCCTTCCTGGCTCAGTTTGGGTGCTTACAATCATTGAGTATTTTTTTAATTCCTCATTATAAAACACATGAGGATCTCTAAAATCATAATTGTAGTATCCTGCTGGAGCTGTGATTTTAAACGAAGGAACTTTTGTCCAGTTTTTCAAATCGGTGCTTGTGGCGCATAACACGCTTTCTCTGGCATTAGATTGTATAAAAGCTGGCGTTTCATTGTGGCCTGTATAATAAAAGTAATATACATTACCCAATTTAACAACTGAACCTGTTCCTATGGCAAAATCCGGATCGGTAGCATCTCCGAATGGAATCATTTGACCCTCATATGAAAATTTAACTAAATCGGCACTTTGAAATTCATGGATATCATGAAATCCTTTTCCGGCAGGTTTATTCTGGGCATCATGCAGAAAAAAGATATGGAATTTTCCGTTATCAAAATAAGGCATTATGTCTCCTGTATAACCTGCACTATAGTAAGGGTCTGTACCACCCATCCATTGGGATGGTGGTACAGGATAAATACTTGTCATTTCTACGGGACCTCCAGAAATGGAACCGCCAATATAGGTATCATCATTTTGACTGCAGGAAACCAGCGAAAAAAAGATTGATGATACAATCATTATTTTTTTATAATTCATTTTCATTGTATGATTATTTTTTAACTAAATAATTAATACTGTTTTGCGTCAAAAGTTTAATGTTATTCAAAAATTCATTAGCCTGACTTGGAACACCGCTACTATTTGTTTCATTATACCAGTCGTATGCACCCATTGAAATAACAATTACGTTTTTATCTGTGGCATTATTAGGCCACTCAGCAATAGTTACTCGACCATCAAGTGAATTATCCCATGACTCACTCGCAAGATTGGTACCGCCCGTTTGATTTCTCCAACCTTCACCATTAACATAACCTCCCCATTCTGGAACAAACCACCAAGCAGTATGATTCAACCTAAAAGTACCACTCTGCAATAAATTTGCTTTTCCGGTTTCATAAGTAGTTAACCCTTCGAAAATTGGGTGGGTTTCATGTCCAACAAAAGACATTCCCCACGAATTCCCATCTACAAACCCATTAGGAGGAAAATCTCCAAAAACGTTGTTAGGTCCTTTTCCAGAAGGAACTATACCTAAAGCATCAACATATTGGGATGCAAAAGTGGTCAATAGCAGATTACCTCCGGTGGCACGGTAATTCTTCAAGGCATTCGTTACAACAGGATTGTAAGCTACGGCAGGCAAATTTGTGGCAGAATCAAAATGCCACCATATTACATCCACATCACTTAAATCAGCACCGCTAAGTATATTGTCAAATGATATGTATTTTGCTCCTGGAAAATTTTGGAAAAGCCAGTCTGAAGCGGTTTTTTCATCCATATTTGTAATTCCTGCTCTATCTGGCGCCATTCCTAAGAATGCAACCACTAAACCAGTTACAGGTACGCCTACATTTGCGGTATAGTTAACGCTTTTTCCGTTAGAAGTAACTACGAATATAACTGGGTTAGTAAAGTCAATGGTAGTTCCCGATGCTGGAGAAATTGAAACTCCTTCCGTTAATTCAATTATAGGTTGCAAAGCCGTCAAATTGGTGTTTTCTGGCAAAGTCATTGTAATGGTTTTACTCACATCATTGATAACTGCAGCAACAGTGTTGATTTTGAAACTCTTAATCGGACTCAAGACAACCACCGTAACTGTATAATCTTTATACAAATTACCATTCACAACTCTAAACTTAACCGGGTTCGTAAAATTTATCGGTTTTGTCGAATCCAAATTTGTTGTAGCCTCTTCTTCTAAAGTCATTTCAGGTGTGACAGCAGTAATTTCGGAACCGTAAGGCATCGTAACACTAATTTTTCCTGTCTTTTGATCAATGGCTCCATTTACTCCATTTATTTTAAAAGAAGTAACATTTGAGGGAGAATCAACCTCAAAACCACCATTTTCAAAACTGTCTTCGCAAGCTGAAATCACGAAAATCAATGCCAAAGCCATAAAGGCTTTGGTCATATTTTTATATATTAATTTTTTCATATTTTTCGTTTTATAAATGATTAATAACCTGGATTTTGTTTGTATAATCCTTGACTGAAATTAATTTGCTTCAATGGAATTGGACAATACTCTTCTTTATTTTTATCAAAAAAGGCTTCTTGATAATAAGTTCGTTTTGTTTTTTCCTTCGCATAAAAGTCATTCATCACCTGTTCAGTAACGCCCCAACGAACTAAATCAAAAAATCGATTTCCTTCCATTGCCAGTTCCAAACGTCTTTCCCAACGCAATGCCTTGCGAGCAAAATCTTGCGTCCAAGAACAATTTGTTCCATTGATATAAGGGCTTATTTTAAAATTAGTAACATAAGTAAGTCTCCCAGTACTTGCCGATGCTCTATTTCTAATTTCATTGATCAATGGTAAAGCTTCATCTTGTCTTCCTAATTCGATTAAAGCTTCAGCACGCATCAGTATTACATCCGCATAACGAATTTGTATTCTATTTTTTGAATTTCCGTAGAAGGGATCAATGTTTACTACACAACTGCAGCTTGGAGCCACATTTTCTTTTAAAGAGGCATAATAGCCGTATGTTCCAGGAGATCTTACCCAAGCTTCAACGTAGAGAAATTCAGGGTCGTATTTATAAGGCAAACCAGGCATTGCAACAGTGTGATATAATCTTGGATCTACAGTGAAATCATCTAACTTTTTATAATCAAAGTCTGTGTCATTATAGGTGTCAAATTCTGGCAAACCGTTTGATCCCGTTTTAAATGCATTAACCAAATTCTGACTTGGTTTGTGAAAATCACAACATCCTAATCCCTGTGGAGTGGAAAGTACATCTGAAAAATTCAATCTTCCATATAGAGTACCGTCACTGTCAGAAAATTGAATGGAGAAAATTGATTCAGGACCATTTTCAAAACTGCCCGGTAAAAAATTATTTGCAAAATCAGGCTCTAAAGAAGCTGAACCCACAACTTTATCAGTAGCAGCAATAACTTCTTGCAGATGCTGTTGATTTATACCTGTTACCGTAAAATTATCATCTTGGGTATAGGCTTGATACAAGCGAGTTTTAGCCAAATAAGCATAGGCTGCCTTCTTTGTGGCTCTTCCAACTTGCGTTTGAGTATCTGGCAAAACAGCTGCTGCCGCCTCAAAATCTTCGGCAATTTTGTTCCATAGTTCCTCATTTGATAAATCATGATTGGAAATAGTATTATACTTTTCAACTGGAATATCTTCTGTAATGTAAGGAACATTTCGGAACATGATTTTAAGCATAAAATAAAAATGGCCTCTCAAGAAACGCATTTCGGCAATTCGTGTCTTTTTCAAAGGATAATCCGCTTCGTTAAGTTGTTCCAAAGCATGCAAAGCTTTATTCGCTCTGGAAACTCCAACATAACTGATGTACCAAAATGAGTCTAATTCTCCAAAATCTGGTCTTATGTTATTAGACACTTCAAAAAAATGGAAATCCTGAATATCGTTTGTACCACTTCCTCCTTTATAGGCATCATCGGATCGAACATTCCCAAAAGGCCATAAACTATATGGCGAATCATAATGATCATTCCCCAATTGTGCATAAGCCGCATTCATGTAGCCATCTATAGTGGCAGGTGTAATGATATCCTTTTCAGACAGAACCCCTCGTGGCTCATTTTCTAGAAAATCAGAGCAGGAAGAGAATATTCCCAACAACAAAATTCCTGTTATATAAAGTATTTTTTTCATGTTTTTTTATTTAATGATTAGTTATAGTGCCAAATTGAGTCCAAGTGTGAATGTCATTGGAATTGGATATCCAAATGCAGGACTTTCAGGATCAACACCAGTGAATTTTTTAGCATCTAGTATTATTAAATTTTGCCCGCTTAAATAAATACGGAAATTATCTATACCCGTTTTTTTCAAAAAATCTATCGGCATAGTGTATCCCAATTGCAGTACGCGAAGTTTTAAATAATTTCCATTTTCAACATAGTAAGTAGAAAATCTGGACTCTGCATTTTTATCAACTGTTGTCAAAGCTGGAATTGTAGAATTCGGATTATCCAATGACCACGCATTAAGTAAACGAGTTCCTTTGTTAGACCCTACGTCGTCAACACTCCAAAAATCAGTCTGATACTTTGTTGTATTGATTACATCAACGTCATTCACACCCTCCCAAAACATAGTGAAGTCAAAATCTTTATACTTCAAATCTAAATTAAATCCATAAAGATATCCTGCATTCGGGTTCCCTATCCAAGTACGATCTTTATCAGTAATAGTTCCATCACCATTCAAATCCTGATAACGAATGCGTCCAAGGCCTTTCCCTTCCTGATTGGCCGAATTATCAACTTCGTCTTGGTTTTTAAATAGTCCATCAGCAACATATCCGTACATTGAATTTATTGGACGACCCAAAATATTGTCATTTAAACCATCTCCTCCGTAATTATTTTTAACTTCAGCAGGCAATTCCGTAATTTTATTTTTATTGGACGATAAATTAACCGATACACCGTATTTAAGCCCAAATGAAGTTTCATCTTGATAGCCTAAAGTAAATTCCCAACCTTTATTTTCCATAGAAGCTCCATTTACCCAGCGATTTCCTCCTTCACCAATTACTCCCAAATAAGGAGGCAATACCAAAATATCATTAGTCTCTTTTACATAAAAATCTACCGAACCATTTAATTTTTGATTAAAAAATCCAAAATCTAAACCTATATTCGTTTGGGTTGTAGTCTCCCATTTTAAATCATCATTCCCCGATTGCGTCGCGATAAATCCCGATGGCAATAATCCGTTTCCGTTTCCAGCTATATCATAAGCCGTTCCGAATGAAGTTGCCCAGGTCGGGCTACCGCCTGCATAATTGGCAACATACAATGAATACACTGCTGTATTACTGATTTCCTGATTTCCGGTTTGACCCCAGCCTGCACGCAGTTTTAAATCAGAAATTACAGGAACACTATTTACTATAAAGTTTTCCTTACTAATTCTCCATCCGGCAGAAACTGCAGGAAAAGTACCAAATTGGTTGTTTTTTCCAAAACGAGAAGAACCATCATAACGTATTGTAGCCGAAACTAAATAACGACCATCATACTCATAATCTGCCTTTCCAAAATAAGAAAGCAAAGAATAAGCAGTTGAAGTACCGCTCGTAAACGATTCACCGGTTCCTGCATCAGGATACATATAATCGGGTGTTTCAATTAAAAAATCATTTTTACGTAAAGTATTGGTATCAAAAACATCTTGATACATTTCAGTTCCTGCCAGCAAACTCAAATTACTCTTTCCTGATTTCAAACTGTAATTTAATGTATTTGTCCATGTCCACTTATCACTTATCGATTGATCAATGGTAACTGAGTTTTGGTCGTTTTGTAGATATCCTGATTTATAACTTCTTTGTAAAGTGCGCTTGTTATAAGACCCGTAATCAATACCAAAACTGGTTCTGATATGCAGATTTTTAATGATTTCCAAATCGGCAAAAGCATTCCCAAAAAGTCTCAAATAATTGTATTTATTATCTTTATTATAGTCTAATAGTCTTACAGGATTTTGTCTGTCGTTCATACCTCCAACTGGTCCTCCCCACCCTTTTCCGTCCACAGTATGAACCGGAATTAAAGGCAAAGCACGAAGTGCAGGATCAAGAACTCCAGGATCCGTTATTTCATTGGTTCTGTTAAAACTGAAGTTTTCCCCTATAACTAGTTTTCCGTCAAAATATTTATACGAGCCATTCATCCTGGCTGTAATTCTTTGGAATTCCGTTGTTTTTACAACACCTTCATTGTCATAATAGCCAAGAGAAAATAAATAATTCCCTCTTTCAGTACCATTGGAAACTTCCAAATCATAGGATTTTGCAATTCCGGTTTGTGCAATTTCTTCATACCAGTCGGTATTCGCAGATTTTAATGTTTGTCCAGAATCTAAATACTCAGGAACCAAAACTTTATTCAATTGCGGCTTGTTATTTACAACAGACCAATCAAATTGATAACTTAAATTATTGTTATTGGGATTTAATCCATCATTGATATTAGCCTGCCAGAGTGCTTGACCAAATTGATTACTATTTAAAACTTCCAGTTTTCGCGAATAATTTGAAAAAGAAGTGTACTGATTAAAATTAATTCTAGTTTTACCTTCTTTTCCTTTTTTGGTAGTAATAATAATTACACCATTCGAAGCGCGGGAGCCATAAATACTGGCCGAAGACGCATCTTTTAAGACCTGCATCGATTCAATATCGTTAGGATTTAATTCATGCATCCCTGATTTGGTAGGTACACCGTCAATTACATAAAGTGGATCTGTATTATTTAAAGTTCCAACTCCACGTATCACAACTTTTGTGTTTCCCCCGCTCGGAGAACCATCAGCTGAAACTTTTACCCCAGCTATTCTTCCTTGTAAAGCTATGATTGGGTTTGGTGTCGGTTGTTTCATTAATTCTTTCATATCAACAACAGCTACTGCTCCTGTAATATCTTTTTTCTTTTGTTTAGTATAACCTACTACAACAACTTCATTCAATTGCTTATTTTCTGGTTTTAATGAAATTTTTAATACCTTTTGTCCATTGACCGCAATCGTTTGAGAGGTATAACCCATAAAAGAGATTGTGAAAGTAGCATCAGGAGAAACATTCTTGGCAGAAAATTTTCCATCAAAGTCAGTCATAACATTTATATTACTTCCTGAAATAAGTATGTTAGCCCCCGGAATCGGCATTCCGTCATTAGATGAAATTACGGTACCGTTTACTGCTATTTCCTGAGCTGTCGCAGCGAGCAGCGGAAAAAATAAAAACAGTAAATAAAAAATTTTACTTTTCATAAGTTTGTGGTTTTAGTTAATATTTATTTGGTTAGTGATTAAATTATTGATTTCAATGTCTTCATTTGAAGAGGCTGAAAAACGGGTAAATGGTTGGGTTGTAAAAAACAATTCTGTCATTACTTTTTCGCCATTGTTATAAAATATTTCAATTGAAGTTTTATCAAGTACAATTTTAAGGTCAACTGCTTTTTGATTTTTATTCAAAAGTGCTTTTGAAATGGTTGAAGCAAATTTTTCAGAGAATTCTATTTTTCCAGATTTTGAACGATCAAGAAATAAGAAGTTTTCCGAATTATTAATTCCAAAAGTTAACGATTCGCCTTTTTCATTTGATAATGTAAAATTGTAAACAGCATTTTTCAAGTTTTCCAATCTAAAAGAGATTACGGCTTTGGTCAGATCAATTTTTCCAGATGGAACAATTTCAATATTTTGTTTAGCAGTGGGCTTTTTCCTTTTTTCAGATTTAGAATAATACTTCTCCAATTCTGAAACAGGATTACTGATCAAACTATAGTCATTATCCTTTTTGATCAATTGAATTTCACGCGGGATTGTCATACTGCTTCTCCAGCCAGTTGTTGGAACTTGTTGCGCATAATCCCAATTTGACATCCAACCGATAAATAATTTTCTTCCGTCAGAACTTGGAATATTGTTCCAGGTAACTCCTGCATAGTTATCTTTGCCATAGTCCAACCACACCGCTTTTTCATTGGCAACTCTTTGTGCAAAATTGGCATCTAAAGTAAAAGTCGTTCCATCAAAATCACCAATAAAATATTGTGTCCCCGAACCTCCATTTGCTCCTCCCGGATTCAAACTTTGAATTAAAACCCATTTGGTTTCATTAGTTCCTTTGACCTTCATCTGAAAGAAGTCTGGACATTCCCAAACTCCACCATGTGCACCAATATCCTTACCAAAATCGGATGCATATTCCCAGTTTTTAAGGTTCTTAGATTTGTAAAACTGAGCTCGGTCTTGTGCCGCCAAAATCATTATCCATTGCTTATGGGTATCATCCCAAGTCACTTTTGGATCACGAAAATCACGAATTCCAGGATTTTTCACGACAGGATTTCCTTCCTCAAATTTCTGCCATGTAAAACCATTGTTATTCGAATAAGCCATATCCTGCTGTTCGACATCGATTTTATTTTCCTTTTCCTTTGTCATATTGTGCAAAGTATAAATTGCCACAATTGGAGCTGTTTTACCGATACCCAAACCCGAAGTATTATTGACATCAACAACCGCACTTCCAGAAAAAATATATTTGTCTTTATCCGGATAAATTGCTATTGGCTGCTCTTCCCATTTAATTAAATCTTTACTGATTGCATGTCCCCAATGCATCGGTCCCCAAGTGTTTCCATCTGGATAGTATTGATAAAACAAATGATAGTTTCCATCGGCAAAGAACATTCCGTTAGGATCATTCATCCACCCTTTTTTAGGGCTGTAGTGAAAATTAGGACGATACATTTGTTCTTCTGTAGCAATTGAAGCGGAGACGGCAGCAGTTTGTGCAAAAGCTGGTTTACAACCTCCTATCGATAATAATGCAGCACTATACAATGCCAGCGGCAGATGTTTCTTTGATTTCATTTTTTTTGATTTTTTTTCTAGTTAGATTTTCACTTAATACTTCTAAAGAAATTCCTTTGGTTTCAGGCATAATAAAAATCACAAACAGTAATTGCAATACCATCATTAATGCAAAAATTAAGAATACGGTAGCCGTCCCTATTTCAGAGAACAACATTGGAATCAATGATGGAATTATTGCTGCCAAAACCCAATGCACGGAACTTCCGAAAGCTTGTCCTGAAGCTCGAATATGATTTGGAAAAATTTCTGAGATGAAAACCCATATAACTGCCCCTTGACCAATGGCATGTGAAGCAATAAATAAGAAAAGAAAAACAGGTACCGATAAACCTCCCCAGTTGTAATAAAAAGAGGCGGATACTAAACCCAACGAAATGATATACCCAACAGAACCAAAGTACATTAACAACTTTCTTCCTAATTTGTCAATTAATGCAACTCCGATTAAAGTAAATATAAGATTTGTGATTCCGATCCCGATGCTGCTTAATAAAGCGGTATTTTGTCCTAAACCTGCTTCTTCAAAAATTCTTGGAGCATAATACAAAAAGGCATTTATTCCTGAAAACTGATTGAAAAACGCAATCAAAAAAGCTAAAATTAATGGAAAACGATACTTCTTCATGAAAATATTTTCATGTTTTTTAGCACGATTCTCATTGCTGTCATCTATTAAACTCTTAATATCTGCAGCAGGATCAATTTTGAAAAGTATCAAACGTGCTTCATCAATACGGTTCTTAGACAGAAGCCATCTTGGACTTTCTGGAATAACCAATATAAAAAGAAGGTAAATAAATGATGGGAAAGCCTGAACTCCAATCATCCATCGCCAGGAATTCTCACCAATATCTTTCAAGAAAAAATTAGAAACAAATGCAACCAGAATTCCCAAAACGATATTAAACTGATACAAAGCAACCAAACGCCCACGCTTGTCAGCAGGTGCTATTTCAGAAACATAAGCAGGTGCAGCTATCGTTGATGCCCCAACCCCAATGCCTCCTAAAAATCTAAAAGCAGCAAAAACATAAGGATTGTTTGCAAATGCCGCCCCTATAGCAGAAACAAGAAACAAAACCCCTATCCAGAATAATGTCTTTTTTCTACCAATTTTATTTGTTGGAATCCCTCCAAAAATGGCACCAATCACAGTTCCCCAAAGCGCCATTGCCATAACAACAGATCCATGAAAAGCATCAGATGAATGCCAAAGAAGCTGCAATTGTTTATCAGCTCCAGAAATAACTACGGTATCAAAACCGAATAGAAAACCTGCCAGTGCAGCAGTAACAGACCAAAGTAATATCTTATTCATTGTACATGTATTAAAAACTTGTTGCTAAGATATCCGCAAAAAAAACAACTTATTTTTAACGATGTTACAATTTAATTCCTCAATTATTATTGGTTTCGCATTTTAAGATTAAGACCTTTATTTTCAAGTGTTTACGTTAATTTTTAATTATTTACGAAAACCTTGTAGTTTCGATTCTGTTACATAACGTTCAAAATTGATACCTAAAATGATATCAATTTTGTAACTAATTAATTTGAAGATTTGTATTCTTTAGGTGATATTCCAAATTTATTCTTAAAAGCAGTAGAAAAGTAGTTTGGAGAAGAGAATCCAAGAGAGTATGCAATTTCAGAAATATTCATTGTATTTGACTTTAAGAGCTCTGCTGCTTTCTCCAGTTTTACATTATTAATATGATCACTTATATTAATGCCAATTATAGCTTTTACTTTACGATACAATTGTACTCTGGAAACATTAAGCTTTTCTGCTAGGTCTTCAACTGAAAATTTTGGATTTTCGACATTTAAATTAATGATATCATTCATCTTAGTGATAAATGATTGTTCTTGATTTCCAAATTTTGATTCCGGTTCTACTCTATATATATTGTTGGTATAATAATATCTTAGTTTTTCTCTATTAAAAAGTAAACTCGAAATAGATTGTCTTAAAACAGAAAGACTGAATGGCTTGGTAAGATATTGATCTACCCCACTTTCTAATCCTTTCAAAACGGACTCCTTATTGCTTTGTGCCGTTAAAATAATAATTGGAATGTGTGATGTCCTTAAATCTTTCTTTAATTCCTTACTAATTTCATAACCATTTTTATCTACCAAATTGATATCACAAATAATAATATCAGGTATAATTTCCATTGCTTTCTCGACTGCATCACTTCCATCCGACAAGTAAACAGAATATTCATTTGAGAGCTTTACTTTTAAAAATGCAACTAATTCGACATTATCTTCAATAATCAACAATGTGTGCTTTTCTGATTCCGAATGTGCTTTGGCAATTTCTATATCAGCCTCTGAATTTATATTGTCAATTAAAAAATTAGATGTATTATTTTGATTGTCAATTTTATCAACAATTTCCGAAGCCTTTAAATGCTTATTTCCTTTAAGTAATGTAACTATAAATTCACATCCTTGCTTTGATTTCAATTCAATCTTACCGTGATGCAACTCCACGAACTCTTCTGATAAATACAATCCAATTCCTGAACTGTTTTTATTGTTATTTGACGCGCGAAAAAAAGGATTAAATACCATATCCAATTCATTTTCAGGAATTCCTATTCCGGAATCCTTAAAACAAATCTTTACCGTATTATCCGAGTTTTCAATAATTGCAATAATTATTTTTCCGTTGTCCGGAGTAAATTTAAAGGCATTTGAAAGTAGATTAAAATAAACCTTATCCATCAAACCTCTATCAATAAACAACTCAAGGTTTTTGTTTTTGCAAGTCAATTGAAAATCAATATTTCTCCGGGCCGCTTCACCCTTAAAATTCGCCATTACGTCAATGCTGAAATTGTAAATTTTGGTATTTGATGCTCTTAAAGTAAACTTTTGCTCTTCTATTTTTCTAAAATCCAGCAACTGATTAATCAATCTCAATAATCGATTGGAGTTTTTATGAATTAACTTTACTTCTTCTATAAGTGCTGTACCTTTAATTTTGTCGTTTTCAATCAAAGACTCCACATAACTCATTATCAAAGTAATAGGTGTTTTAAATTCATGCGATAATCCTGTAAAGAAATTTAATTTTGCTTCGTTACTTTTTTTAGCAATTTCAGATATCTTCTGAATTTCATTGTTTTGATCAATTACAGTTTGGTTAATAAGTTCCAATTTTTTTTTATTCCTCGAAATAGAAATTGTTGAATATATACTATATATAGCAAGGCTTAAAATGATAATCAGGAAAAAACTTAACAATCGCACTAAATTATTCTGAGAAGCATATTCTTTTTCTTGTACTTTAATTGCTCCTTGTTGCGATTCGATAACTTTTTGCTGCTGATCCACTTTATCCATTTGATTTTCAATAATTTCAGCATTTACCTGATCAATCACAATCGTTTTTAATATATTGTTTTTAGCAATTGGTTCATTATTGTATATTTTTAATGCAAGTTTTAAAGCCTCATTCCCACCTGTCGGGTACAATATTGTCCCATCCAAAATGCCGTTTTTAACTAGTTCAATCCCCCCATTTATAGAATTTAATCCGTCTACTCCAATAAATTTTATTTTTTTTTCAAGCCCCAATGTTTTTGCTGTTTCCCATGCACTCAAAGCCATCCTGTCATTATGAGCAAAAATATATTCGACATCATGATTTTGTAATAAGATTTTTCTCAAAGGTTCTTTAACTGATTCTTTTTCCCAGTCACCCTGTATTGTATTTATGATTTTAAATCGAGGATTATCTTGAATAATTTGATTAAAACCAATACTGCGTTCGTATGCAGGTGAAGAGCCACTTGCTCCCATAATTTCAATTATCTTTCCAGATCCCCGACTTTTGGATATAATATACTTTGCCGCAATTCGACCTACTTCAATATTATCAGCTCCAAGATAAGCTGTATATTTTTCACTGTCAATTTTTCTATCAACTACCAATACTGGAATACCGGCTTTTATTGATTTTTCTACAACTGCAGTAAGTGGTTTAGATTCAATTGGAGATACAATAATGACATCTACTTTATTTGAAATAAACCTTTCAATGTCTTCAATTTGTTTATCTACATTATTATTGGCATCCCTTATGGTAAGATTAACTTCAGGTCGTAAAGAGGCCTCAACTTTTATGGAACTATTCATTTGTTTACGCCAATCATCTGTAGTCATAGCTTGCGAAAAACCAACTTTTATTTTATTACCACTTTCTTGTTTACAAGATACTAAACTGAGTGAAGCTAAAAATAATAGCAATGTATATTTGATAATAGGATTCATAACACAATAAAATTTTGGTAAATAGATTTGTTTTCGAAATAAAGTATTTTAAATTACTATTATCAAAAATAATTAGGAAGGATTTTTTAATTATGATAAGGAAGGAAGTAGTAATAATTAAAAAGTAAAATTAAACTTTTATTTTATGTCTTCAAAATTGTAACTACACATAATTAAATTAATTACAAAATATATTTTTACATTGATGTGCAGTATTATTTTTTCTTGTCCACTAATACGGCTTGAAAAAAAATACATCTCCAATTTAAGATTCTCTGGTGTTACTTCAAATGATTGAATGGTACTATATTGTTCCTAACTTCAAAGTAATAATATTCTAGGCATAATCTTTTGTTTCTTTTGCATCAAGACAAATCGAAGATTCAACGAACACCACTTATAAAAAATTTAAAGGAGCTAAAAGAAAAAATCTGGGGTCACAATAAGAAGATCCGTTCGATGATTTTTAAAAATAATATATTGATTACTAATATTTTATTTGTTTTGCGCCGAGGCAAATCGAAGATTCAGCGAACACTGATTATAATAAAATTTACGTGAGTTTAAAGAAAAAACTCTCTTATACTCGACAAGTTCCAGATGCATTTTCAGAGGGAGATAATGGCCGTAACGAGGTTATCCTTGTTTTTACACATTATTCGTGCTTTCAATTAATTTATCATCAAAGCTTTAGTTATTACAGAAAGGCCTTTCTTCCTTTTTTATTTCTCCACTTGTGTTAAGAAAACTTTTATTGTTCCTAAATTAATTGCAAACCTTGTGCATTCGTCAAACTAATAGCATCACGTTTATCTACCCAATTGATGTCATTTATTTCTCTAAATATATAAGTTCTTCCAGTGAAGTCTCCGTTTAATACAATAGGTTTGTTTTTAACCAATTTCACCTTAACCATTCCTTTTGGAATTTGACTATTGGCTGCTGAATACGTAGAGCGTTGCTGATTACAATTGCACATATTAATTAAAATTTTTGTTGGTTAATTTTTCCAGTAAAATAGAAGCACCTGAATAATATAGCGTTAAAACTACTATTTCCTGCCAGCATCGCGAAACAAAACAGGCACACAGTAGCCCAATCCAAATACTAAGACAATAAAAACAATCCATCAATGTTCCGAAAAAAGAATTGCCTGCAAACTTTCTGATTTTGATGATGAAATCAAAAGGACCGTCCTCTGAGCTGATCAAATGGGTTAGTCGCCAAACAATAATTACAACAATAAAATATTTTTCCAAATCATTCATGTTTTTTAAGAATAAAAAAAAGCTGCCGAAAGGAATCCCGGCAACTTTTATATTGTTATGCTATTTTTTTTCTTTTAAACAAATATTGTAAGAGGCTGGCGTATAATGTCCAACACCCTGACTATCTACAATGGTTTTATCAACTGCATATAAGGATATGCTTCCGCAAGGATAAGCATTTGCCAGTGTAACGATACTAAAACTGGTGCCGGGCAATGCAGGCGTATTAGTGGTACCCGATGGATCAGCTGTACCTGTTCCCCATGTACTACCAAAACTCCAGTAATAAAGGTTTTTGTCATACACATAGAAAGTTCCATTTATGGTGTCTCCTTTGGCGTAATGCGTACAATCTCCTTGATCATCTATTTGCAATTGAATTACCGGAGCGGTATTATCCATTTGTATGGTTTTAGAAAATACCCCTGGTATGGTATCTACTTCCATCTCAATCAAAAATTTATCTTCTGTACCCGGCGTAAATCGTGCCAAAACATTTAAAGTATTTTTTGAAACATCCAAAAATGGATAATAACCTCCTGAGTCAGGGGTTTGCGTGGTGTATTGCACCCAAGGTGAAAAAGGAAGCGAACCTACTACAGTAAATGAATCACTGGCATAAGTAAATGTTCCGTCTACCAGATTTGTGATTTTTATTTTGTAACGATACCCCGGGAATGAAGGGCCGTTTAATACTACGATACCTCCAAACGGCGCTCCGGTTGGTACAGGAACACCATTGAATGCAAAAAATGCACCTGTAGATGTTAGACCCGTTGCATCGTTTACGTGAGCAACATCGATTCCTCCGATGATATTAAACAACGGAATCACATCGCCGGGATTTAATTCGATACCCGGTTTAATTTGCACATGGCTATCGATTCTGTTGCCATAATATTCCAATTTATTTGGATTCGTTGTTGATGGTGCCAAATTCCATGACAATACACCACGCACTTTTATTACGTTTGGATTACTGCATAATTTTCTATGAAAAGTTGCATCCAATGGCAAAGAAACAGAATAAGACAAGTGATCTCCTTTCATATCAATATCATGAACTTTCAACTCAACTGTATTTACATATTGCCAGGCGCAACTATCGTCCCAATCTACCCAAAAAGAAATATATTCCTTGCTTCCAGGGTCGCAAAGATCACCTATGAAACCAGTTTTCTTTTTAATTTTCAAGGTAGCCACCAAACTTTCCGTAGCATAATCCAATCCAACACATTCCAATTCTTCAAAGTCAACATTGGCTTTGGATGTGTCTATTGGGAGGGCAATGATTTGATCTATAATTGAATTAATATTAATGTTCAATTTTTCTAACATTGATTTATCCATAATCGTCAATTCGGATGTTGGATATTTAATCATGTTGTACACCTTTTTGTAAACAGTTCGGGATGCAGGAACTTTTAATTTATCGTATTTGGCAACCAAATCGCTTAATGAAAGTGTTGGTGCAATTGTCGCAAGCTGATCAATATCAAACCCTGTAATATCTTTCAACTGTTTTGTGGTTAGATTAGGAGATGCTTTTGCAATTTCAAAATAGTGAGACCAGTCAATCTCAAAATCTTTTGGATTAAATTTCCAAGATGGTTTAAACTGAACATCACTATCCATCCTACTTCCCCATACAGGCAACCAATTTGGTGAAGCTGCTGGTGGATCAACGCTCCAAGATAGAATGGCCCGCAAAGTGGGCAATAAAGGAGAACTGCAACCCGAAAATCTATTGGTTTTTTTCTTTAATGTAGCCACATATTGAATTGGGAAAATATATTTTCCGTTGCAATCTTTGTGGTTCGGTATGTCATGCACGTTGACAGCCACAGACCCTTGATCTATAAAACCGGCTCCATCGTGAAAATCCAAATAAAACCTTACGTGTTCAAATGAACCAAAATGACATAAATTACCAGAATACCCCGATGGTCTTTTGATAGAAAAGGTAGCTTCCATGTTTGTTGTGTCAGGATTATAACCAACACAGGTAAGTTGTTCATAACCCGTATCGGATACGAGTTGCATAATTGGTTTTAGCTTGCTTCCCACAATATTGCCAAAATAATTAGGATTTTTTGCAAGCATGTGACTAAAATGTGAACGCTCTGGTTTCACAATTAAATCTGGACTTTTCTCTGAATTTTCTATTTTCATTTTCTTAATTAATTTTATGTGCCAACTCTTTGATTGGATTTTCGGCTTACTCCATTAATTATTTTTCTATTGCTAAATATTACAAAAAGAGATATTACTAAAATGCTATAAAAGAGGCAAGAAAATCAATTACTAAAAAAATACAAATCATTTTTTGGGGCTTATTTCACAAATAATGAAAACTAATAATCAAAATTATTATTTTTATAAAAATTCAATTAACGTATAAATACTTGTTTTTAAGATACTTATGTTAAATAATAAAATAAATTAAATTGAACCTCAATTTCTCTTACAATAAAATTTACAACTACTCTATGCATCATTAAAATAAAATCTTGAAGCTATTGACTCCACAAAAACATTTCTATATTTGCATTCTAGCACAGTATTTCATGGATTACGATCAATTTATTTTCTGTCTCGAAGCCGTTGTCGATGTAGAAACGAGCACCATTACCGAAGTTGTTAAAAATCTGGAACAATTAGCCGCAGAAGAAGGTATTGCCAGCATTTATAAAACCTGCGATACTATAGAAGGATTGGAAGAAAGCTTGAATGCCTTGCTCTATGATGATCACAATTTTAAAGATTATGAAATCATTTACATGGTCATGCAGGGTGAAGAAAACAATATTTGTCTTAATGAATATTACTATAGTTTTGAAGAATTAGCCGAACTATTTGAAGGAAAAATGAAAGGTAAGATTATACATTTTGCCAATGCCAAAGTTGTAAACTTAAGCGAAGAAGAAGCACAATATTTTCTGGATGTTACAGGAGCGCGGGCAGTTTCAGGTTATGGAACTGCATTTCGCGACCTAAACAGTTATCCAATAGACAAAGCTTTCTTCAGCCTCTATCAAGATAATAATGATGTGGTTGAGATTGTGGAAGAGTTATTTCAAAAACACTATGCGCTTTGCAAACTGCTCGATTTCAGACTGTATTATTAGTTGGTGAGCCTCAGTAATTCCTACTTTAAACTATACTTTTTCTTTTGTCGAAAAAGTGAATTGGTTTTCTGCTCATTGGGTTAAAAATTAACGATTTTAAAGCTTCATTGGTCGTAAACTCAATTTTTGGTGATACCCGCAACTTGGCTCTGAAATGGTCTTTTAATTCTTGTAAAAAAGCATCTGAAGGTTCTTTTACAGCTATTTTTATCATAATTTCATCTGTACCCAATTCGTTTGTTGAAATTTCGATAATGTGGCTTTCTATAGCATCAAAATCATTCAAAACATCATTCATTGCTGGCGGATACAAGGTTGTTCCTTTGTATTTTATCATTTGCTGTTTTCTTCCAATAACAGGACCAACACGCATTGTATTACGCCCGCACAAACAAGGATCTGAATACAATTGTACAATATCACCAGTTTTGAAACGAACCAATGGCATCGCTTCTATCCCTAAAGTAGTAAAAGTCAGTTCTCCGGCTTCTCCGTTTTTTACCCGATTATTTTGTTCGTCCAATACTTCGACTATAATCAATTCGGGATGATGATGTCCTCCTACTCCATGTTGGCATTCGGTAAAAGCTGTACTCATTTCGGTAGAAGCATAGGTAGAAAACAACTTAATATTCCATTTATCCGTAATTTTTTTAGACAACACATTCATACTAAAATCTTGATTTCTCAAAGATTCTCCTATACAAATAGCGCCTTTTATACTCGAATTATTAAAATCGATTTTATGATTTTCGGCATATTCAATCAACTTCAAAAGGAAAGAAGGGACGGTTATCAAATAGGTAGGTTTGTATTTTAGGATTGAATCCCATTGCAGTTCGGGAATTCCGGCGCCAACCCGAATGACTCCAACTTTCATTTTTCTAAGACCCAAAAAATAAGCCAAACCTGCCATAAAACGCCTATCTATAGTAGTCATTAACTGTACAATATCACCTTCTTTGATACCGGCACAATCAAACGAAATGGCTTCATTATAGGCCAATCGATCCAAGTCTTTGTCTGTTAATCCAAAGGTTACTGGATCACCCAAAGTTCCTGATGTAGTGGCATAATCAATAATTGCATTTGCAGGAACACACAAAAAATCATCATTGTATTTTTGTAAATCTTCCTTTAAGGTAACAGGTAAAAGTGACAAATCCTCCAGTGTTTTTATACGGCTAATATCAATATTCTTGCTGGCATACAATTTTTTGTAAAAAGGAGAATGGGTGTTTACATACTTCAAAAGTTCGGATAACTTTTCCTCTTGAAAGGTTTTAATTTCGTCTGAAGTAGCGGTCTCTATCTTTGGAATCATTGTAGTTTTCTTTTAATTTTCTTTAGGTATTTTTCTATTGCTTCTTTTTGAGGCAGTGTTGTAATCTCTTTGGTCAAGGCTTTATTGAATTGTTCCTGCGCCAATGCATATTCTCCTTTTTGATAATAATAAACACCCACTTTATTATAAACCACCCAATAATCCGGATTCAACGATTGATAATTGGCAATAAAATTCTCAGGTAACTCTTTTTTGTTTTCTAAAAAAATGTCCATTTTACGATCTTCGATTCGGAACAACTCATAATTTTTATATTGGGTAGTTTCCAGAAAAGGATCTTTGGCAATATTTAATTTTTCGTCTTCCAATGAAACTATTGAATCATTCTGTTTTCTATATTTAAAAACTGTATTCAAATCGTAACACACAAATTCTCCCATCTGATAAGGATTTGCAGAAACCCAAACCAACAATTGAGCCGGTTTGAAAACAATTCCGTGATGGGATAACAACTGATTTATTGCTTTTTCATTACCATATCCCAAAGGTAAATCATTTAACCCGTCTTTGTTTCTAAGAATATCAACAGCAATCTGAGGTGTTATTTTTGGACTTTTATCCAATAATTGGGTCATTCTGTCAAAACGATATTGCGAATGGCTGTCCTTAATTTGTTTTAGATTTCGCTCATTATTCTTCAACCCCTCACTCTGAAAATGATTGGAACAAATTAATTCATTGCCATCGTTTACCTCAAACACTTCCAGTCTATCTGGTGCAATTTCTATTAAAACGGCCTTATTATCTTTGGCGCTTCCGACCATTATAGATTCAGAAACAAAAACTTTTTTACTTTTGGCAATTTCGACTGCTTCGTCTATTGTTGATGCATACTGAATAATTTCGCGTGTCAAAATAGAAATGGGTGTTTTTGCAACTAATGGAATCTTAGATTTCCCGGCATTGATGGTAACGGTCAACCCTTCCATATTCATACCAGAACATACTCCAATCATTCCAGGCCAGGTAACCATCATAAAAGGATGTCCTTCTTTCGGTTTTATAAACGTGACTATTTTATCTTTCGCGAAAGCGTCTCCCGCATAAAAATCAAAATTCCTACCCAAAATTAAGCTACCGTCTTCGGATTTATCACCCCAAACTGCAAATGAAGTGCAGCCTACCAAAGCCAAATCCTGTACTGCATGCCCTATATCATGAGCACCATGCAAATACAAATCCCTTAAAAAATTTGGCGCTATATAGTCTAAATCTTTTGGTGCATAACGGGAAATACCAAAAATCTCAGATTGATATTCATTGGCAACATTGAGATATAATTTTCGATTATACCATTTTAAAAAGTTTCTCAATACTTGCTTTTTGAAATTTGAAGGAACAATTTGATTTATCTTATCAAAAAAAACATATTCCTGTTTCTTTAATAGAGAATCCGACAAACTTCCGATCATCAGGCCTCTTTCCAAAGGATCGCCTTCTACATAAAGTTCCCAAAGATTCTGTTTGTTCTTTAGCAAAAAATTATTGCCAGAATAAAAAACAGTATTCGATTGTTTTTTTACAGTTGGAAGCGATTTATCATATGCTGTCAAGTCAGGTTGATGATGCATTGAATTGGATGTACCACAAGAAGTCACTAAAAAAACAGAAACAACTAAAATAATATATCGAATTTGCTTTTTCATTTGCTAAATCTCGCCTGAACTATTGCTTGAATTAATTTTGTTCACTAAGTACTCTTTCCCAACGATTTCAGAGCAGGTGACCACTGCCCCAATTGTTACTCCCAGAACACCGTGCATGTTTATACTTTGACCTGTTAGATAAAGGTTATCCAGCTTTGTTTTTGATGCTATAAAGGTTTTCATTGGGTTATTCGAATCCTTTTCGTAACCATACATATTGCCGTTGTGACCACCAATATAATCTCTATACGAAAGTGGTGTCGAACTATGAACCGACTTGATACAATCCTTTATACCCGGGAATTTGAGTTCAATTTCTTCCAGAAAACGTTCTGTTTTTCTAGTTTTAAAAGCATCGTAACTTTCTCCCCTGTCTTCTTTTTCGGCAGTAGTATTATACGTTTGTTCCCAGGGTTTTAAATCCTCAAATTTCATGTAGGTTATAAAAGTCATTCCCTCTGCCCAGCCATCGTTCTTTTTGGAAGCATTCATTGATGCCATAAAAGCTTTAGGCCAAGTTTCATCGGTATATTCATGGGCAGTCCAAACTTCAGCACTATTCTTAAAATGGTAATAGTTTCGGTTTAAATATTTGAATGATTCCGGTTTAAAAACAATGTACAGACTAAATGCAGAAACACCTCCTTCCAGACTGGAAATTCTATTTACAAAAGCCTTTCTGAAATTATCTTCCCCTGCCATTTTTAAAGTAGCCTTCGGATCTATATTGGATATAAAGTATTGGCCAAAAACGACAGAACCATCTTTCATTTTGGCGCATTTCACTGCATTTTTTTCTACTTCAAGCTCTACAACTTCTTTGTATTTATAAACTTCGCCACCGTGCTTTTTGAGTTGTTTTATCAACTGCTTAGTAATCTGGCTTCCTCCATTTATACAACGCCAGGCACTTTGGATATACGAATTAACAGAAAGAGCATGAACATAAAAAGGAGATTTATCGGCAATTCCGGCATACAAAAAATTGGTTCCGCCAAGCACTGCTCTCAGCATCTCATTTGTTGTCAGTTCGTCTATAAACTGTTTGGCATTGACAGAGAGAATCGAATTATCATATTGACCTTCTGCTTTTAAATTATAAAGAGGAAACGAATCACAGGTGGCAATTATCGCATCACAATATTTTTGAATCGTTTCCCTTTCTTCCGGAAACGACTTGACTAATTGATTTATAAAATTATCATAACCCTGAGCATGTGGAAATTCTTGATTTTTATCTTCAAAAGAAACGATATCAAATCCGTCCAGATCTAATTGCTTTAGTTTCAAATCGTCCATAATACCCAGATATTTAAAATATCGGTACAGATTCTGGCCTTCACTTAAACCGCCGATATAATGAATTCCTGTATCAAAAATAGTTTTATCACGCACAAACGTTTGCAGATTTCCTCCAAACTGATTGTTTTTTTCAAGCACACAAACCTTGTAGCCTTCTTTGGCCAGGATTATAGCAGAGACCAATCCGCCCAATCCGCTTCCAATTATTACTACATCATAATGCTCTTTCATTACTGTATTTTTTTCTTTAACACGATTAAATTAAGTATTTCCTCTTCTATTTCAAAACCCAAAGCTAAAATACTATCTTTTAGAGTATTCACATTCAATAAAATAATTGTAGTTACCAAATTACATATTTCATCAAAATTAATCTCCAATTCATTATTTGAAATCAAAACAACATTGTATTTTTTTTGAACCAATTCCTTTACATTTTCAATGTAATGAATGTTCCTTTTCTTTAAGATATAATTGGTTTTGGCAACGGCTCTATTCCATTCATTCGAAATAAATGAATCGATTTTTCTTTGTGGTTCCTGCAAAGAAAGCAAGATATCCAATTGTCCAAAATCATTGGCTATATGCAGTATTTTGGCTTTAGAATCAATATATATATTCAATTCATGATATAATTCTAAATTTGTGGCCAAATCCTTTTTCACAACCTTAATCACTTCAGATTCTTTATAATCAAAACTATTGAGAATCATTTTTTTGAAATAATTTGGTCCTTCCAGATCCAGACGCATTTTTTTATAATGTGCTTTAAAAAACGAACTTAATTTCTTTGTCCGTTCACCATAGTCATTCCCAAAAGTCAAATCATTTGGAGTAATTCTGTCTAAAATTTCAACCGTAGTTTGTCCACCGTTAATGATAAAATCACCCTTTGGCAATACCTCTGAATAACCATGAATTATAACTGGTACAATATCCAATTCCAATTGTTCGGCCAAATAAAAAGCACCCTTATGAAATCTGTTTATCAAATTGGTATCGGAGCGGCTGCCCTCAGGAAATACCATAATTGAAAAACCTTGCTCTACTTTGTCCCGCAAATGTTCGACTCCGTTACCAACTCCGCTTGACACAGGGTAAAAACCAGCCAAACGAACCCCTTTTCCAAAAACAGGAGAATTATATACCCAATCACTAACCAAAAATACAATCTTAGGACTCAGCATCCCGACAGCCAAAATATCGAGGAATGAACTATGATTGGCAATAATGACAGCTGGTTTATCAAATTTTTCGTTGGATACATTACTTATTTTTCGCTTTAAAGAAGGGTAGGTCAATAATACCGAATACATGAATTTTGATAATACGAAATGAAAAACATTCAGTTTTTTACTTTTCGAAAAAGGCAAAACTGTCATAAGAACTACACTTACAATAGACAGCAAAAAACCACCTAATCCAAAATAAATAAAGGAAAGAGTAGAATGAATCAATCTTTTTATTTCAAAAGGAGCTTGCCCTTTCTTGACCCTATGGGTTACAAAGAAAGCAAAAACTAAAGGCTGAATGATAAACGTAATCAACAAAGCCGAAAATATTCCTATTATAGCAATTAAAGAAATAGATTTTAATGCCGGATGTTTTGCGAAAATGAGCACGCCAATCCCAAGAATTGTCGTAGCCACCGAAAGCAATATCGAAGTACGGTAACTTGGCAATTCTATTTTTCCAAAAGTATATTCCTTTTGTAAAGCAGAGGTCATAAAGATGCTATAATCTACTCCTATTCCAAAAATTAATGTACATACAATGATATTAACAACATTAAATTGCAATCCAAAAATTCCCATTAATCCGGTTGTAAAAATCCAACTGATTAGGATTGGAATAATAGTAACAATAACCAATTCTATTTTTCGAAAAGCAAACAAAAGAATGAAAAATACAGCAATAAAAGAATAATTTACCAAATCTTCAAAGTTGGTTTTTAGTGTTCCCAAGAAAGTTTCGTTGGTTTGCTGTCTGTCTATAACCACTAGATTGGGCTGCTTTTTTATTGCATTTACAAAGGCATCTCTTTTTTCACCAGGCACTTTTACCAAGGTGGAAATGGTGTAGAAACCATTCTTTTGAGTTACAAATTCATCAAGAAAAAAAGATTTTACTTTAAGGTATTCTTCTATTTTTATAGGAGCAAAATTTTTATTAATCAATTCATAAAAACCCGAAAATGTATTGGCTTTAAAACCAAATTGATTTCCTTCCTGAATTAAGGCATTCGCAAGATTTGATTTTTTTGAAGCGTTCCAAAAAGTATTCCATTCCTCTATTTTTTGTTTTTGAACGTCTGCCGCAAAAACAATACCGCCAATTGAACTAAAATTCAATATTTCCTTTGAATTTTTATTTTTGTCTAAAGCTTTAAAAAGGCTATTGTTATTGGCTACGACTTCATCATAGCTTTTGCCGTAAGTTGCCAAATAAATAGATTTTGAATCATTATTGGCAATATGATCTAATTGTTTTTCAGCCGATTTTAGCTCCGGACTCATGAAATTCAAGGCCGAAAGATCATTGTTAAAAGTTACTTTTGAATAAGTAAAAAGTGATACAATTAATAGAAGAAAAACCGATGCCAGCAAAAATTTATTTTTATGGTAGGAATAGGCACCAAGCGAATCAATGAAATTAGGTTTTGGAACAAATATTTTGGTATTTGTCCGATACAAAATTGGAATTAAAACCAATGAAAAAACAGAAGTGGAAACCACACTCAATGCAGCAAAAATACCTAAATCCTGCAAAGCTTCCGATTTTATAAAAAACAAACACAAAAACGTGATAGAGGTTGTAATTCCGCAAAGTAACAATGGCTTAGTAATGTCTTTATAAAGCAGTTTTACATTTTTGTTGTTTCGCAAATGCGTTAAAACATAAATAGAATAATCTGTAGTTTCTCCCAATAAAATGGAACTTATTCCCAAAGAAATTGCAGAAATAGTTCCCTTAAAAAAATACAAACAGGCAAGGGCAAACAATGCCCCAAACAATGAGGGAATAAAAATAATTATCGGAGTGGATACACTTCTGTAGAAAAAAGCCAAAATCAAAATTAATGTTACACCGGCAAATATCGATGTATTCTTCACATCAGCTTTCATTTGGGTAGCATTGGCAACAGCAACCGGAGTAGCACCAAAATAAATCATTCCAACCCTACCCTTAAATTTAGCGTTTAAGTTGTTTTTAATTTTTTCCAAATTCTCAATAAACAAAGTATTATTATCTGTTTCATTGGTTTCCAATTTAGGAGTTACAAAAAGCAGTAAATTTTTCCTGTCTTTGGTTAAAACAAATCCATTTTGCAATTCAAAGTCATCTCCTACACTAAGTTGCTGTAATTTCTTTAAAGCAATAAAAGAAATTCCAAGTGGATCTTTTAGGATAAAATCTTTAGAAATAAGTCCAGTGGGAGAAATTAGCGACTTATAATTGGCCGCAACGCCAGCTGCGATACTATCTCGCTTTAATTTATTCTCAATAACAGCATAATCTTTTTGATCCAGAAAAAGAGGCAAATTTGCATATACAAAATCATAGGTTTCTTGTATATTTTCATCTTCAATTTTGCCTTGCACCTTTTTTACAAACGGCTTGCAATCTGTATTCAAACTATCAATAAAAGCATTGGCATATTCCGTTAAATCATCTGTAGTACCACCCTTTTTCTTGGAAACAAGAATGGTAATTTTATCTGCAAAATTGACTTGTTCCAGCACTTTTGTTGTTACACCAGACGCATCATTTGAAGGTATTAATTGATTTATATTTTCCTGAAAAGAAATACGGGTTGCAAAGAAACCCAGCAAAAACAGTAAAGTAAAGCCAATACCTATCGAAAGGAATTTATTATTTGTAATAAATGAATATAAATCAAATAAACGGTTGCGCATGCTGCTATTTTTTATGTTTAAAATTATTTACAAAAGTCAACAGCAAATAACTGGTTGTACCAAAAAGCAACGCCATAAGAGTCGCCAAAACAAAACTTCCCACCAAATATTGACTTATGTTTTTTTGAATATCAGCAAAAGTCATTTCCGTATTTAAAAGTAATGGTTTGTCACTTATAATAAAGTAACTCCCAATTTTCAAAGATCCGTAAATTACAAAAGGAATTAACGGCGGAAAACTAATGTTAGAAAATGCAAAAGCTATAGCTTTATTCAACTTAAATAATACAGCCAAAGCAATAACTATAATGGTTTGAAAACCCCAAAAAGGCGATATACCTATAAAAACGCCCAAGGCAATTGATGTTGCTTTTCGGGCATTCGAATCATTGCTTTCCAATACATTTTCCAAGAAAAATTTCTTAATTCCTTTTTTTTTTAGTTTTTGAAAAAAATGGCGAGGTTTGATATAAAACAAAGCGATTGTAACCAAAACCGTGTTTAAAATACTGATTCTTGTAAAATCTTTGAAAGGACGAAAATGAGAAACACGTTCTGACGGATCGTACAAAACTTGGATTGGAATGTTTTTTACCGGAACATTATTCCATGCAGCACGCACAATTACTTCAATCTCAAACTCAAATTTATTGGTAAAATAACGACTTGGAATTTTATCTAAAGGGTACAATCTAAAACCCGATTGTGTGTCTTCCAGTTTGTTTCCGGTTTCGAACCAAAACCAAAAATTGGAAAATTTATTGCCAAAACTACTTTTTTTAGGCACATTTTCATGCGTCATATTACGGCTTCCTATCAAAAGTACATCTCCTTCGTTTTTAAGAGCCTCAATAAAACCGGGAATATCTGAGGCAAAATGTTGCCCGTCGGAATCAATTGTTATGGCATAATTGTAATTTAATTCGATTGCCTTTTTAAAACCATTTCGAATAGCAGTTCCTTTGCCTGAATTTTTATGATGATGAATTTGAACAACATTTTGATACTTTTCAAGAATTTGAAAAGTTGTATCCGTAGAACCGTCATTGACTACAATAACATCTGAAGTATGGACCAAAATGGAATCTAAAACGCGTTTCAAGGTTTTGTGATTATTGTATGTAGGTACAATAACACAAATTTTAGCTTCTTTTATACTTTTATCTTCATAAAAATTAGACTCCATTTTGACGTATTCGTTTACTAATTTACCAACAGCTTTTCGGCTGATGTAAAGCTTTTGGATTGCGTTATAAAATTACCTATATATTCTTTTAAAATTCCAGTTTGCTCCTTATAATGGTCCAACAGAAACTTTTTATCTTCCTTTTTATCTCCTCTATAATTAACAATTTTAGGAACATTTTCCTGAATGCTTAGCCGAACCAAACGGATTTCAATGTTATTGGGTTCGCTGGCAACCGCAAATTCAATTAAATCTGCTCCTTCTTTGAATTTTTTGGATTTGTTCGAAATCTTCTTTTCCAATTTTGATAGTATGACAATAGAAGCACCTTTGTAAGCAACTAAGGTCTTATTGTCTTCTTTAGAAACATCGGCAAGTTTTGCTGAAAATTCTTTGGCATTAGTTTCAGAATTATTGGCGGTAGCGTATAATTTTCTAACTTCGGCAATAGTAGGATTACCATTAAAAGTAAAAAAAAGAATGCAGGCAAAAAATGTTTTCATCAAAAATGAAATTAAAAATTAATTATTTTAAGATTCTATTTTTCGGTAGACACTGCTCAATTTTAAGGCAACAGTTTCATTAAAATAACTGATATTTTTCACTTTTACCAAATCGTCCTCAGTTGTTGTAATATCCAGTTCCAAGCGCAATTCCGGAGTGTTGAATGGGTTAATTAATGCCATGAATTTAACATTCGATAGGGATTGCATAAACAAAGAACTTTCGGTAATTTGCTCCGTAAGTTCTTTAATAATTTGCATCATACATACCCCTGGCATTATAGGATTACCTGGAAAATGTCCATTGAAAACATCATGCTCTTCATTTATTAAAATCATTGCCAAATATTTTGATTCAGCGGTTTTTTCTAATGAAGTTATTGTATAAAAATCTTGTAATAACATGTTTTTTTTATTTTACATCAAAAGTATACGTTCCACCAATTGAGAAAACTACATTGGTGTGATTACTGTCAAAGTCAATAACCGGAATAATACCCTTTTTTACTCTTGCTTCTATTCCAAAATTTGGCGTGAGATTTACACCCATTCCCAATACAAAAGCCATATCAACATTGGTATCGGTATCAAAGTT
Organism: Flavobacterium sp. N3904; assembly: GCF_025947305.1. Classification (NCBI taxonomy): domain Bacteria; kingdom Pseudomonadati; phylum Bacteroidota; class Flavobacteriia; order Flavobacteriales; family Flavobacteriaceae; genus Flavobacterium; species Flavobacterium sp. N3904. The sequence goes on from NZ_CP110009.1 coordinate 3,871,943, forward strand.
TTTGTTCACCACAAAATCAAGAGTTGGGCCTAAATGAACATTAAACTTATCGTTGAAAGTAAATTTATTCATGATCTCGAAAGACAAATAATCCACATTTAAATCAACATTTCTATTGGTTGATGAACTATAATTTGAGCCTTGAGATGAATAATCAATTTCTGGTTGCAGCGTATAATATTTAGAGAGTTTCAAAGCGCCATAAAATCCGATATAAAAACTTGTTTTTGTACTGTAATCTATATTGTTTGAACTAGAATTGCTATTTGGATTATAAGGATCATAATAATAATTATTCCCTTTGGTAAAATGAGAAAAATTGGCTCCTGCCCTTAACCCTGGTCTAAAAGTAACCTGAGCCTGAGTTTGCAAGCTTGCAAAAAAAGTAAAAAGGATTATAACTATTCCTGCGACACTTTGATTATTTAATTTCATGATGGATTAATTTGTAGGTTCTTCATTCGTAGGCTCTTCATTTACAGGCGCTTCGGTGGATTGTTCTTTAGCACCGTCTTCCTTAAAATAATTTAATTCAATTTTTAATGGTATGCCCTTATGCTTAATGACAATTCTCGAGGCAAAAATATTGTTTTCTGAAGCAAAAAAGAGGGTTATTTTTTCTTTTCTTTTCGAAGCATGAATAATTTTGTTTAAACTGTTATCGGATTTGAAAACAAAAAGATAATTCAACATCTTGCCCTGTTTGGAGAGATAGATTTTATTTTGTTGGTTTTCAAACTGAGCTTTAGTCACATAATGACTTCGCAACAGTAATCTAAAATCTGATTTCAATGTATTAATCAGTATTTTTTTATTCAATTCATCTACAATTGAATTTACTTTAAAATCAGTTTCTGATATTTCAAAATCCAATAATTTATTACCAAATTCGGTTGTAAAAGCGACTCTGTGTGTCGTTTCATTAATTTTCTTGGCAATAAAAATACCCGTCAATTCTTTTCCATAAACCGTGATATTGGCTTTGTAAACATAATCGATATCTGGGTTTGAAAAATAAGGAACTTCAAAAGAAGTTTTTTCTAAATTAGTGGGCTGGTAGCCCTTTACAACTTTGTTTGTAGTGCATGAAATTAAAAAAAGCAGCAATAAATAGCTAATTCGTAAAGGCAGATTCGTCGATTTTTGCATTGATTATTTTGTTTTTAAAAACAATTCGGGTATAATCTGACGATGATTCCAACAATTTAACTTGAACCACGGTAGCCTCCTCTTTGTCAAAAGTTAATTCAATTTGCTTGATATATTTCTTTAAAGTTGCATCTTTTGGAATAAATTTACTAATATTTTGCTCTTTATTTTTAAAATATGTTATAGAAAATTCATTATCATCAAATAAATCGCCACTTACACTGCCAACGATCAGCTTATTTATTTTCCCGAAAAGCTTACTATTCCCAATATCTACGGCACTTTTTTTACCTTCATCGTTAATCAATATTTTTCCATTCTTAAAAATAATAGAATAACTGTATGGCTTTTTATATTGCCAAAGCAAAGTATTCGGCTCCTTAAAAATCATTTTTCCGGAAGTTTCAATATCTTTCGATAAGAAATCCAAATGCTTGTATTGTACAAAATCTGTATTCAAACTCTTGATTTTTTTTGCCATTACAGCAACAGACTGTTTAAAAGCAACAATTTCGCTTTCAACCATTTTTTGCTCTTGCGCTAATGCTTTAAATTGAAAACCAATTAGAAACAGCACTATTATATAAATTTTAATCTTCATAAGCTTTGATATGCAACAGTTGCTCTAGTGAAACAACCGTATAATTATTTTTTTGTAAAAATTGCAATATTTGTTCCAATACAATTACCGTTTGCAGGGATGTATCATGCAAAAGTACAATTCCTCCGGGTTTAATCCTTTTAATAACTCTTTCAAAAATAAATTTTTCGTTTTTTATAATACCATCCAATGACCTAATATTCCAACCAATTGTTTTGTGTTTGGTAACGGCCAGAGCTCTTCGAATTGAAGGATTGGTAACTCCATACGGCGGTCTAAACAGTGTTGTTTTTTTTCCTGTAACCGATTCAATCAAGGCATCCGTTTTTTTAATTTCGGCTATCACGCGGTCTTTTCTATAAAAATCAAAAACCGACGAATGACTATACGAATGATTTCCAATCACATGACCTTCGTCAATAATTTTTTTTAAGTTTTCCGGATGTGATTCGACATTTTTTCCGATGCAAAAAAAAGTAGCTTTAACATTGTACTTCTTTAAAACATCAAGAACTGGCAGAGTAAAATCATGGGGGCCATCATCAAATGTAATTGCAATTTTCTTGTCAGTTTCTGTTGGATTATTGCAGTAGGCATTGACATGATAATTTAATGAAATAAAAGAGGAACCAATCAAAACTACCAAGAACCAAAGACAAGCAACCATTATAAAGTACTTGATTTCAATAGCTACAAAAAAACTAAAAAAAGTGAGTAGCATCAAAATCGAAATAAAAAAAACAGCTGTTATTTTGTGTTTTAGCATTTTGTTATTAAAGTAAAACTATGGTCAATTCCGTTACGCTGATTGTATAAAAGAATGGTTTTATATTCTGATTTTTCCAAAGTATTCACTTTTATTATTTCGGGAATAGTTTGGGTTTTAATGATTTTTACTGCAACCCACAACCCGAATGCCGAGGCAGTATCATATTCGCCAATCAAATGCTTGTAGTACATTTGCGGTGTATTTGCAAAACTTCTTTCAGATAGGTTTTTATAATACAAATCAGATTCTACATCACCATTATATCCAAGAACTACAGCATCAATCGTTTCTGGATTCAAATTATTCGAATTTAAAAACTCTATGATTTTATTTTCAACTTCAGAAATATCTAATGCATTAATGATTTCAATATCCAAAATTTCAACCTGCGAATTTTCTTTTTTTTCATTCTCTAAAACAAAAAAAGTGGATCCTTCACTAAAAACAACCCCCTTTGTAGTGGATCCCAAAACAGAAAAAGGTTTTTCATTTTCTTTTTTTATAAATCCTGCCAACTTAAAAAGTGAAGCCGTGTAATCGGCAATTTCATCAATTCCTCCAACTAAAACAGAAGTTGCATCATGCTCTTCGATCTTCATTTTGGCGTCGAGTAATGCAGATTCAAACGAAATCGATCCGTTTACATAAGTCAAATTATACGATTTACACTGTAAACCCAATGCAATCTGACCACCAACTGTATTGTGTGTCGATTGAATAAAAGATGTTGGTGTTAAAAACTGTTCGTCATTATCGAGAATGGCTTTTAAAAATTTCTCCGAATCTTCAATGCAACCCATTCCAGTTCCTGTAATAATTGCATCAACAGACTCCAATTTTGCTTCTCTCAAAGCAAGTATCGAAGCTACAATACCATTTTTAACTCCTTTTGCCATTCTTCGAATAGCAACCGGAGGAATAAAATCCTTATAAACAGGTGTTTTTAATGGTAAAAAAATATCATTGTTATTAACTTCGGCCTCTTCCAAAAAAACAGTATCGAATGTTTTTTGAGCAGAAATACAACCTAATCCGTTGATATATGTCTTTTTCATAAAATTCTATTCGCTTTTTGAAAATATAAGAGTCGAACAATTACCCCCAAAACCAAAAGAATTGGATAATACATGTTCAATATTTTTGTGCTTCAAGGTTGTTTGCGGAATCAAATTAAATTCTGTCATTGGTGTTTTGAAATTCAAATTAGGAAAAACCACATTATGCTGAATTGCCAACACACTAAAGACCGCCTCAATTGCTGCAGCAGCTGCCAAAGTATGTCCCGTAAAAGGTTTGGTGGAACTAAAATCTGGTGCATTGTTTTCTCCAAAAATGCGAACCATCGCTCGACCTTCGGACAAATCATTATTGGGCGTTGCAGTACCGTGAACATTGATATAATCAATTTGCTCTCGCTTTAATTGTGCTACCTGAAAAGCTTTTTCCATCGCTAAAAAAGCACCATCTCCATTCTCTGAAGAGGCCGTTTGATGAAAAGCATCATTTGCATTGCCATAACCAGAAACTCTGGCCAGTACTTTCTTGTTTTCTTTTTTTACAATTTCATCTGATTCAAGGACCAGATAAGCAGCAGCTTCACCCAGATTCAGCCCTTTACGATCGTTATCAAACGGAGTATTATATCCATCTGATAAAATCATTAAGGTCTTAAACCCATTGATTGTAAATTTTGACAAAGCATCTGTTCCACCAACAATAACGCGATCCAGTTTGCCCGATTTTATCAAACGGGCACCCAGCATAATGGCGTTCGCCGCCGAAGAACAGGCAGTGCTGATGGTGGTAACCATTCCAATTAGCCCCAATTCACTTGCAATTTTATCGGTAACATCCCCGGCATTATGGCTACTGATGTATTTTATAGTCTCTGGATTTTCAAAATATTCATAGTAGAAGCGTTCCGTCATATCCATTCCGCCCACACTAGTTGCCGAAACCAAACCTGTTTTATATTCGTTAATCGAAGTAATACCCGCATTTTTTACGGCTTGTTTTGCTGCAATTGCACCAAGCATAGCTGTTCTGGAAAAATTATTATCTCGATCTAACTTCAATTCTTCAATTAATTCCTGATTGTTTTTTTTAATTTCCCCTACTTTAATGACATCAGCATGTACTGTCGAAATATTTTCGATGGTTGTAATTGCTACCTGGCTGTTCAGCAAGGCGTTAAAATTTTCTTCAACGGTATTTCCGATGGAAGAAATTATACCCATACCCGTTATGGCGACTCCTTTATTCATTTTAGATTGCTAGATTATTAGACTTCTTGGATTATTTAGATTGCTTAAATTATTAGATGATTAAAATACTCCTGTTTTATAAACGTTTTAATATCTAAAAGTCTAAATTCTAAAATTATTTCACCCTATTGGCAGCAATATAGGCAGCCATGGTTTCTATAGATTGAAAAATAGTTTTTCCTTCTTTTGGGTCAATTAATTTTATTCCGTAATCCTTGTCCAACATAACAATAAGTTCTAATGCATCGATAGAATCAAGTCCTAGCCCATCGCCAAATAAGGCATCATCATCATTGATATCTTCTATTGTTATATCTTCAAGGTTCAAAACTTCAATGATTTTACTTTTTAATTCTTGTTTTAATGCTTCCATAATTTATTGATTGTATAGTTTTTTTAATAGTTCTTGTTCGTGTACTAATTCTCCTTTTTTATCTACTAAATACAAAAAGGCATTATATTCTTCATTGTAATATTCAACCCATCCACATAATACTTTATCTGCTTTATTCGTTTTTAAAAGTAAATTGGAATATTTCTCCATAAAAATAGGATTATAATCCGCAAATATAAAGAAAGAATTTTCGCTTTTCAATTGATGCCTGATACTTATTTCGCCAAGGCAAATATTTGGCAAAGTATAGACAAAGACCGCTGGACTCGGATAAAAATTATCTGGATCTGAAATAGAATTTTGATATTTCATATCAGTATCCAGGCTTGATGATGTGTTGGCAAAAACCAATGCAATATTGTTTTCCACATCAGCTTCATACTCTGTTTTCAAAAGCAGTTCTGCACCCAAAAAAGCCAATTTACTCAAATTATCCATTTTAAAAAACTTGGGATAATTCATTTCAAAACTTTGATAGGTTTTCTTTGAAAAATCAGAAAAAGTAGTTGGTTCCAACTTTAAAATAGATTCTCCATTCAGTATAACCTCGTTATTCCGAATCGTACAATAGGACTGAATATAGGTTTTATTTATTCCCATTACTTAACTTTTTCGAATAAAACTGCTGTGTTGCAACCTCCAAAACCAGAAGCGGTTTTCAAAAAGCAAGTAATATCTTTACCCTCTGTTTCTTGTATCACATTAATCTCCTGACTCACTCCTATTTGATCAAAACCCAATGAAACAAAGAGTTTACTTTCCTGAACCGATTGAATTCCAATTACGGTTTCCAATAATCCGGATGCGCCTAATGTATGCCCATAAAAGCCTTTTAGACTATTTACCGGAACTTTTTCGAGTCCCAATCTATTGAACGCAATGGCTTCCATTTCATCATTAAACGGAGTGGCTGTACCGTGTGCCGAAATATAATCAATTTGATTGCTGTTTATTTTGGCTTCCGCCAAAGCACTTTCGATACTTCTATAAAGTCCTTCTCCAGTTCTGGAAGGGCCTGAAATATGATTGGCATCGTTGATTGAGCCGTCACCGATTATTATAATTTTGGCATTTTTTTTGTCTTTAGAAACCAAAACTGCTGCGGCCGCCTCGCCTAGTGTAACTCCGGTCCTGTTTATAGAATACGGTTTGCACGGCAAATCACTCATCGCCTGAAACGAATTAAACCCCGACACAACAAAGTCTGAAACTTCATCGCCAGCAACAACAAATACAGCATCATACACTTCAGCCTGGATTAACCGTTTGGCTACCGACACCGCTAAAATACCAGAAACACAGGCATTTGAAACTACAATCGGTTCCGTTTTAAATCCAAAAAAATCAGCAATGGTATTTGCTAGTTGATGTAAATATACCTGTTCAGGAATGTTTTCAGTATTCTTTTTTAAATCAGAAACATTACCTTTGGTTGTCGAAAGTATAAAACCTATTTTTGAGTCTAATGCTAATTTTGCTTTATTGACAATTGGGTCCAGAGCCAGAATCATCATTTTTTCCAATCTGGAGTAATTCCCTTTAGGAGCCACTTTTTCAAAAGCCAAATCCAGATCCTCGTCCTTAATGATCGAAGCATAAAATGGCGTATTCATCAAATCGGTATTGTTATGCAATTGTATACCGGAAACTTTATTTTCAATATTTTTTATATTGGCAGCAACATCAAACCCAATGGGTGTAATGCAGTTTGTTTCGGTTATATAAACTTCTCTTAACATATTAATTTATCAATCCCACTTTACGTTTCCATTCTTCATAAAATGGAGGATTAGTCAACATCAATTCTCCTTTCGCATCCAAAAAAACCTGAACTGTTTCTCCTGTACAGGCAATTTCGTTTTTTGCATCGAATATTTTGTATCTGTAAATCATTTTTGCAGCTGGAGTGTCTACAATCGTTGTTTCTATACGGGCAATATCACCATATCGCAACGATAACTTGTGTTCACAAGTCGATTTTACAATAGGTGTTGTAAACCCACTATCAAAAATATCCAAATAAGAAATCCCGTGATGACGACCAAAAGCCTCTCTCCCATCTTCAAAATAAGTGATATAATTACCATGCCAAACAATTCCAAGCGGATCAGTTTCATTAAATCGCACTCTAATTTCTTGGGTGATGGTCAAAGCGGTTGCTTCGTTATACAGCTCTTTTCTTCTTTTCATACAGCAATGCAATGGTTGTGGTAACAATAAAAAATAAAAATAATAAACTTAATTCGGGAACCAAGTCCAACAGACTTGCATTGCGCAAAAGTACATCATAAAAAGCTTCCAATCCCCAGTTCATTGGTGAGGATTGTGCTATGATCTGCATTATTTTTGGCATCGCAAATACTGGAACCCAAACACCCCCAATAGCCGCCAAAATAATTACTGCAGTTGCACCAAACGGAGCCGATTGTTCTTGTGTTTTGGCAATGGTCCCCAATAAAATTCCAAAACCTATTGCCGCTAAACCTGAAAATAAAGCAACAACAGTCATTAACATCAGATTTCCTTCGACATTGAGCGCTGGCAAACCTAAATGTGGAAACAAGAATATAGCTACTCCAACCATCATGTAAAACTGAATCAAACAAATGATTAGATACATAACTGTTTTTCCAGCCAAAACAATACTATTCGATACAGGATTAGTACGTAAACGTATAAAAGTTCCTTGTGTTTTCTCTTTTACAATATTAATAGACAAAGGAATTACTATAAAAAATATAGCAAAAAGTGTCCATGCGGGAACATTGTGTTGTACTGAATTTGGTGTTATATCTTTGTTGTTTACTCTAGGCACAATTTCTTTGAAAGTAATAAAACTCTTTTGCTCAAAACTTGTGTCTCCTTCGCCAAGTTGTTCTTGAAAAGTAGTATAGATTGATTTTGTTTCTATTTGAGAAATCATTTTGTCAATAGCATTCATAACGCCACTTTTAAAACTCAATTGTACCGCTGGATCAAAATATAATTTCACCTCTTTTTGGTTTACAATTTTAACTTTAGATTGAGTTGACAAAGAATCTGCAAATCCAAGACTGCTTACAATTTTTTGAACATTTTGATCAATCTTTGCCTGCAAATCGACACTTAAATGTGATGGGATAATTATTGCCAGCTGATATTTCCCTTTAAAAACAGCTTCTTTGGCAATAGCCTCCGTAATAGCTTGGTTGTCTATTTTGGTAATAACCGAAAAAACATTGCTTTTTTGTAAATTATCATAAACCGTTTTAGAAACATTTCCCTTGTCATAATCAACCAAAAGAATAGGTATTTTCGAATCGTTTTTGGTTTTAAAAGTACTGTCCTGAATGAGTGTCACTGTTATAATTAATACTAATGGCATCAAAAATAACGTTACTACGCCGCCCATATCTCGTTTTAACAACAAGAATTCTTTAAATACAGATCTAAAAAGTTTATATATCATCTCTCAATTCTTTTCCGGTTAATGAAATAAAAACATCTTCCAGATTTCTGGCATTTGCGGTAGCTGAAATCAAATCGTTTGGCGTTCCCTCTGCATAAATTATTCCTCTATCGATAATAGCAATATTAGTACAAAAATCCTGTGCTTCAGATAAATGGTGTGAAGTATATATAATGGTGGTTCCGGTTTTATTAAGTTCCTTTAAGTACTCTATGATAACATTTTTCGAATGTACATCAACACCTACTGTTGGTTCATCTAGGAAAAGCACTTTAGGATTATGCAAAATTCCAGCAATCAAATTGACACGACGTTTCATACCTCCCGAAAAGGTTTCGATACGCTTATCTGCAAACTTTAAAAGTCCAAGAAATTCGAGGCTGTCAATCACTTTTTCTTTGAGATCGGCTCCCTTTAAACCATACATACTTCCAAAATACAATAAATTTTCTCTAGCAGTTAAAGTTGGGTATAAAGCATATTCTTGCGGAACAACTCCAATTATTTCTTTAATTTTGAAAGCATTTTTGGCATACGTCAAACCATCTATGGTAAAACTTCCGGAAGTGGGCTTAACCAAGCCACAAAGTATGGAAATCAATGTTGTTTTTCCGGCTCCATTGGGACCTAACAAACCAAAAATTTGGCCTTCTTTTATATCCAAAGTAAAATTATCCAAAGAATACGTTTCGGCATCTTTGTACATTTTGGACAGATTTGATATTTGAATAATAGATTTCAAAATGGCTTTTTTTTTTAGCTTATAGCTTTTTTTAATTTCTTAAAAAATGCTTCTTCTTTATCGGCAATAACCAAAAGTTCATCCGAAAGGGTATTGTAAACATCAACTTTAGTGCTTCTATTTTTATAAACTCGAGAAGCTTCTACAGCAAAATCTCGCCATAAATCACCAATAGCAGTCATTTCAAGTGAAAGCGTTTGCAGTTCTTTATTTTCTAAAATTACAGAAGCCTCTTGTAAAAAGGCTGCATATATAAATCGGAAACCTCCGCCACCTGTTCCTATTTCTTCCTGCATTCTAACAATTTGAGCCAAATAATGATTGGCTTTCTTGATTCCTTCTTTTACAGGCCATTTTTTTATGAGTTTGGCTACGTAACGAATTCCGCGCACTCCGATAATCGGCATGGGTGCCAACATGTCCCTACATGTATTTTTTATTCCTTTTATAATTGCTCCTTTCAAATCGACATTGGCAGGAACCTGAATTGGATAATACATTTGACCTCTTGGCGCAAAAGCCCCTCTGGCAAAACGCACTTTATTCAATTCGGCATGTGTAAGCGTCGTTACGTTTTCCATAACGGGATCACTGATTAAATAATCGGTTTCCGTTTTTCCATAAACCACTAGGTTATGAGCGTTAAAATGAAAACGATATTCATCAGGAAAATAGGTAAGATTATAAACGCCTACTTGCAATCCGGAAGGAATATTATTTTTTAAATTTTCATCTAATGCTTTAATGGCATTGGCTTCACTGGAAAATTTTTGTCTTTTTATTTTTAATCCCAATCGCTTGGCCAACTTATTAAAAATAGAACCCGGCATAGGCCTGTAACTGATTGCCGGCGCATAATTCACTTTTAAAAAAGGCAAATAAACAAAGAAAAGTCCAGAACCGATTCCAAAAACCATAGGTTCGCTAATGTTCAATCCATTATGTTTTAACAAATTGGAAGCAACTCCATTCTCACAATGAGCCGATTGATGATGTGTAAAATTGGTTTCCATTAATTCGTTTTAAAATTTTTCAATTCTTCGATAGTGATGTTGAACGATTCAGCATATTTACCCAAAATTTTATCGCTTAATCCTATAAAAACTCTAGGTTTAAAATGTCTTTTCACCCTCCATTGCCACATTCCCACATAACTAGAAAGCACGCCAATATCCATTCTGCACAATTCCATATAATAACAAATGGGGCTCACTTCATTATTCTCAACCTGAGCCTTTGCAATAGCAATTCTCTCGCTTATTTCATCAATTGAATTAGAAAGCGCAATAGTTTTGGGCTCCCAACCGGTACTCAAAGCTGTGGTGTAATTACCTTTTTCATCCGTTGCGTACACTAGCTCTTTCATATTTTTATTGGAAAGATTGCCTTTATCTTGTGGAACTTCTTCTTTTTTCATTTTTATAAAACTAAAATTTATTTTCTTGAATAAACAGTGTAATTTCTCCTTCCAACAAAAGAACAGTGTTGCCAAATGTTTGACATTTCATAGTACACAAACTATACGAATCTGTAATAAATTTGGATATCAATAACGCTTTGGTATCAATTACAGTACCTACTGCCGGTAAAGAATGAATTTTTAAACTTTTAATTCCGCTTATAAAACCAACAACATTTACACCAGATTTATCTTTATTGTTTTCATCCACAAAATAGTCTTTTGCAACCACCGAGGAACAGGTTTGTGCCATGTTTTCTATTAGACCGGTTTCTGTAAAAAAAATATCCTTCAAAAAAATATTATCCGATTTAATTTCAAAAATGGTTTCTACTCTTTCGTCATCCATTTCCAAAATCATATCTACCATAAGCATAGGTGCCCGATGTGGCAAATAGCGTTGTATATCGATTGGGTTTGTATTTTCTTGTGAGTTCACGGTGTTTTGTTATTTGGCCAGAATAGTCTTCATTTGACCTCTAGCGATTTCAACATCGTTTATTTCTGAAACAATATCTACCAAAGTTATACCCGCAAATTCATGAAGAATATTTACTGTAGTTTTTATTTCATCATTTAAAGTTGGAAGTTTTTTTATCTCGATTTCTTTGATTGAGCCAATATATCCAGTAGGAGCTTTTTCTTTTCTTAAAAAAAATTGATATCCGGTATGCAATGCTACAGATTGCGCCATATGTTCAATTATACCCGACTCAACAAAATTTCCATTCTTAAAAAAAAGAGCATTTTCTTTTATTTTAAATCCAGAAACCAAAGTTGTTTCAGTGAAAGAATACAACTTGTCCACCATCACAAACGGAAATCTTTGCGGAATTAAGCTTCCGACAAAATCACTATCTCCAATTGAGTTATTGATAAGATTTGGCATTAACAAACAGTTAGATAAGCATAAGCATAAGAAAAACGACCACTTTCAGGAACTGACAATAATACTTTATTACCTTTTTTGAGTTTACCCGAGTTCATTAACTCTTCTAAAGCCAAATATATAGAAGCTGCACCAACATTACCAACATTTGCCAAATTCATAAACCATTTTTCCATTGGAATATCCATTCCATTTTCAGCCAATGCTTTATGTAATCCATCAACAAAATAATGAGAAGAAACGTGCGGAAGAAAATAATCAATCTGATCTGCTGTAACATTATTTTTAGACAATGCATCTCCCATACTTTGTGATCCCTTAACCAAAATAAATTGATCTAATAATTTTACATCTTGTTTGAAAGCAAATAAGGATTCATTCAACCATTGTTCTGGTTTATAATCATTCCAAGGTTTAATTTCTCCATTTTCTAATTTATCACCACCGGCATACATACATGTTTCGAGTTCATAAGCATAAGAAAAAGCCTCCATCCATTCTATCTTTAATGAAACAGAACCACTTGGTTTATTTTCCAATAAAAAAGCTCCGGCACCATCAGACAACATCCAACGCAAAAAATCCTTTTTGAAAGCTAAAATAGGCTGCTCTTCTAATTTTTTTAGATTAACAACTTCATTTTCAAATTTTTCTGATTGCATCCAGGTAGATAACTTTTCTGATCCCGCACAAACTGCATTTTTAGTACTTCCTGATTTTATTGACAAAAAACCAAACTTCAATGCATTCATTCCCGCGCAACAAACTCCTGAGGAAGAATTTAATTCTAACGTTTTGTTTTTTAATAATCCATGAACCATAGCTGCATGTGAAGGCACTAAAATATCCGGTGTTGTAGTCCCGCAGGATAATAACTCCATATCTTGAGCAGTAAAAGTATCATCAAATAATTCTTTTATGGCATTACTTGTCAATTCTGCATTACTGTGGGTACTTTTCCCGTTTTTATCTATGGCATAATATCGACTTACGATTTTGTTGTTTCTTAAAATTAGCCTTCTTGCTTTGGATTCCGTTTCATTTATTAAACCTAAATAATCTTCCATTTCATCGTTAGAAATAGGCTCATTTGGCATAAACTTAGCCGCTTTTGTAATATAAACATCAAACATAATAATCTAATTTATTCCTTTATAATATTCTATTTCTTTCTTTATTTTTTGAATCTTGAACGGATACAATAGAAGGTGCAAGATATAAACTATTGGCGAGATTAACCATATTGCAAGCAACAAATACACTTTAAAAACTTTTGTCCATGACTTTCTGGATTCTGTTTTTGTAATGATAAAATTAGACCATTTATTAAATATTTTATTGGCAGTTCTATCAACAGTAACTAAATATGAACTGATTCTTACTGCGTCAATGCCCAATAATTTTTGTTGCAAGGTATCCAAACTATTTTCTAATAAGCTTGAAAGAATTACATTTCCGAATTTTGAAGATTCATTTATATCTTTTTCGGAAACACCCGGTAGTGGAAAAATACCCAAATATTTCTTTTTTACTCCTGAAAACATCCACTCGACAATCGTGATTACACTAATTAAATTGCCAACCCTGTCAACCAATGCAATATTCCCTTTCAAAAGTGCTTTGTTTTCTTTCAACAAAACTTTCACTTTTTCCTGAGCCATAATCCACATGTTTCTAGATCCGCTTATGGTCACAACAGGAGTTTCATTCATTAAAATTTTAGCTTCAGGACTTTTCAAAAAAGAATTAACCGGAATTGAAGGTGTCAAGTACCAAACTTGGTAATTCAAAAGAATTAAATCAAATTTAGTTTTCATTATCTCTTCCGAAACAGGTTTCAATGCAGCTGGAATCTGCAAAAAAGATTCAGGGAAACAGCCAAAAAATGCGTCATTATTCCACGGAAATGGAAACGATTTTTCTAATTTAATTTCATGAAATTGAACCTTAATTTCATTCGAATTTAAAAGTGGGGTTGCTATTTTTCTGGCAATATTTTCTAATTGTCCCGATTGAGAATAGTAGATTACAAGGACGTTCTTCATTTTTTATTTGGTTTAAAAAGCGAATTTAACTTAAAATTATAATTTATACTAATAGACTTTAAAATCTTTGAAATTTCTTAATTTATGATCTCTTTTTACGTGAATCCAATCGGGCCAAGTCGAAACATCTTCGGCATCATAAATCCGTAATTTTTGATTGATTTTGTCTTGTAATAATTCGTCGGTTGTACATTTCAAAATTAATGCGGCTGCAGCAACGCCAGAATGTGTAGCTCCTCCCACCCCATGAGAAAGTGTGCTCGCTCCGCAAAGAAATAGATTTTCAATCTCTGATTTGTTTTTATAGGAGAAAGGACCAACTTGATTTAATGTTTTTTCTGTTCCATAAACATTTCCTCTAGTCGAATTAACATAGAATTCATTCGTTTTTGGAGTTCCTAATGCAACCTGAACAATATTTTTTTTCGCACCGGGAATAATTTTTTCAATATTATTCATCAATTTATCAATCACTTTTTCCTTAAAAATTGTATATTCAGGACTGTGATAATCTTCCAAACCATTAAAATCACTCAAATTATCATAATTTACATAAGTCACAACTTCAAAATTATGATACCTCCCGTTGAAACTAACTGGGTCCTTGATTGTTGTACAACTGATAAATACTGCCGGAAATGAATCTCCATCGGCTATTTCATTATTCATTAAATCATCAAAATTGGCATCGTCGTTCTCATCTTTCATCATCCAAATATTTCCAGAATCAATCCCAAACTGAGTGACATCCATATCCAATGTCAAAAATAAAATCAAGGAAGTTACCGAGTATTTCGTTTTTTCTAATTTCTTAACCAAGCCCTTACTTAAGTTTGGTTTACCAACAAGATTTAAATAAGTAATCGATGGATCGGCATTTGAAATGATATTCTTTGCAAATATTTTTTGCCCGTTTTTAAGTTGAACTCCTATTGCTTTTTTGTCTTCAATTATAATTTTATCAACATCTTGTTTTACACGAACTTCACCACCATGTCTTTTTACTCCATTGGTCATTGCCTTTACAATACCGCCACCGCCACCCATGGGATAAAAGCCACCATCAAAATAGTGATTCATAACCGAACAGTGTACTGGAAAACAAGCCTTTTTAGGTGAAAGCCCATGATCTCCACATTGTATATTCAAAACAGCCTTTAGTAAAGGATCTTTAATGTGCCAACCGATCACTCTTTTTAATGGAAATAATGAAAATTTACCAAAGTGTTTGGTTCTAAAAGGAACCGTAATATTTTGCCAAAAACCCTTCAAAGTTGGGATTAATTGCAGTTCCTTATTTACTCTTTGCACAAGAGTCAAGTATTCTTTTATATTTTTTTCTTCATTTGGAAATCGGGCGACAAGAGTATCTGTTAAATTATTTACTCCCGATGGAAAATGAAATGTTTCGTTTCCAATAACACCATGTTCGTAAGCGTATTTATTCATTCGAAAAAAAACCATGTCATTTGCAATTCCAAGGCCTCTGTACAATTCGTTAGTAGATTGGCCCTCATCGATAAGTCCCACATAATGAACTCCCGGACTAAAACGTTGCCCATTTAAAGTAAAACTATGACTCCAGCCGCCAGGAACATAATGTTGCTCCAAAACCAAAACTTTTTGACCGGCTCTCGCCAAACATATTGCGGTGGCTAACCCTCCAACACCAGAACCTATAATAACTGAATCGTATTCTTCCATAGTTTATTTTTAATAAATCAAAGTAAAAAATAAAGAATTTTTTCGTTACGATTACAGTATTTAACAATCCTTCAATGCTACAAAAAACTGCTTTTAATGGGTATTAGATTCCCAAAAATCAAAATAATTAAACCATTGCAAAGGATATTTTTCCAACATGCCTTCTAGATTTTCTGTATATGCTTTTAGCAATCCTTTTTCATCACGATGTTTAAAATCGGTTTTTCTGGTATATAAATGATAATGCAAATTAGGCTCTTTCATTACATAAACAAAAACTACGGGTACCTTCAATCGGGATGCAATTAAGAAAGGGCCTGCAGGAAATTGTGCCTCTTTATTCAAAAGTTTTTCGGTCAATGATTTTACACCCTCAAAATAACGGTCTCCTGTAAAACAAACCAATTCGTTTCGAGCCAAAGCAGCATTTATTTCAAAAATATGCGACAAATCATTTTGGATAATAATGAATTTTACGCTCGATTTTTTTGAAATGCTTTCGAGGTAGTTTTTTATAGAGGAATGCTCTAAATCAGTAGTAACCAAGTTTATTTGAAAATCAAGATCAATCTCTTCAAAAAAATATTCTGCAATTTCAAAATTGCCAATATGGGCGCTGATAAGAACTCCGCCCTGTTTATTGGATAATAACTCTTTTAAAATTTCGGCGCCATCAAATTCATAGGTAAATCTATTTCGCATTCCTGCAGCAATGGCGATTTTATCAATAATCGTTTGTCCAAAAGTCAGATAACTTTTGAATACATAACATTTGGCTTTTAGGTAGGAGTATCCCTGTCTTTTATTAAAATAATAAAAAATGGATTGATTGCTTTTTTTTAGAAATAAAAAATAATAGGAGGCAACAAAATAAAGTAAAAGATAGGCCGATTTTATACCTGCTTTTTTAATTAAAAATACAAAAATTTGATATCCAAAAACCGTTCCTTTAGACTTGCCATCCCATTGACTCATGAATTAGGCTTTAACTTTTAATTTATTTTCAATTAAATCATAAAAAGTTTGAAATGTAGAAATACCCACAAAATCAACCTCTACCAGTTTAACACCAAAATTAGATTCTATAGAAACTACTAAATCTACATAATCCAAACTATCCAATTGCAAAGTATCTTTCAAGATTGCATCTGGTTGAATATCATCTCCATCTACCTCAAATTCCTCAATTAGGAATCCGTTAATTTTTTCTATTATTGCTGCTTTATTCATGGGGGTTATTTTATATTCTTTTAATGAACAAGTGTGATTTGCATATTATTGGGGTTTCTGACCAATCTTGTTATATGCCAATTTCGTTGTCTTTATTATATTTCTTAATTATTAATGCCGAATTTGTTCCTCCAAATCCAAAAGAATTCGACAAAAATATATCAATTTTTTTGTTTATTGTGGTTTTAACTAAATTTAATTTTGCAGCCTCATCATCGGGGTTTTCCAAATTAATATTTGGTGCAATAAAATCATTTTGCATCATCAATACAGAATAGATAACTTCACTCGCCCCTGCCATCCAGCATTCATGACCAGTCATTGATTTTGTAGAACTTACATATGGGTTACTTTCGCCAAACACCTCAAAGATGGCCTTAGCTTCATTTCCGTCACCAACAGGAGTTGATGTAGCATGAGCATTAATATAATCAACTTCGCTTGGTGTAATTCCTGCATCATCAAGTGCTCTTTGCATTGCCAATGAAGGCCCTTCTACATTTGGTGTGGAAATATGTCCTCCATTGGATGAAAATCCATACCCTGTAACTTCGGCGATTATTGTTGCGCCTCTTTTTATGGCAGATTCGTAAGATTCCAAAATCAAAGTAGCACCACCGCCACTCGGAATTAATCCATCGCGAGTGCTGTCAAAGGGTCTTGACGCCGTTTCTGGTTCTTCTTCTCTGGTAGAAAAAACGCCTAATCCGTCAAAACTACTCATAGCATATTTGTTGATTTCCTGCGCGCCTCCGCAAATAATGATGTCCTGAAAACCGCTTTTGATTAAAAAGTAAGCCAACCCTATAGAATGAGATCCACTGGCGCAAGCTGCACTAATGGTCAAATTAATCCCTCTCAGTTTAAAAATCGTAGAAAGATTCATCGTAACAGTAGAATTCATGGATTTAAAAATGGCTCCAGAACCTATCAAAGCAGTATCTTTTTTTTCACGTATAATATCGGTCGCCTCAATTATTGCTTTAGAAACGCTATCGTTTCCATACATGATTCCAACTTCATTTTCATCAAAAAAAGAATCCTCAATATTGGCATTTTTCAAAGCTTCAATTGTAGCCATGTATGCATATTCCGTTTCTTCTCCAAGACTAATCCGTTGCCTTCTTGAAAGTAAATTTTTTAAATCCGGTTTGGGAACCATTCCTGTTAATGCAGAACGAAAACCAAATTCTTTTCGTTCTGGATCCAATACAATTCCAGATTTTCCATTGTACAAGGAATCTTTTACTTCGTCTAAATTTAAACCGATACACGAATAAATTCCCATTCCTGTAATGACAACTCTCTTATTCATTTTCTTTTGAGTAATTTTTATGAATAAATTCCACCATTTATATTAATAACCTCACCTGTAATATAGCTCGATTTTTTTGAAACTAAGAAACTAACCAAATCAGCAACCTCTTCTGCTTCTCCAAAACGATTTACAGGAACCATTTTTATAAGTTCCTTTTCGTCAAGATCGCTGGTCATATCTGTTTTTATAAAACCGGGAGCAACAGCATTTACAGTAATTTTCCTTTTGGCCACTTCTTGTGCCAAAGCTTTTGTAGCTGCTACAACAGCCCCTTTCGCTGCTGAATAATTAGTTTGTCCTGCAGTTCCTTTTACACCCGAAAGCGAAACGATATTTACAATTCTTCCGTATTTATTGCGTAACATTTTTTGAATAAAAAAATTGGTCACATTAAAAAAACCGTTCAAACTTGTAT
The DNA here is from genome assembly GCF_025947305.1 of Flavobacterium sp. N3904. Taxonomy (NCBI): domain Bacteria; kingdom Pseudomonadati; phylum Bacteroidota; class Flavobacteriia; order Flavobacteriales; family Flavobacteriaceae; genus Flavobacterium; species Flavobacterium sp. N3904. Next base: position 3,890,370 of record NZ_CP110009.1, read on the forward strand.
TCACCACACTCGACCAATCATCCGGGCTCATCCACATAAACAATCCGTCTTTTGTAATTCCTGCATTATTGACAATTGCTTCTACAATGGCAGTAGGATTGGCTTCTTGCCAGGAAGTAAGCACTCGTTGCACTTCTTCAAAATCAGCAACATTAAATTGTATAATCTCTCCTGTGGCCCCGTTTTCTATTACTTTTTGTAATGTTTGTTCGGCAGCCTCTTTGTTATTTTGATAATTGATCAAAATATGGTAGTCACTATCTTGGGCTAATTTTTCGCAAATTGCTCTTCCAATCCCCCTTGAACCTCCCGTTACTAATGCACACTTCATACTTAAATTTTAGATTGTAGATTTTAGATTGTAGATTATGTACAATTTAAAAAAAATTATTTTTGAAAAGGCTCTGCATTCTCAAACCATTGATTTCCTAAAACGGAACCATCCGGTTTTAAAAAGCCCCATTTATTTTCGTTTTTCACTCTTGCCAAACCGTTTACGAATCCTTTTTCGTCATCTTTGAAAATCGAAAAAATACCGCCGGCAGTTATCCCATACTGAGTCGGAATAACCAATTTTCCTGTAGTGTTGATAAACCCCCAATTTTTATCTTTTATAGGAGCTAAACCATCTGCACTAAAAACCTCAGCATCATTAAAATTCGGTTCTATTACAACCGCTCCTTTCAAATCAATATACCCCCATTTTTTTCCAACTAATACTGGGGCCAAATTTTTGGAGAATGCTTTTGCTTTATCAAATTTTGGTTCAATAACCCAATTCCCTTTCAAATCTATGAACCCGATTTTATCGTTCTTTCTCGCATAAGTAAGATCTTGAATCAAAAAATCCCAAATTTTATCTGCCCCATCGATAGCAACAAATTTACCTCCAACTACCAAACCAAATGCGGTTCCACTTTTTGCCCAAGTGACATTTTTAAAATAATTTCCAACCTCGTCATAAATTATTTCGACAACCACTTTTCCTGTATTGTCAATTATTCCCCAACGATCATTATTTTTTACTCTTGCAAAACCATTTTCAAATGATTTAATGACATCATATTTTGGTTCTAAAACAATAGCCATTTTATTGTTTATTAAACCGACCTTATCCCCTTGTTTGATAAAAGTGACTCCATCTCCAAAATCATATATTTTATCAGTGTCCGGTGCTTTTTGAACTTCTCCTTTTTTATTGATATAAACCCATTTTTTGTCTTTAGAAACTACACATATTCCATCATGAAAATATTTTGCATCGTCTAATGTTGCCGGTATTGTCAATTCTCCTTTAGTATTGATAAATCCCCATTTTCCGTTATCCTCTATAGCTGCCAATCCATCAGAAAAATTCTTGGCTGTCTTATATTTAGGCTGAATTACAAAATCACCTGTTCTTGAAATGTAACCAAATTTTTCGTCTTTTTTACCAATGCCAATTCTTGTGCGCTGATAAATTGAACCAATAATACTGAAAACAAAACCAATCTCTTCATACCTCTAAATTTATAAGATTAATAAAAAAAACAACTAATTATGTATCAAATAATCTTTTACTTTTTGTACAAAAGGATACATTACCTGATCTTTTTCAAATCTTGGAATAATCACCCGAATATCATCAAATAATTTTCTGGTAGTTGATGATACTTGGTCTTTTTGTTCCAAATAGTCAATAGCTTGAACAATTGTAATCAATTCAATCGCCAATACTTCAAATGCATTTTCTATCACTTTTGCAGTGATTACGGCTGCATTTGTGCCCATACTTACAATATCCTGATTGTCATTATTGTTTGGAATACTGTGAACATACATCGGATTGGATAACATTTGACTCTCGGCAGTTGTTGAAGTCGCTGTAAACTGTACCCCTTGCATCCCAAAATTGAACCCCAAAGTTCCCAAATTTACAAATGGAGGAAGGATTTCGTTTATTTTTGAATTCAATAAATAATTCAGCTGGCGTTCGGCAAGCATCGTTAATTTTGTAATTACGATTTTCAGTTTATCCATTTCCAACGAAATATAATCACCGTGAAAATTACCACCATGATACACATGCTGATTTTTTACATCAATAATCGGATTATCGTTTGCCGAATTAAATTCTTCTTCCAATATAGAAGCCACATTATTTATAGTTTCCAAAACAGGTCCCAAAATTTGTGGCACACAACGCAATGAGTAATACTCTTGCACTTTTTCTTTAAAAATATCTTCGGTGTTCTCTCCAGAATACAAGTGATCTTCTCTTTTTCTAATCAAAGTACTGTCCGCAAGATTTGTTCGCATTCTTTCGGCCACTTCACGTTGTCCTTTGTGACGTTTGGTGTTGTTTAATTCTTCCGAAAAATGATCGTCATAAGCCTGAACAATTTCGTTTATTGCACATGAAAATTTCAATGACCAATCCAAAAGTTTTGCAGCATAATGCACATTCACAACCCCAATTCCTGTCATAACCGAAGTACCATTCATTAATGCAAGGCCTTCGCGAATTTCTACTTGTATAGGCTCTAATTTTTCAATTTCAAAAACTTCTTGAGTTGATCTTCTTTCTCCTTTATAAAAAACCTCTCCTTCACCAATAAGAACTAAAGCCAAATGTGCCAATTGCACTAAATCTCCACTAGCGCCAACTCCACCATGTTCAAAAATTAAAGGAGTAATATCTCTATTAATTAATTCTTTCATCAAGCTTATCAAAGATGGGTGAACTCCGGAATTACCCAATGATAACGTATTTAATCGTGCCAATATGGCGGCTTTAACACACAAGGCGTTTAATGGTTTCCCAGTACCCGAAGCATGGCTTCGAATTAAATTGTATTGCAATTGCAAACGGTCTTCGTCCTTGATTCTGTATTGAGCCATTGGACCGAAACCTGTATTTACACCGTATATAATTTTATTAATCGAAAAGTTTTTCAAGAATTCAAAACTCTCATTTACCCTGTCGATTACAACAGGACTAATGTCTATTTTTTTATTTCCAAAAATTACTGCTTCAAACTCTTTTAAACTTAAAAATTCCTTAATTGTATTCATTCTAACTAGTGTTATTTCTCACTAAATAAATCAAAAATTAATTTTTATTTAGGATATATTGTGGTTAATTTGACGGTAGCAAATGTAATATAATATCACATATAAATGAATTCCAAAGCTGTTTTTGTTTGACATTCCATTTCATTTCATAAACCATAGAAATTCAAATACTTGTACTAAAAATAAGCATAAAAAATAATTAGAAATATATAAAAAAAACTGGAATGAAAGATTTTGGTTCTGACAAAAAGAATGTAGTTCAAGCGAACTTAGACGCACAAAAAATTGCTTTTGCCCCAATTATGTTTCAAGCGGCAAAATCGCTACGTAATTTAGGAATTTTAGAATACCTGTTTAATCATAACAAAGCCGATGCAAAAACTATTGCAACCACATTGAACTTATCCATCTACGGGGTAAAAGTCCTACTTGAAGCCGGATTAAGTCTCGAAATGGTTTATTTAAAAAACAATGAATTTCTACTTACAAAAACAGGATATTTTATTTTACGAGATAAAATGACCAACATCAATATGAATTTTACACAAGATGTAAATTATCTTGCAATGAATCACCTTGAGGAATCAATTGTAAACGGAAAACCTGAAGGATTAAAAGAATTAGGAAATTGGGATACCGTTTATATGGGGTTATCCGAGTTACCCGAAAAAGCTCAAAAAAGCTGGTTTGATTTTGACCATTTTTATTCCGATTATACCTTTCCGGATGTCATGCCTATTTTGTTTGGAAATAATCCCAAATCGTTTTTGGATGTAGGAGGAAATACAGGAAAATTCTCCATGGAATGCGCCAAATACGATCCTACAGTAAAAATCACTATTTTAGATTTGCCCGGTCAAACCAAAATGGCCCGTAAGAATATTGCAGATGCTGGTCTCGAAAACAGAATTTCGGCTATAGACATCAATTTATTGAACAACAATGACCCATTCCCAAAAGGGTTTGACATTATTTGGATGAGTCAGTTTATTGATTGTTTTTCTTTAGAGGAAATTAACGGTATATTTAAAAGAGTGTATGATGCCATGACCCCGGATTCCAGTTTTTATATTTTGGAAACCTTTTGGGATTTACAAAAATTTCCGGCATCAACTTATAGTTTGCACGCTACTTCTTTGTATTTTACAGCGGTTGCAAATGGCAACAGCCAAATGTTTCATTCCAAAGATATTCTTAAAGTTATCGAAAAGGCTGGATTTGTGGTCGATGAAATACATGAAATGATCGGAATGAGCCACACATTGATTAAATGTAAAAAAAAGGTTTTATAAATTTATAAAACTTTAAATTTGCACAGTCAATGAATTAGGCAGGTTCTTTATATAAAATTAAATTCCAATAAATAATGTTACAAGAATTCGTAGATGTTCTAATTATAGGTGCAGGACCTTCTGGCTGTGTATCCGCCTCTTACCTTCACAAAAAAGGAGTTAAAATAAAAGTAGTCGAAAAGACTAAGTTTCCAAGAATCGTCGTTGGCGAAAGTTTGATTCCCCGTGTAATGGATCATTTTGCCGAAGCCGAATTATTTGATTGTTTGGATGCCATGAATTTCGAGAAAAAACTGGGCGCCCGATTTATAAGAGGCGAAGAAATTTGTGTTTTTGATTTCAGCAATAAATTTTCCGAAGGCTGGGATTGGACCTGGCAAGTGCCAAGAGCCGATTTTGACAACACTATGGCTCAGGAAGTGATTCGAAAAGGAATTGATTTAGAATTCGAATCTGAAGTTATTTCTGTTTCGTTTGAAGGAAAAAATTCGACTACAGTTGTAAAAGACAAAGATGGCAATTTTAAAGAAATTCATGCTAAATTTATAATTGATTCCAGCGGATATGGAAGGGTTTTACCCAGACTTTTGGATTTGGATACTCCTTCACAACTGGATCCTCATTCTTCTATTTTTACACATGTTATTGATGTTAATAGAACGCCAGGAGTTGAAGGAACTATGATTTCGTTTGACATACTGGAAACCGAAGTTTGGTTATGGGTTATTCCTTTCTCTAATGGAAACACAAGTCTTGGAGTAGTTGGACCAACGGATTTTATCAACTCACTTTCGGAGAACAAAGACAATGCAGAGGCGCTAAAAAATGCGATACAGCTATCAGATTATTATATCAAACGATTTGCTGGGGTTGAATTTCTATTCGAACCCATCAAGCTGGAAAACTATTCCCGTTCTGTAAAGAAAATGTATGGAGACGGTTTTGCACTGACCGGAAACAGTTCTGAATTTTTAGATCCTGTATTTTCTTCGGGGGTTGCCTTTGCGACCGAATCGGGTATGCTGGCGGCTAAATTATACTTAAAAGAATCACAAGGAACTGCCGTAGATTGGGAAACCGAATTTACCGGATATATGAAAAAAGGAATTGCCGTTTTTACAACCTATGTAAAAGAATGGTATACCGGAAACCTTCAAACCTTGTTTTTTCATCAGCCTGAAAATCAAGATGTAAAGAGAAAAATATGCGCCGTTCTGGCCGGTTATGTTTGGGATGAAAACAATCCTTTTGTAAAAAAACATGACAATCTAATCAAAAATATGGCCCATTTACTAAAAATGGAAAGCGAACAAAAAAAATCCTAGTTGTAAAACTAGGATTTTTGTTTTAAAGAAATCTTTTAAGCTGCATCACCATATTTTTAGCCAATTTTTGATAAGCTCCTGCAATTCGGTATCCTTGATCAAAGTCAAATGTGCCCTGTGCCAGTCCAATCGATTTGTCAAATTCCATTTCTACTAAAACATTCTTGGGATTTGCCGTTTCCACAACTGTAATAATAGCACTGATTTTTGCAGGTTGAGCAACAGCAACAACACTATAGCCAGGATAAATCCAAGTTGTTTTAATGTTCATTGTGTATTTCAGCTCACTATTCTTCTCACATTTAATTTCTCCTTTTTCAAATCGTTTGTTGAAATATTCAATAAATTTAGGCTCATATTTATTTTCTCTGTCATTAAACCAATCCTTTCTGAATTTTTCTGATTCTCCTGCCACTTCTTTCCTTTTATCCATTTTATCTTTCAGAAAGTCTTCTTCAGTTTCAAAACCTTGTACTTTTTGATCCGTATAATCAAATGTTACATTGTATTCTGAAATACCCTTTAAGTTATTGAGTTTACCAGAAACAATATCAAATCGCTGTGCAGAAACAACAGATATAAAGAATAAAAACAATAAAACTATTTTTCCTTTCATAATTAAGATACCTTAAATAATTTGGTTAATTTCTTGTGCATAAAAAAGCCCCGTTAAAAGGGCTCTTTATATTCTGCAACAAATTAGTATTAGTACGCTTTTTTCAAAATCAGTTTGGCCAATGATTTTGCCGTTTTTGCAAATCCTTCTCCAATTCGGGTTTCATTGCTGAAATTATTTCCCCATTGATCGCCCGGTGCATTCTCGCTCGAAATTTCCAAAACAACATTCGATTTATTACTGGTTTCAACAAATTTTAATTGGGTTGTCACTTTTGCTGGCTGCTTCATGATTCCAGCATCCCAACCTGGATATATCCACAGCACTTCAACTATTAAAGTATATTTTGCAGTTGCCAATCCTTCTTGAAAATTAACATCTTTACTGTCTTTCACAAAAACAACATTCATCAATTCCAAAAACTTTGGGTTCCAAATAAGCTCTTTGCTCGAATCCCATTTCTTTTTCCAAATGTCACCCGTATTTTTTGTTTTATCATTTAATTCTTTGGTTCTGTTAGCAACATACTGAGCTTCGGTTAATTTCTCTTTCAAAAGAGTCAATTTCGAATAATCAAATTCAACATTTATTTCTTTTTGATCCTTCAAGAATCCAAAATCTCCTTTTACAACATCCATATCTTGGGCTGTCATGATAGAAGAAACAAACAAAAGTGCAAAAACAATTTTTTTCATTTTTTAAATTTTAATATTATCATATAAATACTTACAAATCAAAAATAGTGTAAATAATTTAAAATCAAATCTCAAATCGAAAAAAAAATCTCCAAAACAAAATTTAATCCATTTTGCTTTTTTATTATAAATCTATATCGTAATATTGCAATATAAAAATACAACAATGGGAATTACTAAAACAGAACATTTTACAGACGAGCAAAACGAATTGGCAATCTTGACCAAAGCATTGGGCCATCCAGCACGAATTGCCATTATACAATACTTAATCAAAGTAGAAAGTTGTATTTGTGGTGACATTGTAAACGAATTGCCGCTTGCTCAACCCACAATCTCTCAACACCTGAAAGAATTAAAAAACGCTGGCTTGATAAAAGGAAACTTTGAAGGAAATGCAATTTGTTATTGCCTCAACGAAGTAGGATTCGACAAAATAAAAGGATTCTTTCAGCATGTAAATACTTATCTCAATAAAAGAAAAGACAGTTGTTGCTAAAAAATAATTAAACTTTAAACTTTTAAACACTTAAACTATTAAACTCTTTTCATCATGAAACTATCAGAAATTAAAAAACACTTAAGTACTGCTACAGGAGTGACTTTTCAGTTGCCAAACGGCACATTTGTTCCCGAACATTTCCATGTTACCGAAGTTGGAATGATAACCAAAAACTTTATTGATTGTGGCGGAACTGTTCGAAAAGAATCGGTTGTGAATTTTCAATTGTGGGATGCCAATGATTTTGAACACCGTTTGAAAGCACAAAAACTTTTAAATATCATCGCTCTTTCTGAAAAAGTATTGGGACTTGAAGATCTTGAAATCGAAGTAGAATATCAAGATACTACTATCGGAAAATACGATTTGGATTACAATGGTGAGACTTTTATACTCTTGAACAAACAAACCGCTTGCTTGGCATTAGACCAATGCTGTTCGCCACAGGAAAAACAAAAAGTACAACTATCCGAAATAGCAAACAAAGCCAACTGTTGCACACCTGGTGCAGGCTGTTGCTAGTCTAATAGAATATTTTTCTCCTGCAAGGGCTTTTTTAGACCTTGCGGGTATTATAACCAAACACCCATTTTAAAAATGACCCAAACCAATAACAATCTTTTTGCCGATATCAAAAGCACCGTCGATACTTTAAATTTCACAAGCATTTCGCCGGAACGCAAAGTTATTTTGCAACCGCTTATCGATTATATCCAATCCAAAACAACGGCAGAACAGGACATTCGGCTCAATTTTATCTGCACCCATAATTCCCGCCGAAGTCATTTGTCTCAAATATGGGCGCAAACCGCAGCCGCCTATTATAACATTAAAAACGTGTTTTGCTATTCGGGCGGAACCGAAGCCACCGCTTTATTCCCCATGGTAGCCCAAACATTGCAGCAAACTGGTTTCCAAATCGAAACCCTTTCCGAAGGAAAAAATCCCGTTTATAGTATAAAATACAACGAAAACGATCATCCGCTGATTTGCTTTTCCAAAACCTATGATAACGCTTTCAACCCACAAAGTGAATTTGCAGCCATTCTAACTTGCTCTTCCGCCGATAGCGGTTGCCCATTCATAGCAGGAGCCGAAAAACGAATCCCAATCACCTTCGAAGACCCAAAAGCCTTTGATAACAGCCCGCAACAGACTGAGAAGTATCAGGAACGCAGCATCCAAATTGCAACCGAACTGTTTTATGTTTTCTCCCAAGTAAAAAAATAAAATCAAAATTTGAACCATTAAGAAAAATAAGTTTTAGAGTATTGCAAAACAATACTTAACTAATCTTAATCCCTTAATGGTTCAAAAAAAAATAAATGGTAAAATCAAATTAAATTATGTCAGCAAATAATTGTGCCCCTGCTTTAGAGCGAAAAAAATTAGGCTTCCTCGACCGCAATCTCACCCTATGGATATTTCTGGCCATGGCAATAGGCGTCTCCATCGGATATTTCATTCCGTCGAGCAGTGGATTCATCAACTCGTTTTCGAGCGGAACCACCAATATTCCACTAGCTATCGGACTAATCCTGATGATGTACCCGCCACTGGCAAAAGTCAAATATGAGCAAATGGGCGAAGTATTCAAAAACACCAAAGTACTGGGCGCCTCCCTGTTTCTCAACTGGGTTGTCGGTCCCATTTTAATGTTTACCCTCGCCTTGCTATTCTTAAACGGTTACCCCGAATACATGATTGGCGTTATCCTAATCGGACTTGCGCGTTGCATCGCTATGGTAGTGGTCTGGAACGACCTCGCCGACGGAAACCGAGAATACGCTGCTGGATTAATCGCCCTCAACAGCATCTTCCAAGTATTGCTTTATAGTGTTTATGCCTATGTTTTTATCACCATACTCCCTCCCTATTTTGGGTACCACGGTTTTGAAGTCAACATCAGCATTGGGCAAATTGCCGAAAGTGTGGGCATCTACCTCGGAATCCCTTTCGCACTTGGAATCATCAGCCGTTACACCTTAATCGCGACCAAAGGAGCCGAGTGGTTCGAGACCAAATACGTGCCATTCATCTCTCCTATCACCTTAATATCGTTGTTGTTCACCATCGTATTAATGTTCAGCCTCAAAGGCGAATTAATCGTTCAAATCCCAATGGATGTGGTGCGCATCGCGATTCCGTTAGTGATTTATTTCGTCATTATGTTCGTCATGAGTTTCTTCATCGGCAAGTACTTTGGTGCCGATTATTCCAAGTCAACCGCCATTGCATTTACGGCAACCGGAAACAATTTTGAGTTGGCCATCGCCGTAGCCATTGGCGTTTTCGGAATCAATAGCGGTCAGGCCTTTGCGGGTGTCATAGGCCCATTGGTCGAAGTTCCCGCTTTAATTGCCTTGGTCAATGTCGCCTTTTGGTTCAGAAAAAAATACTACGGAGGTAAGTAGCATTATAAGAAGCTATTTACTTCTTCAGTTCGCTTCGCTCGTGTCCTGCTATCCGTTTCAATCTTATGAGCCGAACACCGGCTCACAAGGATTTTCTCTTCCATCAGCGCTAAGGCATCCGTTTTCATAAGAATATTTATTTTCAAAAATCATACAAACTGCAATTCCATAAATTTTTGGGGTTGCAGTTTGTTTTTTAAAACCAAACAAATGCAAAGCCATATAATTTACTAATCTAATTACAACTGTTTCGGAGTAACATATTGAGACAGTTTCACACCTATTGTCAATTCATTAAGATACGTTTCGCAAATTCCAGAAGCCTTCATAATTTCCTCCTTAGAGTAATTACCCTGATTAATCTCAGCAGCATATCGTATCCCAAACAAACGTATCATTCGTATTGCCTTATCTTTTGGTGCGTTATTATACATATCGCTCAATTTTGCTCCTAATTCTGCTACGCACATTTGTGTTTTTTTAGTTATAATTAAAACACCAACATCCATGCCAAATATCTATAAACAAGCACATTATACCGTTAAATTAACACTAAAACAAAATATTGAAGCTATTAGATTATAAAATATAAATAGTACCACCTATAATGTCATCACTGGCAGTTCTTTGTTGGCACAAAGATGCTTCAAAGCAGCAATTAGGTGACTAAACCCATTGCTTTTGGTACTTTATACCAAAACTAGTGGTAGTAAACACCAATGGTTTTTGGTAGTCATTACCATTACCCCCCAATAGCACGAGCTAAATCTTAGAGCAAACTCCAAGTCTCCTAACCTACTTAAAATTCTCGCTAGAATTAATAGAATAACAGATCAAAATACACATCCCAATACCATCAAAAAAGACACAACAGATAAAAACTCTTTTATGAATTGTAGTTCTTTTTTTATACATTTGAAAAGACACAATACCTTAGGTTTCTCATACCAAGCCAGCTGTATTGGGCAGGATTAGTATGATTGTAACAGCTATAAACAAATTACCAGTAATTTTAATACATTTTTATGGAAAGAATTTACAACCCAAATATCCGAGAAAATGATTCAGTATATCTTTTGCGTCAAGTTCAAGAATTGGTTTTGATTGCTGAACAAAATAAAAGTTCATCGCCTTTAATATATGCCTGTCTTGATTCTCGTATTGCTCTTGAAGTTCTTGATCTTAATATGGTATTACATTCTGTAAGTTTAGATGAGAGAAAACAAATCGTTGAAGATTCAAAACCTAAAAATGGAATTGACCGAGTAAACAAAAAAGAAGGAAGTTTAAAAGAAAAATATCAACAGTTCTTTCAAGCTGTGTGTGAAGTTCTTGACGTAGAAGGAAAGTTTTACGACTTTAAAAAATCAAAAGAAATTCAGTACAAGCTTAGCACATATATACATTCTTATTACATGTCAAATAATGACTTGAATTATAATTCTCCCTTAATGCAAAATGCAATCACAATAATCAAAGAATTTGAACAGTTTTTAAAAACAGGTGTTCCCATTAAAGATGGTTTCATGATAATTATTGGAATGAATTGTAAAACTATGCCTGAAAATGACAAAGAGTTATTAGTAGAGTGGAAAACATCCACGACAATGAAATATGAAGATCTAAAAGCAAAGTTAGAGCAAAACCAAAATTTGAGAAAAAACTACCGGTAACAGCTACAACGGATTTGGGCATTTGGCTTAATGGAAAGATGGTTTTGTATTTGGGATGATTTGTCAAATCCGAAAATAAGGCTTAATTTAACCCCAAACCCGCTGATTACTATGAAATTACCAAATAAAAATTCATAAAAAAAGCCATCTATTTTTTGCGAATAATTAATAACTTTGGTTTAGAAAAAACAAAAAAGTCTTGCGAAGGGGAAGAGCATTTTTTTCTCTTTCCTTTCAAAAGAAATTTTATTTAATGTTTTTTTTACGCTACTTGTCTTTTTTCAAACATTTTGTTTTCTCTTATGCATGCACATACTCTATGTACAAGTTTGTTCCTAACATTGTTTATGATAAGCATCTTGTTTTTACCTTCTTCCACCTTTCGATTAAAATAATTTTTTAATTCTGGATCACTGGTAATTGCTGACAAGGCACACATATGAAGCTGTTTTTTTAATTTTTTGTTAGCCACATAATGGACTTTTGGTTTTGAGCGAATACTTTTCCCCGAGGTATGTTCAAAAGGTACAACACCTGCATAACAAGCCAGTTGGCGAGGAGTTGTATACATTGTAAATTCGTTTGTAAAACAAATCAAAAACAAAGCCGTTACTTTTCCTATGCCAATAACAGATGTGACAAGAGTGAAAATTCTAGAAATATTTTCATCGTCACTTATTGTTTTGTCCAATTGTTTTTCAATGTTTTTTAGATCCAAATCAATTCCCTTGATGGTGCTTTTCTGTAGTTTTTCAGAGAGTCTGGCTACTTCCAAATCAAAGGCTTTGAGTTCTTTTACATTTCGCAACAAAGAAGCTTTTGTTGCAACTAATTTTTCCCGCAGGGACAAAAGATTTCTCATTTTGTTGATTTCCATTCTGGGAGCATTAAAAATAACTGCTTCCTCCACATTTTTCATGGCATAAAAAGCAATTCTTTGGGCATCAACTTTGTCGTTTTTGCCTCTTTGAACCCCAATGCTGCGAATAATTTTCAGTGACATTTCGACCCAAAGTGAGAACTTTTCAATCATTAGACATTTGATTATTAACTTACCGTACATTCCTGTGTGTTCTAAACAAACAAGCGTGTTTTCAAACGTCGAACCTTGTTCCTTGAGCCATTTGCAAAGGGACTTGATTCCTTTGTAATCATTTACAAACTGGCTGTGAATTGATTTTTCTTTATTTCTATCCAAAATTACTACGGCATCAAAATATTCTTTTGACACATCAATACCTAAAAAATGTTTAAATTTACTCATAAGAAAAGATTTTAAGGATTAGCAACCAAATTATTGAACACACTCGTAACCTTGAAAATAGGCCTTAAAACCTGAATTACTATTTGATGCTTGCTCAATATAAACTGACAAAGTCCTAATCAGCGGATAAGTCTAAAAACTTTGTAGTACCAATGGTGTACTTTGTCAGTTTGGTTGTTAATTTAAATTTACGAATAATTTATTATGCAAATCTAAAGGTAGTAGCTGAACGTTACACACAATTGTAAATAAATAAGAACTAGATGAATCGAGTAAATACTATAAGTAGTACCGTAATTGGATTTGTATTAATTTTTCAAGTGCTTACATCCTGTAATTCTAAAAATGTTGATGAAGATAATAATTTGACATTATCTTTTGAATATGTTCCTGAAGGAGGCCAAGGCATATTACAATCTAATGATATGAATGAGAAAATAATTAAAACAAAGAAAAATCAGGATAATATTGAGATTAGCGTTTATAAATGGATTGGTTTACCTATTGATACCTACAACGGGAAATGCGAATTAAAATCAGATACACTTTATTTATATTATTGGAGGGAGATAAAAGAATCCTATAAGGACTCAGCCCAAGTTGCATTGACACTAGAAAGTCAATTAAAATATAAGATTAGAAAAGTCAAATATAGACGTATAGTTGTAGAATTAAAGGATAATAAATATATAAAATAAACAATTGCGCATAACAGCTAAAACAGATTAAAACAATTGTCTTAATGATAAGTTGGTTTTGTATTTGGGATAATTTGCTTCCCCCGCTCGTTCCCACAAAAATGTCTGTCTCGTCCTGAAAAAAAAGTTTACCTATTTACATTTCATCCTAAAATAGATTTACAATTCATTTTTAAATCTCTGCTCTCGTAACAGAACCTAGCGCCAATTATAAAAATACAATGATGAAACAGGATTTTAGAAATACAATCTTTAATGTTTTAGCAATACTTTTTGTGGTTGTTTTTCCACATTTTGTCCCATTGCCTTTTTACTCCTATGCAATAGTTTGCTTGGGGGTCGTTGTACTTATGCTGCGCAAAAAAAACAAAACACTTAGGGATTTAGGATTAAAACAAAAAGGCATTTCGTTTCAAACTTTCGCTGTAGGAATGGTATCAGCGGTAATTTGGGTTGCCTTTATGAGATGGGTTTATCTCCCGGTGATCTCCTACTTTTTTACCGTTCCCGATTATACCGAATATAATTTTATACAAAACCACTTATCAAACCTTATCATTACCACAATCGCGGCCTGGGTAATTGGCGGTTTTTATGAAGAAATCATTTTTAGAGGTTTTATTCAAAAAACCATCCAAAATTGGTTCAAAAGCAATCATGCATTTTTATTTTCGGGACTGATAACAAGCGTACTATTCGGACTCTATCATTTTCAGCAAGGGTTTTTAGGTGTTATTTCAGCTACTTTGAGTGGCCTCTTTTGGACTTTTTTATTGAAACGGTTTGGCAAAAATCTGTGGTACCCCATTATTTCCCATGCAATTTTTGACACCATAACTTTGACTCTTATTTATCTAGGATGGTTTGGTAAATAGCCTCTCCGTTAGCATGAGCGTCCCACACGTGTCCACACAGTAAAAAAGAGGACCAAAAGCCCTCTTCTTTCAAACATTACAGTACGTGCCTAAACGGTTTCGGCTACATACTCGGGATCAAACTCCATAGTATCCTCTACCTCAACTGTGGCAGTTTTTGAAGCTTTTAGCGCATTGAATCGTTCCAATTGTTCTGTTTCACCTTCTTCCCCACTGAAATAAGGAAAAACATCCATAATTGGCGATTCCATAATAGCGGGAATACTGTATTCTCCCATCGTAGTACTCATAACATGGGTGGTGTTGTCAAAAGCTTCTTTTACATCATTGGCCTGTACCAGAAGATACATGTTTGAGCGACGCTCTTTCCCACTTTCCTCGTCATACGCCATCAACGAAACTTTCGATTTAAACCAACGATCGGCATTCTCAAAAGGGTGAATCTCGGCATAATTGGCCACTTTTATGTTCGTAATTTTAAACTCTTCACTAATGTAAGCAGACATCTCTTCATTGATTCTGCTCTCGGCTTCTGTATAAGACAAAGCATCTACCAAATAAGGTTCTGTCGTAACCTTTTGTCCACCCGTTTCATCCGTTTTTCTATATTTTACTTTGCATTCGTACCAAATTGTGCTCATCTGTGTCTTTTTTTTAAGGAAGTCAAAGATAGATTTTAAAGAAAATAAAAATCACAATTCAGGAAATAGATATTCACAATTTATTTTTGCAGAACGCAACATTCTGTAATTCAAATAGGTCTTCAAATTCCACAAAGCTTCCTCTTATGCAGGGACTAGCGCGAAGGATGGAAGCGACATCCTTTTCTTTTTTCCTTTAAAAAAGAAAAGATACAGTCCCGATAGCTATCGGGAGCCCTGACCTCGTTGTTCCAAAATTGTTGTTGTAAACCCAAATGTTCTGCAACGAGGATGCGCCCAAATAAAGTCACTTATTCAATTCTGCTTTGGTAATGTAAAAATCCTCTCTATCTTTGTTTGTAAAACTTGAACAAAAATTAAAACCCTATGGCTACATTTAGCAAACAACTTTCTTTTCGTTGGTCTGATTTAGACCCCAATTTTCACTTGCGTCACAGTGCGTATTATGATTTTGGAGCACAACACCGTGTGGAGATTCTAGCACAATTGGGATTGACCCTGAAAGTGATGCAAAAAGAACATGTTGGTCCGATATTATTTAGGGAAGAATGTGTTTTCAGAAAAGAAATCAATCTCTCTGACGAAATTACCATGCAAACCAAACTATCCAAGATGAAAGCGGATGCTTCGCGCTGGTCTATTGTACATGAGTTTTACAGAGAAGAGGTATTGTGCGCCGTGATCACTGTTGATGGGGCTTGGATGGATACCAAACTTAGAAAACTAGCTAGTCCTACTCCACAAATTGTTGTTGATGCGTTGAGCACTTTTCCTAAAACAGCCGATTTTATTGCCTTATAATTAATCCAAATTTTATCTCATTATGTTTACCATTGCTCAAATAAAAGAAGCCCATTCTAGAGTTCAATCTGGAGCCGACTTCCCTATTTATATTCAGGAATTAATTGTATTAGGAGTTCAAGGCTACGATACCTTTGTCAATGACGGTCATGTAGAATATTTTGGTGCCGATAATTTTCGAGCGGTAGCAACTGACACCTATGCCAACATCATTATTGCTCCGTTTGCCAACAAGGAACGATTCATCGAATTTCTGATAATGCACCAAGACGGACAAACCAATTACCTCACTTTTTGCAATCATGCCGGACAATGTGGTATTGCCAAATGGAGCGTGAATATTATAGAAATGACCTGCACATATACCGATCAATCGGGTGCTGCCATTTTGATTGAAAAAATCCCAGGCTAGGTTATAAGAACAGGAATCCTATTTAGAAAGATTTCAACACAGAAAAATGTGCCTTTTGTTTCATTCGACCTTAAGGCATATTTTAGTCACGAATATATTGCTCTAAATTATTCAATCTCATAGCGACAACGAAAGTACGGAGAAGCTGAAAACCGAAAAGAGTAAGCAATCAATTAAATCAAATTGACAATGAAAAAAATAAAACTTTTAGCATTATTTCTTTTGCTTACTCACCTGATTCAAGCCCAAAAAAGCAACTCGTTTGATTTGACTTTTAATCATGCTGCCTTATCTGTAAAAGACGTTAACATTTCGGCTGCTTTTTACAAGGACGTACTGAACTTAAAGGAAATTACAAACAGAACCAAAATGGAGGGCATTCGATGGTTTTCTTTAGGAGATAACAAAGAATTGCATCTAGTATCCACTGTAAAAGAAAACGTTACCATCAATAAAGCGGTACACCTTGCTCTTACTACATCTAATTTTGACGATTTTATAATCACTCTGGACAAATTTAAAATCATGTATTCTGATTGGCCTGGAACAGCGCATAAAATAAACATTAGAGCGGATGGTATTAAGCAGGTGTATTTTCAGGATCCAGACGGCTATTGGATTGAAGTGAATAGCGTTGCACAAAAATAATAACCAAAGTAAAACTTGAATAACTAAAAAAGGTGATCTGTTTCCATATCACCTTTTTACTCTTATAAAATTATATTTTTAATTTAAATCGAAACGATCCAAGTTCATCACTTTGTTCCAAGTGGCTACAAAGTCTTTTATGAATTTCTCTTGCGAATCTGCACATCCATACACCTCAGCGATAGCGCGAAGTTCAGAGTTGGAACCAAAGATAAGATCTACACGAGTTCCTATCCACTTCAATGCACCTGTCTTGCGATCACGTCCTTCAAATAATTCTTTAGATTCCGAAGACGCTTTCCATGTTGTGGCATAATCTAGTAAATTAACAAAGAAATCATTTGTCAATGTCTCTGGACGGTTTGTAAATACTCCATGTCTAGACTGATCGAAGTTTGCATTAAGAACACGCAAACCACCTACGAGTACTGTCATTTCGGGAGCTGTAAGTGTCAAAAGCTGTGCCTTGTCCACCAACATTTCCTCTGCCGAAACCGTGTATTGGGTTTTCATATAATTGCGAAATCCATCAGCCTCTGGTTCTAGAACGGCGAAAGATTCCACGTCTGTTTTTTCCTGTGTAGTATCTGCTCTGCCCGGTGTAAAAGGTACGGTAATATTTTGCCCCGCTTGTTGAGCTGCTTTCTCTATTCCTACACCTCCAGCCAGAACTATTAAGTCAGCCAGCGATACTTGCTTTCCTCCAGATTGAGCACTATTGAAAGCGGATTGAATTCCTTCAAGAGTTGCTAATACTGTCGAAAGTTGAGCCGGATTATTCACTTTCCAATCTTTTTGGGGAGCAAGACGGATACGAGCACCATTGGCACCGCCACGTTTATCTGACCCACGGAATGTTGATGCAGAAGCCCAAGCTATAGATACCAGTTGAGATACAGACAATCCTGAAGCCTGAATTTTAGTTTTCAAGTCATTAATATCATTATAATCTATTAACTGATGTGTCACTGCAGGAATAGGATCTTGCCAAATCAGTTCTTCGTTAGGCACTTCTGGACCTAGATAACGTGTGATAGGTCCCATATCACGATGCGTCAATTTGAACCAAGCACGAGCAAAAGCATCGGCGAAGACATCAGGATTTTCGTGATAGTGTCTTGAAATTTTCTCATAAATAGGATCTGCTCTCAAGGCAAGATCAGCGGTAAGCATAGTCGGTGCGTGACTTTTTGCCGGGCTGTGGGCATCTGGTACAGTACCTGCTCCTGCTCCATCTTTGGGTTTCCACTGATGTGCTCCAGCTGGACTTTTAGATAATTCCCATTCGAATTTAAATAGGTTTTCAAAATAATTATTGCTCCACTTGTTTGGTGTAGTTGTCCAAGCGCCTTCAAGACCGCTACTAATGGTATATTCGCCATTTCCGGTACCAAAAGTATTTTTCCATCCAAGACCTTGCTCCTCAATTCCAGCAGCTGCAGGTTCTGGGCCTACATATACGTTCGGATCGGCAGCACCGTGAGTTTTACCAAAAGTGTGTCCACCTGCAGTAAGTGCAACGGTTTCTTCATCATTCATCGCCATACGCTTGAAAGTCTCCCGAATGTCAAGAGCTGATGCAGCTGGGTCAGGATTACCGTTAGGACCTTCTGGATTTACATAAATAAGCCCCATCTGTACGGCAGCCAAAGGATTCTCTAATTCACGATTACCCGAATAACGGTTGTCGTCCAACCATTTCCCTTCGGATCCCCAATAAATATCTTCTGCAGGTTCCCAAACATCGGCACGACCACCAGCGAAACCAAAAGTCTTAAAACCCATAGACTCCAATGCACAGTTTCCTGTAAGAATCAATAAGTCAGCCCAAGAAATTTTCTTTCCATATTTTTGTTTAATTGGCCATAACAACAACCGAGCCTTGTCCAAATTCACATTGTCCGGCCAACTGTTTAATGGTTCAAATCGTTGGGTTCCAAAACCTGCTCCTCCACGTCCGTCCGCAATACGATACGTACCAGCGCTGTGCCATGCCATCCGAATGAAAAACGGTCCATAGTGACCATAATCTGCTGGCCACCAATCTTGGGAATCAGTCATTAAATCGAAAAGATCTTTCTTTACGGCTGCGAGGTCAAGACTCTTGAAAGCTTCGGCATAGTCAAACTCCGCTCCCATTGGGTTTGACAGTGAAGAGTGCTGGCGAAGAATCCCTAGTTTCAACTGATTCGGCCACCAGTCATTGTTTCTTGTGCCAAATCCTGCAGTTTTCTTTGAGCCAGCTCCTGAGAATGGACATTTGTTTGCCCCTTCAGCATTGACATCAAATGCTTCGTTGTGATTTTCATTATTTTCCATAATATGATGATTTTTAAAAACTTACATACGAATTTACCAAATTAATTCTTATCTAAATTATTTTTTCTATAGATAAATTCTATAGTTTCAATCGAAAACCGCAGTTTAGAATAATTCTTTACTTGACTAAAATATCTTTTTTTATTCGTATTTTCGTTATACAGAAAACATTCAATTTATAACGCATCAAATTTTAAAAAGAAGAAATAGTACCACTATACAAATTCAAAGGAAACCTATGAAAACTGACATTAAAACCGTTGACGAATACATCGCAACTTTCCCAAAAGACATTCAAATTCTTTTGAAAAATGTTCGCGAGACAATTAGAAACAAAGCCCCTGAATCCATTGAAAGCATTTCCTATGGGATGCCGGCATACAAGACATACGGGAAACCATTGGTGTATTTTGCAGGCTATAAAAAACATATAGGATTTTATGCCACACCAACAGGACATAGCGAGTTTGCCAATGAACTGTCGAATTACAAACAAGGTAAAGGTTCGGTTCAGTTTCCTGTTGATCACCCCATTCCTTACTGGCTGATAGAGCATATCGTTGTATTTAGAGTGAAAGAAAATGAACAGAAATTTAAAAAATAAGAAACAAAATGGAGCATAAAGCCAAATCAATCAGACCATTTATCGGTTCCAAAGACTTTGGAATTTCACGACGTTTTTATCAAGACTTGTGTTTTAAGGAAATTATTTTGGCACCTAATTTTTCTTATTTCGAAACCGAAGGAATTGGGTTTTATCTACAAGATTACTATGCCAAAGATTGGGTAGATAACACTATGCTTTTTCTAGAAGTCGAAGATGTCAATCGGTATTGGAAAGCACTTTTGGAGTTAAACTTGACCGACAAATATAAAGACATAAAATTAGTTCCTGTCCGAGAAATGGATTGGGGCAAAGAGTGTTTTATTCATGATCCCTCTGGAATTCTTTGGCATATTGGGGAGTTTTATAAATAATCGAAATCTTATACACTTAGGTCGTGTCCAATTTGCACACTACTTTTTTTTATAAAACTTTCAAAGGCCATTTGAATCCTAAACTTAATAACATTGAGAGCTCCTTGCCACAATACAGTTGTTGCAAATCAATATGTTCTACAACAAGGAAACACAATCTATACTTATTCAGAATCGAATTACTGATTATTAAAAATAATTTTATTTTAGAAAAAAAAATAAAAAATTAAGTATTTAAATTAAGTATTTATACGTATGTTTGCGTAGTAATACTTAATTAATAGATTATGATTAATGTGATAGTAGTCGGAAACGGCATGGTAGGTTATAAATTTTGCGAGAAATTCATTTCGAAATCTGGGCAAGAAAAATATCAAATTACCGTATTTGGAGAAGAACCAAGACGCGCGTACGACCGAGTTCACCTCAGTGAATACTTTGCAGGAAAGACCGCCGATGACTTATCACTATCCACCACATCATGGTATGAAGAGAATAATATCATATTAAACACGGCTGAATTAGTTTTAAAAATTGACACTGCAAACAAAACCGTAAGTACGCACTTAGACAAAACGCATGCGTATGATTACTTAGTTTTGGCTACGGGATCTTCTGCTTTTGTTCCTCCAATCAAAGGAGTCGAAAAAGAAGGTGTTTTTGTATACCGAACCATAGAGGATTTGGATGCCATTATGGGTTACGCCAAAAAAATAAGAGCCAACGGTGCTACCGAAGCTGCCGTTCTTGGTGGTGGTTTGTTGGGACTTGAGGCAGCCAAAGCGGTTCGTGATTTGGGTCTTAATGCTCACGTGGTGGAATTTGCCCCTCGCTTGATGCCAAGACAATTGGATCAAGCAGCAAGCAACATGCTTCAATCCAAAATAGAAGAATTGAATATCGGAATCCATCTCAATAAAGCAACACAATATATCGATGGTGAAGAAAGTATAAAGGGAATGATGTTTGCCAATGATGACTTGTTGAAGGTTGATATGTTGGTTATATCGGCAGGAATTAAACCGCGTGACGAACTCGCTAGAGTTTCAGGATTAGTTGTCGGAGAACGTGGTGGCGTAGTTGTGAACAATCAAATGCTAACATCAGACCCTTACATTTATGCCATAGGCGAAGTGGCCTTGTATACCGGTATGATTTACGGACTTGTGGCTCCTGGCTACGAAATGGCCGATGTCGCTGCCGAACAAATCTTGAATGGGGATAAAACGATGAGAGAAACCATCGATATGTCTACTCAATTGAAATTAATTGGAGTTGAAGTGGCGAGTTTTGGTGATCCTTTTATCGAAAATGAAAATGTGACCGCCATTGTTTACGAAAACAAATTTAGCGGCATTTACAAAAGAATCAATGTCACCAAAGACGGAAAAAAACTCTTGGGAGGAATTCTTGTTGGCGATTCATCGGATTACAATGGGTTGTTCCAAATTTATGCCAATGCACTCGCCTTGCCTTCAAATCCAGAAGATTTAATTTTAGGTTCTCGCGGTGGAGAAGGATCAACTTTGGGTAGCGCAGCCGATTTGCCAGACACTGCTGTAATTTGTTCTTGTGAAAACGTAACCAAAGGTGCTCTTTGTTGCTCGATTATTGATGGAACAGCAAGTACTTTTGGCGATGTGGTAAAACTGACCAAAGCCACAACAGGATGTGGTGGTTGTAAACCAATGGTAGTTGACATTGTAAAAGCCACTCAAAAATCACTCGGGAAAGAAATCAAAGACACCATCTGCGAGCACTTTCAGTATACCAGACAAGAATTATTTGATATTGTAAAAATCAATAAATACACCAATTATTACGAAGTAATCGATTATCACGGAAATGGCGATGGTTGCGAAGTATGTAAGCCAGTTATAGCTTCTATTTTTTCCAGTATATACAACGACACAGCCAACAAACACGTTACAACACAAGATACCAATGACCGATTCTTGGCCAATATTCAAAGAAACGGAACATACTCGGTAGTCCCAAGAGTTGCCGGTGGAGAAATCACAGCCGAAAAATTAATCGCAATTGGTGAAGTGGCCAAACAATTTGATTTATATACTAAAATCACAGGGGCGCAACGTGTGGATTTATTTGGTGCTCACTTAGACGATTTACCTAAAATCTGGAAAATATTAATCGACAATGGTTTTGAAAGCGGTCACGCTTACGGAAAATCATTGAGAGCTGTAAAAAGCTGTGTGGGTAACGCTTGGTGCCGCTACGGAATGGACGATAGCGCTGGTTTTGCCATCGAACTGGAAGATCGTTACAAAGGGATTCGCGCGCCTCACAAAATAAAAGGCGGTGTTTCGGCTTGTATCCGTGAATGTGCAGAAGCTCGAGGAAAAGATTTTGGTTTGATTGCGGTAGAAGGTGGTTGGAATCTTTACATCTGTGGAAACGGTGGAGCCAATCCAAAACATGCTGTTTTATTGGCCGAACAAATCGACAAAGCAACTGTTATCAAATATTTAGACCGTTTCTTGATGTATTACATTCGTACTGCTGGACCATTGGTACGAACTGCCACTTGGTTGGATAAACTAGAAGGCGGAATGGATTACCTGAAAGAAGTCATCATCTTTGACCGATTGGGTATCTGTGAAACACTAGAAACTGAGATGCAATCTCTAGTAGGCACTTTTGAATGTGAATGGAAACAAGTATTGGAAAAACCAAGATTAATGAAACGTTTCAACCACTTTGTCAACACAGATGAGAAAGATGATAACATTGAATTTGTCCCTTTAAGAGAACAAAAAATGCCAAGACCTTGGTAAAGGAAGGATTTAACGAAGATTCACAAAGTATGCACAGAGACTCGCAAAGAATATAAACTTTTAAAATCAGCAAAAAACAACAGTAAGCAAAAATTATCTTCGTGCGCCTTTGCGAATTCTTTGCAAATCTTTGCGAAATAACAACTAATTAAAAATATAATGGAAGAACTATTAAACCAATACGAAACCGTAAACGTAAGCGCAGTAAAAATTTGGTTCAAAGCAGGAACCATAAAAGATTTTCCAAGCAATAGAGGCGGTTGCATCAAATACAGAAACAAGCAAATTGCTATTTTTAACTTCGAAAGGCGAAACGAATGGTACGCTTGCCAAAATGCATGCCCGCACAAAATGGAAATGGTTTTATCAAGAGGAATGACAGGATCTGCAGATGGAGTTCCAAAAATTGCCTGTCCGATGCACAAAAAAACATTTTCATTGGTCGATGGATCCAATCTAAACGGTGATGATTATAAAATTGCAACTTATCCCGTAAAAATTGAAGGAGATGAAGTATTCGTTGGCTTTTTAGAATAATGTATGTATATTTGAGCATATACTTTTTCAAATGAAAACAATACCTTTTTTAAACGCCAGCGCGTGGATTGATGCCGAAAACGAAGCCGATCCAAACAACGAAATATACCAAGACATAACGTATCCGAAAGAATTATTATATTCGGATAGAATGTATGAAAGATTAATGACCTTTCAACCTTCTGCTTCAGAAGCTGTACAAATAGCAGCCAAGGCACAACACATTTGCCGCTGGAAAATGCCAAGAGAAACGTATCCAATGGATCGTGTGGGTTATTTGAAATGGAGAGAGGATTTAAAAAAATTCCACGCCAAAACCACTGCCGAAATCTTGAAAAAAGCAGGTTATGAAGACACCTTTATAGATCGAGTTTCTTTCCTTATTGAAAAAAAATTACTCAAAAAAGACGAAGAAACCCAGCTTTTGGAAGATGTTATCTGTTTAGTATTTTTAGAATTTTATTTTGATGCTTTTGCCAGCAAACATGATGCCGAAAAAATGAAAAACATTATTTTAAAAACTTGGAATAAAATGTCGGATAAAGGGCATCAGGAAGCTTTAAAAATAAACTTCACTCCAGAAAATCTTCAATTGATAAAAGACGCTTTGGGATTGTAAATTGGTTTAAGATTATTCTTTTAAGTTTAACTAAAAGTATTTGCAAAAAACGAACAGAATTCGGGTTTGAAAATAGTTTCTCTTCTATGAAAAAAAAATCCAAGGTATCTTTTAACAAACTCTCTTTTATAAAATTAAGGCGAATGTACTTATTCGCCTTAATTACTATTGCCGTAACCGTGGTTTTGAGTCAGCTCCTTATTCAATACAACTTGTACAGCCAACTCAGCGATTCCAGAATCATAAACATTTCGGGAAAGCAAAGAATGCTTAGCCAAAAACTTACAAAAGAAGTTTTAATCCTGAATTTTATTACTGATTCTTTACAAAAAGAGAATCAAATAAATGCCATCTCCAAAACCATTTCACTATGGAAATTCAACCATTATTCGTTAGTAAACGGAAATGACAGTTTGGGTTTCCCCAAAGAAAAAAATGCTATTCTCACTGAATATTTTGAAAAATTAAAGCCCAATTTTGACATTATAATTGCGACTACCAATTCTTTTTTAGCCAACAAAAAAGAAAATAAAAACGAGCAGGAAAATCAAAAATTGGTTCAAACTATTCTCGAAAACGAAACTATTTTTCTTTCGAAAATGAACCAAATTGTTAGTGAATATGATAGAGAAGCACTTGAAAAAGTAACCCTGCAGCGCAAAACAGAATATGGTATTCTTGCTTTTACTTTATTGGTTTTATTACTGGAATTTTTATTCATTTTTAAACCGACCAACAAAAGGATTGAATTACTCATACACAACCTTTTATCTTCCGAACGGAAAGCATTAAAATTGGCTCAAGACACTGAAATCATCAGCGAAGCAAAAGAAAATTCGGTTAAAGAATTGAAATCCCTCAATTATGCGATGGAGAACACCCTACTCTATTGCCGAATTGCAACAGACGGAACCATCATTCATATTGGTGAAAAATTCTCCAAACTACTACAATACAACCCTTTTCTTTCGGATAAAAAATTTGGACAAGTACTAACACCTATAGAAAAAGAGCAACTCCTTATCGATCGAATCGTCCTCGAAAACCACGGCAGAGGCTGGCAAGGCGAACTGAATATAACCACCAGAAATGCACAATCGCTTTGGCTGGATTTGTCGATGGTGCCTGTTACGATTAAAAAAGACGAATCAGAACTTTTGATTATCTGTTTTGACATCACCGAACGCAAAAAAGCCGTTCAGGAAGTAGAGCGTTTGAATGCTGCTAACATTGCCGACAAATTAAGCCAACAGAAAATAATATCAAGTAAAATTGTCGAAAACCAGGAAAACGAACAAAACCGAATTGCCAGAGAAATTCACGACGGAATTGGACAAATGTTGACTGGGTTAAAATTCAGCCTCGAAAGTATCAATCTGGATGACAAAGAAAAATCAGCTCAAAAAATTGAGTACCTAAAACAACTTTCGCTTGATATTATAAAAGGAGTTCGTACAGCCACTTTCAACCTCATGCCACCGGAATTGAGCGATCACGGAATCAATTCGGCTCTTTCAAAATTAACCTCAGAGCTTTCTAAACTTACTGGAAAGAACATTCTTTTTTACAATAAAACCGATTTTAACAGCCGTTTGGACTCTTTAATCGAAATCAACATTTATCGATTGACTCAAGAAGCCATAAACAATGCCATCAAATATGCTGATTCTAGTCATATCATCGTACAACTTTCACATAGCGCGACACTCTTGAGCATCACAGTTGACGACAACGGAAAAGGATTTGACATTAATGCCGTTGAAAAAAAGCGAAACAGCGAATCTGGAATGGGATTACTATTTATGAAAGAGAGAATTCAGTACATTAATGGTCGTGTTTTCTTTAATTCTATTCCAAACGAAGGAACGAGAATCACGTTTAATGTTCCTATCTAAAAAAATCAATACCAATTTCAATGGCAATGAAAAGAATAAGTAGGAATTAAGTACAATAATTTGAAATACAATTCAAGAATGGAAATACCGTAATATACCATCCTATCCAGCAAAACTTTCTAGTAACATTCTTCCGATCAGAATCAATAAAAACATTTAGCCAGTTATTCGTTTTAAATTTTCTTTGTGAAATTGATTTTTGACATTGAAATTGTTTATTGAAATTGAAAATTACGTATCTTAGCATCTAAATTAGATGAATCTACTTAAAAAGTAGTATTGAACAATACGTATATTATGAATAATACAATTCGAGTAGTTCTTGCAGATGACCACGTATTTGTGAGAGATGGCATAAAATCATTGTTGGAAAATGAAGCCAACATTACTGTTGTAGGTGAAGCTACAGATGGTCTTGAGGCCTTAACTTTAATAAACAATCTCCAACCCGATTTATTAATTCTTGATATTAGAATGCCAAACCTAACAGGTATTGAGGTGGTTGAACAACTACGAAGCAAAAACAATTTGGTAAAAATTGTAATGCTTTCTATGCATGAATCCGAAGAATACGTATTGAAATCCATACAAGCAGGAGCCGACGGATACTTACTTAAAGGATCCAGCAAAGAAGAATTTTTGAAAGCATTGCATACCGTTGCCAATGGCGGAAAATATTTTAGTGGAGACATTTCATCCATATTGATTGGCCAATTGACTAATCCAACATTTACAGCCGAAACGAAACAATCTTTGGGCGAAGACCAAGTAATTACCAAAAGAGAAAAAGAAATTCTAAGACTTCTACTAACAGGAAAAGGAAACAAAGAAATTGCAGAAGCATTGGACATCAGTAAAAGAACTGCCGAAGTGCATCGATTTAATTTGATGAAAAAATTAAAAGTAAAAAACCTGATGGAGCTTTCGAACAAAGCCACAGAGTATTCGCTTTTATAAAGATGCTAAGAAACTATCCCGATAGCTATCGGGACTAATATTTTTTTAGTTTAAAGGTTTAAAAAATATAAACGCCAGATCAGTACTTAGTGATTTGGCGTTTTCTATTTTAAAAACTTAGCAACTTAGTAACTTAGTAATTTCAAAAAAATACGTATAAATACTTAATTATTTTAAAAAAACTGCGAAAACGCAGTTTTTAAATACGACATACTACTTAGTTTTGTAAAAAATATAAGTATTATGTCAACAACACACTCTCTTTCGCAATCGCACCGCATTTTATTTTTAAACACATTGGCCTTTACGGTGTGCTTCGCTTGTTGGACGCTCAACGGCGTTTTGGTAACATTCTTAGTAGATAACGGAATCTTCAAATGGGACGTTGTACAAGTTGGATGGCTATTGGGAATTCCAATTTTAACTGGATCAATCATGCGATTGCCAATAGGTATGCTAACCGATAAATTTGGTGGTAAATACGTATTCTCGTTATTGCTTCTCCTCTGCTCTATTCCCTTATTTCTATTACCCTTTGCAGATAGTTTTTTTATGTTCGCCTTTTTAAGTTTTCTATTTGGTATGGTTGGAACCAGTTTTGCAGTTGGTATCGGCTTCACCTCTATTTGGTATCCAAAAGAATGGCAAGGAAGAGCCTTGGGAATCTTTGGAATGGGTAATGCGGGTGCCGCTATCACAACATTTATGGCACCATCCTTATTAAACGAATTCTCTATAGCTGACCCTCAAAATGGATGGAAACTACTGCCTGTTCTGTATGGAGCGGCACTGGTTGTAATTGGCATTATCTTTTTACTTTTTACCAAAAACAAAAAAATGGAAAACCAAACCAAAAGTGTTCCTCAAATGCTACAATCCTTAAAAAATGTAAGGGTTTGGAGATTTGGAGCCTATTATTTCTTGGTCTTTGGCTGTTTTGTTGCCTATTCTCAATGGTTATTGCCGAACTTTATGAATGTCTATCAAACGAGTTTGGTCATGGGCGGAATGTTTGCCACCATGTTCAGTTTGCCGTCGGGAGTGATTCGAGCATTTGGAGGGTTTTTGTCTGATAAATTTGGTGCTAGAAAAGTGATGTATTGGGTATTAAGCTCTTCAGTAATCCTGAGTGCTTTATTAATGGTACCGAAAATGGACATCACCACCTCTGGACCAGGCGTTATGGCAACCAAAAAAGGAATCATCACTGCCGTAACAAAGACACTGGTGAAAGTGGGAGAAAAAAAATTTCCAATCAATTTAAAAATAAATAAACCTATTGAAAATACTATATTCCCAACACGTAATTCTTGGCAACAAGTTGTTGTGACAAAAAATCAAGAAGTAAAGAAAAAAGAATTAATTGCCAAAGGAGTCACCGCTATTCACTTTAGTGCCAATATGTGGGTGTATCTCGTATTGGTAATCCTTATTGGAATATCTTGGGGAATTGGTAAAGCTGCTGTTTATAAACACATCCCAGAATATTTTCCAACCGAAGTAGGAGTTGTTGGCGGAATGGTTGGAATGATTGGTGGTCTTGGCGGTTTCTTTGGACCAATCATCTTTGGCTATTTACTGACTTGCACCGGAATTTGGTCCAGCTCATGGATTTTTATATTGTTATTGTCAGTGTTATGCTTGATTTGGATGCACATGACTGTTACCAAAATCATGAACGAAAAACAACCTATTTTATCCAAAGAAATGGATCGAAAATAATATTTATTTTTAGTTACTTGCAGCTAGCTGTTCCCAAAAATGCCATTTTGGGAGCAGTTTTTTTTTAATAAAAATCCAAACTATTTATTTTTCACGAATCAGTTGAATGTTTACGGTTTTGCGTGAGTGATGGCAGTGGAGCTCTTTTTTGAGAGGCTTTTTTCTAGCCTTTCAAAAAAAGCGGGAACGTACAGCACGACCCGCAGGGGCACGCCCGAAAACAGTATTCAGTACTCAGTATTCAGTCTCAGGTTGCAGTCTAAAAGGTACTGTTTTAAAATAATACCAAAAAAACATTTATTATTCCGCTATGGCATACAATTCTTGTAATAATTCAAAAAAGAGAACTGATTTTTAACATTCCAATTTTAATACCTTAAACATCAAAATAAAATTAGATTTATACGTATTTATACGTAATTATTACTTATTTTTGTTTTCATACAATGTACATTTCATACATTCAAAACTACTTTACCAATAAAGACAAACCTAATGCAAAATACAGAAATCAAAACTACGTGTTCCTATTGTGGAGTAGGATGCGGAATTATTGTAAAAAATGATTCTAAAAATGGAGTGACGGTTGCCGGCGACAAAGACCATCCCGTAAATAGAGGAATGCTTTGTTCTAAAGGGATGAATCTGCATTATGTGGTGAATGATACTTCGGATAGGATACTGTATCCCGAAATGAGATGGAGTAAATCGCATCCGAAAGAAAGAGTAAGTTGGGATGCCGCTCTGGATCGTGCTGCCGCGGTTTTTTCCTCCATTATAAAAAAACACGGACCAGACAGCGTAGGGTTTTACATCTCAGGACAATGTTTGACCGAAGAATATTATCTCGTAAACAAATTGGTTAAAGGTTTCTTGAAAACCAACAATATAGACACCAACTCCAGACTTTGCATGAGTTCGGCGGTGGCGGGTTACAAAAAGACCTTTGGGGAAGACTCGGTTCCTGTTGCTTATGCCGATATCGAACTTGCCGATACTTTCTTGATCACTGGAGCCAATCCTGCTTTTTGTCACCCGATTCTTTTCAGACGAATGGAACAACACAAAGAAAAAAATCCAAAAACAAAAATCATAGTTGTTGATCCGAGACGCACCGACTCGGCTATCGCGGCTGATTTGCACTTACAAATACTTCCGGGAACGGACATTGTTTTATACCATGCTATCGGGAAACGCTTGATCGAAAAAGGCTATGTCGATTCGGATTTTGTGAAAAACCATACCGAAAATTACCAACTGTACAAAGAGATGGTATGCAACAGTTCTTTCGAAAGAGCGTCTAAATTATGCGGTGTACCGGTAACTGACATTCACTTAGCAGCCGATATTATTGGCAAAGCCAAAGGATTTATATCCATGTGGGCTATGGGGCTAAACCAAAGTGCCATTGGTGTTGACAAAAACACCGCTTTACTAAATCTCTCATTAGTGACTGGACAAATAGGTAAACCAGGATCAGGCCCTTTCTCTTTAACTGGACAACCCAACGCTATGGGAGGTCGCGAAGTGGGTGGAATGGCCAATTTACTAGCAGTTCACAAAGAGTTAAACAATGCGGAACACCGCAAGGAAGTGGCCGATTTTTGGGGAGTGGAATCCATTTCTGAAAAACCAGGACTGACGGCAACCGAAATGTTTGACGCCTTAGAATCTGGAAAAATGAAAGCCATTTGGATAATTTGCACCAATCCTATAGTGAGTTTACCCGATTCCCGAAGAGTCGAAAAAGCCTTGCAAAACGCCAAATTCGTAGTCGTTCAAGACATCTCCCACAATGCTGATACGGCTAAGTTTGCCGATTTACTATTGCCTGCAGCTGGCTGGTTGGAAAAAGAAGGAACGATGACCAACTCGGAACGTCGCATTTCTTATTTACCAAAAGGGATTAATGCTCCAGGAGAAGCGTTATCGGATGTGGAAATTTTATTGCGTTTTGCCAAAAAAATGAAATTTTCCGGTTTCAATTTTAATAACATAGAAGCCGTTTACAAAGAATACTGCCTGATGACCAAAGGCACCAATATGGATATTTCGTATCTAAATTATTCCAGATTGAAAAACGAAGGGACTTTCCAGTGGCCCGTTCCCGATTATGGGCACCCGGGCACTCCCCGATTATTTGCCGACAAAAAATTCTATACACCTTCGCAAAAAGCGATTTTCAATATTCCGACGAGTATCGAAAACACATCCGCACTGCCTTCCGAAAAATATCCATTTATATTGACCACGGGACGTATTCGGGATCAATGGCACACGATGACCAAAACGGGAAAAGTGTCTCGATTGATGACGCACACTCCTAGCCCAGTACTAGAAATCAATCCTATTGATGCGTACAAATGGGATATAAAAAATGGCAATATTGTTGTGGTAAGCAGCAAAAACGGCGAAGTTCGCGTAAAAGCCAAAGTAACAGAAACGATCAAAGAAGGCGTTTTATTTTTGCCAATGCATTGGGGAAAACAATTGGACAACGATTTGAACAGAACCAACAATCTAACGAATACCATTGTCGATCCAATATCCAAAGAACCTGATTTCAAATACACCACGGTTGCAGTTGCCAAATACGTAAAACCGTTTCAAAAGATCGCAGTTATTGGTGCTGGAGCAGCGGCTTTTCGCTTTATACAGAATTACAGAGAAATCAATACTACCGATGAAATTATTGTATTTTCCAATGAGGAAAATCCATTCTACAATCGTGTTTTATTGCCCGAATATGTAACAGCCGAATTGTCTTGGGAAAGTCTGCTGAAAATAAAAGACGAAGCATTAGGTCAACTGAATATCACCATGAAATCGGGCGTTGCTATCGAAAATGTAAATACAACTGACAAAGTAATAACAGACAGCAACGGAACCGTTCATCAGTTTGACACCTTGATCATGGCAACGGGAAGTCGTCCTTTTATACCCGAAAATGCCCAGTTGCATCTTCCGGGACGTTTTACCATCCGAAAGAAAAATGATGCTGATAGATTAAAAGA
Organism: Flavobacterium sp. N3904; assembly: GCF_025947305.1. Classification (NCBI taxonomy): domain Bacteria; kingdom Pseudomonadati; phylum Bacteroidota; class Flavobacteriia; order Flavobacteriales; family Flavobacteriaceae; genus Flavobacterium; species Flavobacterium sp. N3904. The sequence goes on from NZ_CP110009.1 coordinate 3,922,137, forward strand.
CTACTTAGACGGAACCAATTTACCCGCCGAAGAACAGCATGTAGTGATTGTGGGTGGTGGATTATTAGGATTAGAATTAGCTGCAGCACTCAAACACAAAAAAGTCAAAATTACGATTATTCAACGAGCGTCTCGATTGATGGAGCGTCAATTAGACAGAATCTCGAGTAAATTATTGGCCGAAGAAGTGCAACTGCGAGACATTCAAATTTATTTTGATAATGAAGTCAGCACCGTATTTGAAACTGACAATGCCAACGAACTCGAAATCGCCTTGAAAAGCGGTCGAATCATTACCGCCAATACCATTGTGTATACCATTGGAACCATTCCGAACATCGAATTGGCCAAGGAAACCGGGCTGGCATGCGGACGTGGCGTAAAAGTCAATCAGTATTTGCAAACCTCCAATCCAGATGTATTTGCCATTGGTGAAATTGCCGAGTTCAACAATATGTTATTCGGAATTACTTCTGCCGCCGAAGAACAAGCCGATGTTTTGGCTAATTTTATTGCCGGCGATATCAGCAGTTTTTACAAAGGATCGGTGTTGATGAATATCCTGAAACTGGAAGACATCAATCTGTGTTCGATTGGTCAAATCGAAGTGCCCGAAAATGACGATTCCTACGAAGAAATTGTTTTTGCCGACTTAGGAAAACGTTATTACAAAAAATGCATCGTCAAGAACGATTTACTCATAGGCGCCATCCTGATGGGGGACAAAAATGAGTTTGCCGAATTCAAAACGATGATCGAAAGCAAAATCGAATTGGCCGACAAGCGAAACACACTATTAAGGGGAAGCAGTGCCGAAGCCAAACCAGTATTGGGAAAACTCGTTTGTTCTTGTAGTCAGGTTGGAAGTGGAAACATAGAAGATTGCATCAAAAGCGGCGTTACCAACTTTACCGAATTGTGCAAAACCACCGGAGCGGGACTCGGCTGTGGCAGCTGCAAAACCGAAGTGAAGGAGATATTGGCGAAGGTGAAATAGAGTTTAAATTGTTTAAAGTTTAAAATTGTTTAATAGTCTCATCCTGCTAAAAAACAACATCAACATCAAAACAACAAACCTTGAACAATTTCAAACGATTAAACATTTAAAAAAATTCAAACCTTTAAACAACCAACAATAAAAGCTAAAAGACATGGAATTAACAAGACTCATAGTAAAAGGTGGAGTACTATCTCCGGGAGAATTGCGAGAAATTGTAAATATGGGAATCGAGCAAGGACTTGACGCCATCTCTTTTGGTTCCAGACAAGACATCATTTTCCCAAAAGGATTCAAAACTAGTATGCCCGAAAAATTAGGCAAACATCATTTTGTTTTACCCAACGAAAAAAGCGGCAATAACATTGTTTCCTCTTATGTTTCGACCGATATTTTCAGGAACACCCCTTGGCTGACCGGAAACAAATTCCTGTATATCTTGGAACAATTTAAGGAACAACCCAAACTCAAAGTCAACATAACCGACCCGAAACAGCAACTCGTTCCGCTATTTACGGGGCATATCAACTTTATAGCTTCGCACCACGAGGATTATTGGTTCCTGTATGTTCGTTTGCCGAAATGGGACAAAATGGAACTTTTCCCCGTATTGATCTACAGTTGGGACATTGGAAAAGTGTATTACGAAATCGAAAAAATCCTGCAAGAAGAACCCGATACGGTCGATATGATTTTCCAGCTCATCAGTGATTTGGACACCAACAACAGAACCATTGACCAACCGTTAAACATTCCGTTCTACCCTTTTCCCTATTATGAAGGAATGAACCGACTCGGCATCGATCAATACTGGCTTGGGCTTTATTGGCGCAACAACCTTTACGATCTGGAATTCCTAAAAGAAATGTGTGATTTGTGTTTCGACTGCAAAATCGGAAAAATATGCATCACCCCCTGGAAATCCTTCATCGTCAAAGGAATCCCCAAAGACCGCAAACTCGATTGGGAAAAATTCCTGGGCAAAAAAGGAATCAACGTTCGTCATTCGCTGCTCGAACTCAACTGGCATTTACCTGTCGCTACAGAATGGGCTCTCAACCTCAAAACCTTCCTCGTGCGTACCCTCGATCAGTTTGACATCAGCACCTATGGACTCACCTTCGGGCTATCCGACTACAATCGGGACGGTCACTATTTTACCTCGGTAGTCATCGAAAAAAACGAATCGCCAAAGGATCTCGAATCCATCAAAATCCGAGACACCTTCAACGTTTTGTACGCCAAAAATTTTGACCCCAACACCAAGGAATACATCGTACATGCACAAGATGTCGACAAACTCGAATTGCCCAATATCCTAATAGAATTGAGTAAAAAATACTTCGAAGAACTCGGTACCAGCGTACTAGAATTCCAAAACACTACCGCCAAAAAAGAAACCAAAGCGCAAGACATTCATCAATGTCAAGAATGCTTAACGGTCTATAACTCGGATTACGGCGATGTCATTCAAGGTGTCGAAAAAGGCACTCTTTTCAAAGATTTACCTGTAGATTACTGCTGTTCGTTATGCGAAGCGCCCAAAAGCAGTTTCATTGCATTGACAGAAGCTCCGGTTTAATAAAAATTATTGGGGCGAGCCACCATCCCGACAAAAAGGGCTATTCTCTTTGCGGGTATTCGCCCTATTATCGGGATGCTGTCGGGTCATCCGTGCTACTTCGGTAGCTAACTCCTACCCCTCTCGCGGGCTTCCCGTTATTGCGAGAACTGAATTCAATTTCAATGGCAATTTCAAAAGTCAATAAAAAATAACCTAGTCAATCATTTCATAATCCCCTTTTTACAATAGTCAATCAAGGAACTAGACTAGAGCAAAAGAAATTTATTTCAAAAATAAATTTTCTTATGAAAACGGATGCCCTAGCCCTGATAGAAGGGAAAATCCTTTTTTGTCCCGATTTTTCTTCGGGACAAAAAAGATTGGAATGATAGCAGGGAAAAGCTCCTCCGTCAAATACACTCAAAATGACAATATCTCTATAATTATTTGCGATGGAACTTTGCGTTAATTATTTGATCTAAAATTTTGTGTTATATTTTCTCTATTTTCTATTTTCTGTAATCTAAAATATGCAATCTTTTCCTTATCTTTATCCCTCAAATATACGCCTTTACATTAATTATACGCCTTATGAACTGGAAAGCACAACTCATCAAACACCGTGGTGAAAGCCGAATCGCCATTTATTTCGAAAAAAACCAAGATTGGATTGATCGTATTAAGCAACAAGAAGGATCGCGATGGAGTCAAACATTAGGCATTTGGCACTTACCGGACACCTTCGAGAACCGAATGTTATTTCAAATTGCTGAGGTCCCAATCCAACTACCTTCGGCTGAGGGAATCGCACAAATCCAAAAATTCAAATGCTGGTTATTGTCCCGCCGTTATAGCGATAGCACCATAACAACCTACACCGAAGCTTTACGATATTTTCTGACCTTTTACAACGAAAAACCGGTTGCCGAAATTGACAATAATGATGTCATTCGCTATAATAACGAATACATTTTAAACAATAAATTATCCGGTTCTTTTCAAAATCAGATGGTTAGCTCCATAAAATTATTTTTTTCGACGGTAAGAGAAACCAAAATAGAACTAGACAAAATTCACCGTCCGAAACGAGAAAAAGTACTCCCCAACGTTTTGAGCAAGGAAGAAGTAAAATTGATATTGAATGCCCACATCAACCTCAAACACAAAACGATGCTGAGTCTGATTTATGCCTGCGGATTGCGGAGAAGCGAACTTTTGCATCTAAAACCCACCGATATCGACTCCAAAAGAGGAATTGTAATTATCAGACAAAGCAAGGGCAAGAAAGACCGGATTGCTCCATTATCGGGCAAAATTTTGCTAATGCTTCGGGATTATTATTTGGCATTCAAACCAACAACCTGGTTGTTTGAAGGCAACACAGTTGGAGAAACCTACTCCGAAAAAAGCTTGCAATCGGTCTTAAAACATGCCCTACACAAAGCAGGAATAACAAAACCCGTCAGCCTTCATTGGTTGCGCCACAGTTTTGCCACACATTTGCTAGAAAACGGTACCGATTTGAGATACATACAAGAATTACTGGGTCACAACAGCAGTAAGACAACCGAAATTTACACCCACGTAAGTACGAAAAATATTCAACAAATAAAAAGTCCCTTTGATGATTTATAAGTATTTTTTTCTATTTTAGCATATCAAAAGGGATGATACTTATCAGACCTATCTACCCGATTTTGGGTATATAGGTCTGACATCGTCAGACCTATATACTAGTTAGGGTGTATAGCTGTTGACGATCAAAAGTCGATTATAATCAGAAACTTTAGTTCGGAAAATACATAACGAAGCAGAAACCGAGCTGGCCGAAATCTGAACTCAAATCTGAACCGAAATTCGAACCGAAATCTGAAACTTAATTGTTGCGGACAAAGAAACGTGAACTGCTTTATGGAAAACCGAAAGCGGAATATTTTTGTCGATTTTACTTGAGGTTTAACTGAAACTTGAAGTTCAAAAACGGAAACTATTTGGAACGGAAATCGGAAGGCGGAAAAGTTACCGAAATCGGAATCGACAATTGGGAAGTCTAATCGTTCGTGCTCAGCATCGTCAAGCTACACACCCTAACACACGCTACAAGCAATTTGGGCATTTGGCTTAAAGCAAAAATTGATTTGTATTTGGAAGATTTGGCAAATCCGAAAATAGGGCTTAATTTAGTCCCAAACTGCTTGTAGCGCGGGGACGTTGGCGGTCAGCTTGCCACAGAACAGAAAAACCGAAGAATGAAAGATATAAAATCAATTACAATATTTTTAATCCCATATTTTACCATTTGTGGTGGAATTTATCATATTACTTATTGGGATACTTTCAATATTAATGGATTATCATACCTTGGAGTTTCAGAAATTTTAAAATCTTTTATTTATCCTTTCATTGGTTCAGTTTTCATTTTCTTATTAAATCATATTCTACTAAATTCATTTTATAATTACAATAATTTACTTCCAAATGGGGAAGGAAGAAATTCTACTATTGGAAAAAAATTGAACTCAAAAATTTCGATAAACATTCTGTTATTATTGTGGGTTGGGATAACAATTTACTTATACAAAGTATGTAAAACATACGATTGGCTATATTTTGGTATTTATTTTTCTTTTACAACATCAATAATTATTGAAAGAATAGCGGAAGCTAATAATTATATAGAAAAACACACATCGTTAATAATTAAAATTTTAGTTTACATTCCTGTTTTTTCATTTGTTGCAGGAAAATACCAAAGTGAATTAATTCAAAATAACATTAAATACCAATACACGATTAACCAACAAATAATCCCAAATAATAAATTAGAAAAAATTGATACTCTTAAACTAATTGGAAATTCAGAAAAACAGTATTTTTTTACTGATTTAAATAATTCAACTATATATATATTACGATCTGACATAATTGACACATTAGTAATAAAACAACACGGATATAAATAAAAAGCCGAACCGCCAACACACGCTACAAGCAATTTGGGTATTAGACTTAATTTGAAATTGGTTTTGTATTTGAACGATTTGGCAAATCCGAAAATAGGGCTTAATTTAGTCCCAAACTACTTGTAGCGCGGGGACGTTAGGCATTATTTAAAACACCAAAATGCTAAATATAGAATTATGAAGATTATAATTTTTTCCTTTTTTCTCCTTTTTTTCTGTTACTGCTCAACGAAAGATAAACAACCATCAAATATTCTCATTGTAGACAAAACTCTAAGAGAAAATTTCCAAATCAAAAAGTTAAACAATCAAAGAGAGGTTTTTAATTTTTATGAAAAAATGAATAATGATACTTTAAGAAAAAAGACAAGTGGAGTCATTTACCAAAGTTACAAAGATGAAAGCTTAGAGTCCTCAAAAATGAATAATTGTAGGAGTTTGATTGATGATGGATTTTTTGGACAAAAAGGGAATTTAATCATAATAATAGGTTCATTCAATGGAGTTGGAAGTAGAGGTTTTAATATTGTTCTAAATAAAAGTATTTATACAATCAAACCTTATTTATCCGAATGTTCACCAGATCCTAAAAACAAAAAAACTTACAAAACTATTTACCAAGAACTTGTACTTGACAAACTAAAATATAAGAGTGGAGATAGTTTGTTTGGTAAAATTAAATTTAAAATTATCGAACAAAATATGGATGAAAAAAAGGAGCATATTGCCGAAGGATATTTTAGAAGTTTAGTGAAATAATAAACAATGCCTAACACACGCTACAAGCAATTTGGGCAATAGGCTTAATTTGAAATTGGTTTTGTATTTCGAAGATTTGGCAAATCCGAATAATGGGCTTAATTTAGTCCCAAACTACTTGTAGCGCGGGGACGTTATGGGTTACTTGTGCCGAAATGACGCTGGAGAAAACAATCAGGAAGTTGTATTCACTAAAAAAAAACTATCTAAATGAAGGACTACGTTTGTCTATTATTATTCATATTTCCATTTATAATGAATGGACAAAATTTATCAGATAAAATTGAAAAATCTACTTTAAGTTTTCGAGAATTGTTTCTAGAAAAAGATTTTGAAACACTTTCAGATTTTGCAACACCAAAACTAATCGAATATTTGAAAACAAAACAAGATTTAGTTTTCTTACTAACGGAATTGAGTAAAAATTATGAAGCAAAAGGAGTTAAAGTCACAAACATTTCATTCGGGAAAAACTCTGAAATAATTAGTTATAAAAATCAACTACAATGTAGTATTCCTTTCAGTTTGGAAATGGAGGACGCTAAAAAGAAAGTGAAATTTACAGCTGGTTTAGCACTGATTTCGTTTGACAAAGGAGAAACTTGGTTTTATACTTTTAAAGTCGAAAAAGACCCAATAACAAATAATGAAATATTAGATTTGGATGCCAGAATAATTATTGACGAAAGAAATCAAATTATCTTTAACAAATAAAAAAAGTTGGCATCTGACAATAGAAACTTAAAAAGTTTACGGTTTAATTGTAATTTCGACTAAAACAAGCAACCCATAACACACGCTACAAGCAATTTGGGTTTTAGGCTTAATTTGAAATTGGTTTTGTATTTGGGAGATTTGGCAAATCCGAAAATAGGGCTTAATTTAGTCCCAAACTACTTGTAGCGCGGGAACGTTGGCGGTCAGCTTGCAGAATCGAAACTGCCGAAAGAGAAATATTTTCATAATAATTTAAATTTTAAAACTTTGAGTAATTCAACCCCTAAACAACCAGTTACTAAAGGAGGCATAGTATTTATGTGCATCTTTTTTTTCATTATTTTTTTAATATTTAAGTGTTCTTGTTCACAAACAGACGAAGAAAAAGCAATTAGTAATGAACAGAATTTGAAAACGAAAGCAATTGTGTATTCTCACAATTGTGTTGAGCAACAATTAAAATCTCCTTCAAGTGCTGAATTCCCATTCGGTGAAGGTTCGGTTACCCAAGTTGACAATGATACATTTATAGTCACTAGTTATGTAGATTCTCAAAACAGCTTTGGAGCAATGATAAGAACTAATTACAGTTGCCAAGTAACATTAACAGGAGAAGATAATTACACTTGTGATAACGTAGAATTATTTGAGCAATAAATTATCTAAACAAAAGATCAAACTAAAAAATGAATTTTAAAGACATTAAATAATTAAATTTTATAAGTAATGAGAATAACTGTAAAAGAATTAATAGAGCAATTAAAAGTTGAAAACCAAGATTTAGAAGTTGATTTTGGCGGACTTGATTTTTACCGATTAAAAGATCGAGGTGGTTTTTTACACATTGAATTTAGTCAGACAGTTTATCTAGATGACGAAGGTTTCGTGGTGGTTGAAAACCATTTAAAATCGAAACAACATAAATCTGAATAGTTTCATTTGTTTGTGGACTATATTGTTCTTTTACTTTTCCGTTTTCATAACAAGATAAAAAATATTTACCATCTATAATTTTAATTTTAATTTCTTGATTTTCTAATAATCTAATAAATTAATTTAAACTTGCACTTCATTTGATAACTGTGGAAATGCGAAACAGAAAATATTGTGGCTAAAAAGCCGAACCGCCAACACACGCTACAAGCAATTTGGGTATTAGGCTTATTTTGAAATTGGTTTTGTATTTGGGATGATTTGGCAAATCCGAATAATGGGCTTAATTTAGTCCCAAACTACTTGTAGCGCGGGAACGTTACCAGCTATATTCTCTAAAAAACGAAAGATAAATGAATACCAATTTACAGAATGGAAAATAATTTTACGAAAATAATGTCAAATAGAACTGACGAAGAATTAATCAAAATTGTAACAGTTGATAGTGGGAAATATCAAGAATTAGCACTTGAAACTGCAAAAAAAGAAATTGAACTGCGAAATATTGACCAAGATCGATTCAAAGAAGTTGCTGAAAAAGTGGAAGTAGAAAAACAGAAACTTGAAAAAGTAGAGAATAAAACTGTACACTCAAAAATTAGATTTCTGAACTTCTTAATTGACTTCATTTTAATTTTTATACTTTATAACTTAATTATTCCAAATCTTGAAACTTTATTGCCACTAACAAATCAAATTTCAAGAGCAATATACAGATTGACTTCATTCATAATTTTTGTCACAACTTATTATATATTTTTTGAACATAAATATCAAAAAACAATAGGAAAAATTATAACGAAAACAAAAGTTGTAAATCTAGAAGGCGAAAAAGCAGAACTTGGAGATATAATAAGTCGAACATTTTGCAGATTTATTCCTTTTGATAGATTTTCATTCTTTTTTACAAGAAATGGATTTCACGATGCAATATCAAATACGAAAGTGATAAAAGACAACTGAATAAAAAATACAGCTGGTAACACACGCTACAAGCAATTTGGGTATTAGGCTTAATTTGAAATTGGTTTTGTATTTGGAAGATTTGGCAAACCCGAAAATAGAGCTTAATTTAGTCCCAAACTGCTTGTAGCGCGGGAACGTTGGCGGTAATAATCCCTCGAAATCGCGAAAAATAAGAATTTATGAAAATGTTAAAACTCTTTTTTTTACTATTTCCTTTAATCGCAATGAGTCAAAAAAAATTTGACTACATAAGAGAAAAGTTAGAACAAAATCACAAATATGAATATGTTTATAATTTTGAAAATAATTATGCTGTCTTCAGAACTTTCGACAATAAAATGGGAGTTATTGATAGCACCGAAAAAATAGTTATCAGACCTGTGTTTTCATTTATTTATAACAAAAAAGAACTCCAAAACCTATTCGAAGTTGGAAACGAAATAAATAACAAATTCAAGCGGGGATTTATCGATTTAAAAGGTAATGTTAAAATCCCAATTATATACGACGATGTTTTTTACATTGAAAAAGGTTTAATCAGAGTTTCAAAAGACAATAAATTCGGAGTTATAGATACTTTAAATAATATTATTTTACCAACTAAATTTGACTACATATCAACAGATAATAATTTAATCATTGCCGAAATTAAAGGACTAAATAATCTTTATGATTATCAAGGAAAACAAATAAGCAATTTGCAATTTACAGAGATTTCAAATTTCAGTAATAATAAAGCAATTATCGCCTTTCAGAATAAGTCAAATTCAATTATTGATAATCTTGGAAATATTGTTTTAAAACCTATTAAAGATTATTATTTCGAAAGAGTTTTAAATAATGATTTATATTTAATTAAAAATAATCAAAATGCTAAAGTTGGCGTAATGAATTCAAAAGGAGAATTTATTATTGAATGTAAATATGATGAAATAAAACAAGTAAAGTCTTTCTTTATTGCTAAAAGCAATAATAAAAAAGGATTTATTTCATTAACAGATTCTATAATAAAACCTTTTGTTTACGATGAAATTTATTTCAGCTATTTTGATGATGCAGTTTCTTTTGGAGACAACAATCTTGGAGATAATTACATTGTCCAAAAAGACAAATTATATGGCGTAATTAATCCTAACATTGAAAATGATATAATTCCATTGCGTTATAAAAATATTAGAACTTTATTTGATAAGTATTTTATAGTTCAGAATACTAAAAATGAAAATGGTTTGTTTTTTGAAAACGGTGAAAAAGTTCTAAATGAAGAATATATATTTTTTAATGTATTTGAAAAGAGAATCTTTGCATCTAGAAACAACAAACACTTTTTGGTTCACTTAAAAGAAACAAAATATACTGAAAACGAAGCATTTGTAGATGAGTTTGTAAAATTTAAAGATGAACAAGAATTTCCAAAAAATGCAAATCAAATATTTAAATCAAAAGGAAAATTTGGAGTTATAAATTATGAAAACAACATAATTATTCCTTGCGAATATGAATTAATAGAAAACATTTATCTTTCAAAAGAATTTATTGTTAAGAAAAACAACAAATTTGGAATAGTCAATTCAGAAAATAAAATTGTTGTAGACATTGGATATGATGAATTCAAAAAGTTAAAAGAATCTATATTATTTACAAAAGAGAATAAAAAAATTAAAAAGTATCACGAGATAACATACAAATAATTACTACCGCCAACACACGCTACAAGCAATTTGGGGATTAGGATTAATGGAAAATGGTTTTGTATTTGGAAGATTTGGCAAATCCGAAAATTGGGCTTAATTTAGTCCCAAACTGCTTGTAGCGCGGGAACGTTATAGGTAACCGTAAAAACTGACAAATCCTGAAATAGGTTGACTAAAAATTAAACACTTTTAGTAAACTATGGAACCCACAAAAAAAGAACACTGTCCAAAAATTGAGTACAAAAAAATCGGTTTTGACTTAAAACTTTCCATCATTGACCAAATTTCTAACGGTCAAATTTCCCTAAATCATGCTTCAAAATTACATGGAATTTCTCGCTCTTCAATAACGTATTGGATGAAAAAATTACGTTCCTTTGAACAAAACTCCAAAACTATGAGCAAAAATCAAGAACTAAAAAAACTTAAAGAGCGTATCGAAGAACTGGAATTCATTAAAGACTTTCAACAAATGATAATTGCTGATTTTGAAGTAAGTACTAATCTTGATTTTGCAAAAAAGTCATTGCCCGAAGCATTGCTAAAAGAAGTGGAGAAAAAGAAAAAAGACCTTTTAAAATCAAATGGTTCTCCAGGTGCTTCGGAATAAGCACTCAGGCTTATTACAAACGAATTAATAAACAGAATATTGAGGATTTAGAGGCTCAAAAAATCAAAAAACTCATCACTCCTATTCGCCAAAAAATGGCTCGATATGGAGCCAAAAAACTCTATCTTGACTTGAAAGATGACTTTAAAAAAAATGATATAAAAATAGGTAGAGACAAGTTCTTTCATTTTTTAAGATATCACAATTTATTAATACCAAAAACAAAGCTTTATCACATTACAACCGACTCTAAACATGGATTTTACAAATCAAAAGACTTACTTGTCAACCTTGAAATAAAACATGCTGAACAGGTATTTGTCAGTGATATAACTTACATTAAACTCACATCTCAGCATGCCTATTTAGCCTTAGTCACAGACGTTTATTCAAAGAAAATCATGGGTTATAAAATTGATACAAATATGCGCGTACAATTGGTCAAAGATGCTTTAGTAATGGCTGTTAAAAATAGACGTTACATCAATATAAATCTAATCCATCATTCCGATAGAGGGATGCAATATTGTTGTCCAGATTTTGCTGAATTTGCTAAATCTAAGAACATTATTTTAAGTACAACACAAAATTCCAGCCCATATGAAAATGCTGTTGCAGAAAGAATTAATGGAATATTAAAACACGAATTTGGATTAAATAAAACAATTCCAAACTTAAAAACAGCTCAAAAAATGGTAAAACAAGCAATAGAAATTTACAACAACGAACGTAGACATTGCTCTCTGGGAATGAAAACACCTGAATTTGCACACGTGAATCAAATCCACAAATACAAATCCTATAAGAAGAATAAAATCGCTATTTTAGTTGCGTAGGAATGTTGACAAGTTTGGAAAAAAATCCCTTCAAAGATTTTTTCTAAACTTATCAATATTACGTCTACAATCACCTATTTTTGAAATTATAAAACAACCAAAAATAGTCAACCAATATCAGGACAAGACAAACGAAAACAATGATATTAACACAAGAACATTTGGACTTTGAAAAATTCAGCCGACACCTCCTTGGGCTGACAATTATTAAAGTTGAATATTCTGAAATTAATTACGAGCCGACAAACCCTAGACCAAACTATCCGACAAAATACAAAAACCTTGACTCAGTTGACTTCTCAATCTTTCTTCATACCGACAGTGAAAAATTGGTTGAGATTTATTGGGATGACAAATTTTTTCAATTTGGTATTGGCATTAAAATAAACGAGCAATCTGATTTTTCTGGAAATATAAAATGGAATGTTTCGCCGAACGACCTTTGGAAAAAATTTATTGGAACAAAAATTACAAACATAAATATTACTTGGGAAACAGTTACAACAACAGAAGAAAAGACACAGAAGACTAAGAAATTTATATATCCGCAAGACATAAAAATTACTTTTTCAAATGACAAGAATTTGTTTGTAAGTGTAGCTGGTTTTTTAGACCAAAACGACGAAGAAGTTTATGGGATGCTTGACAATTTAACCGTGACGGACAACGAAGAATTGGCAAAACAAGTAAAAATGATAAATTGAGTATCTAAACGGCCAAAACGGCTACCTATAACACACGCTACAAGCAATTTGGGTATTAGGCATAATGGAAAAATTGGTTTGTATTTGGAAGATTTGGCAAATCCGAATAATGGGCTTAATTTAGTCCCAAACTGCTTGTAGCGCGGGGACGTTAGGTAGCATAACACAAAAAAATCAGGAAAAATGAAGACATTTTATTATTTAATATTATTCTCTTTTCTAATTTCAGCTTGCCATAAAAAAGAAAACGAATGTGATTCTTTAAAATCCTATATTTATTCAGACGCAACAGAAGCAAGAGTGTGTACGTCAAAACTTACATGTGGAGACACAGTATTTCGAACTGAATATTATCCAACTCAGAAATCTTACTTTGCACTAAATGGACAAAAGCAAAAACTTAAAATAGATTCATTAATAAAGCAAGTCGATTTTACAAATCTAGAAAAAGAATATATTGAAGAATCCTTACAAGATGGACACGCATTTAAAATAATCATTCACAATCAAAACAAATTTGATTCTATATTTGTTTATGGAAAAAAAGCACCAAAGAATATCTATCAAATTTCGAATGAATTTAATAAAATACTTAAATCATTAACGTTCGTTCCATATACAAAAGATATAGATTATGGTAAACATCAAATAAGACTCCTTCCGCCACCTCCGCCACCTAAAAATATGGACAAAATAATTTTTAAAAAGAACTCACAATAATCATTTTTAAAATAGCTAAGTTTATCATCACGGAATCTGACAAACTTTGCCTAATTCGATGTGGAAAACAAGCGGAAATGGAAAAGAATTGCGCATAAAGTTACGCTACCTAACACACGCTACAAGCAATTTGGGGATTTGGCTAAATTTGAAATTGGTTTTGTATTTGGAAGATTTGGCAAATCCGAAGAATGGTCTTAATTTAGTCCCAAACTGCTTGTAGCGCGAGAACGTTGGTGGCAAGCAAAACAGTGACAAATCCTGAAATAGGTTGACTAAAAATTAAACACTTTTAGTAAACTATGGAACCCACAAAAAAAGAACACTGTCCAAAAATTGAGTACAAAAAAATCGGTTTTGACTTAAAACTTTCCATCATTGACCAAATTTCTAACGGTCAAATTTCCCTAAATCATGCTTCAAAATTACATGGAATTTCTCGCTCTTCAATAACGTATTGGATGAAAAAATTACGTTCCTTTGAACAAAACTCCAAAACTATGAGCAAAAATCAAGAACTAAAAAAACTTAAAGAGCGTATCGAAGAACTGGAATTCATTAAAGACTTTCAACAAATGATAATTGCTGATTTTGAAGTAAGTACTAATCTTGATTTTGCAAAAAAGTCATTGCCCGAAGCATTGCTAAAAGAAGTGGAGAAAAAGAAAAAAGACCTTTTAAAATCAAATGGTTCTCCAGGTGCTTCGGAATAAGCACTCAGGCTTATTACAAACGAATTAATAAACAGAATATTGAGGATTTAGAGGCTCAAAAAATCAAAAAACTCATCACTCCTATTCGCCAAAAAATGGCTCGATATGGAGCCAAAAAACTCTATCTTGACTTGAAAGATGACTTTAAAAAAAATGATATAAAAATAGGTAGAGACAAGTTCTTTCATTTTTTAAGATATCACAATTTATTAATACCAAAAACAAAGCTTTATCACATTACAACCGACTCTAAACATGGATTTTACAAATCAAAAGACTTACTTGTCAACCTTGAAATAAAACATGCTGAACAGGTATTTGTCAGTGATATAACTTACATTAAACTCACATCTCAGCATGCCTATTTAGCCTTAGTCACAGACGTTTATTCAAAGAAAATCATGGGTTATAAAATTGATACAAATATGCGCGTACAATTGGTCAAAGATGCTTTAGTAATGGCTGTTAAAAATAGACGTTACATCAATATAAATCTAATCCATCATTCCGATAGAGGGATGCAATATTGTTGTCCAGATTTTGCTGAATTTGCTAAATCTAAGAACATTATTTTAAGTACAACACAAAATTCCAGCCCATATGAAAATGCTGTTGCAGAAAGAATTAATGGAATATTAAAACACGAATTTGGATTAAATAAAACAATTCCAAACTTAAAAACAGCTCAAAAAATGGTAAAACAAGCAATAGAAATTTACAACAACGAACGTAGACATTGCTCTCTGGGAATGAAAACACCTGAATTTGCACACGTGAATCAAATCCACAAATACAAATCCTATAAGAAGAATAAAATCGCTATTTTAGTTGCGTAGGAATGTTGACAAGTTTGGAAAAAAATCCCTTCAAAGATTTTTTCTAAACTTATCAATATTACGGCTACAATCACCTATTTTTGAAATTATAAAACAACCAAAAATAGTCAACCTATATCAGGACAAGACACAGAAATCGTGAAACTGACAAAAATTACAGACAAAGGCAAGACGGGAAACTTTGACGTTGGACAGGGTGAAATATTGATTTGCAGTTGGAATGACGGAGCAAATCCTGACTTCTATGCTTTTGACAATTCCAAAATTATAAAACAAGTAAACGAAGAGTATTTTGCAAAAGCAGTTGTTGGAGAAAATCATAAGAAAATAGCTGAAATATTGCCTGAAAAAATTCATAATTATAGAATTACAAAAAGTAATAATGGAGAAATATACTTTTGTACATTTCAAGAAGGAATAATTTATGGCTTTGACAAATTGGGAAATTCAATTTTAAATTGGAATATAGAAGTTGGCGAAGGACATCCAATCTATGACATAAAATATCAAGAACCTGATTTTTTATGGCTTGCCTTCCCGACAGGACAAACCGTTACACAAGTATGTCTAACTAGTCGAAAAGAAGTTTTTAAAATTGGCGAATATAGTTGGGACGACAATTGTGAGCCACTTAGCTATCCTGAAAGTATTTTTATTGGTGACAATAATTTATACATTCCCAATATGGGTAACAAAAAACTTTTCAAAGTTGACCTATTAACAAAAAATATTGACTTGATAACGACATTTGAAGAGAGAATTTGGCAATATGGAGAAACCGAAATTGGAACTTTTTTAGTAACAGACACAGGAATTTATGAACTTGAAAAAAACACAGAATAAATTGCCTGCCACCAACACACGCTACAAGCAATTTGGGTATTAGGCTTAATTTGAAATTGGTTTTGTATTTGGGAGATTTGGCAAATCCGAAAATAGGGCTTAATTTAGTCCCAAACTACTTGTAGCGCCAGGACGTTAGCGGTAATATAAATCAAAAATGAGTTTAAAAGAAAAATTTTTAGAAGCTAAAACTATCTTATTTCAAAAATATTGGGTTGACCCAGTATGGAGTAAAGTTATATCTGCAATTATCATTGCGATTGGAACAGCTTTATACATTATAGTGAAAAGCATCTATAATAAAATTTCATTTTTATCAACAACACAACAAGTAGTTTCCTATTTTCAATCCTCTACAAAACTAAATAACTTAGTTATATGGATAAGTTTATTTATAATTTGTTGGGCGCTAATTATCTTTACACAATCAATATTAAAAAAGCTAAATACAAATAAAGAGAAAACCAATTCAACAAATGATGCTGAAGAACTTCCTGTAATTTATGACCACTCTACAACTTTTTTTGCATATCGGTTAGCAAGTGCATTTCCAGGTCAAAGAGGTTTAGAATGGTATGATTCCAAAACAGCTGTAAATAGATTGAAAATTGTTTTTCAAGATCCAATTGATTTTAAGCCCAATATTAATTCTGAGTATGTTTCAGATCCATTATGGTGGTTTAGAGGACATCGATCAATGTTCATTAAAAAATTTAAGCAATTATCGAAAACAAAAATCTTATTAGGAATTGATGAATTAGAAATTAACCGTATTGCAGTTTTTGTAAGTGATTCATATTACAAATGCTTTATTTATATAGAGACCAAAGGAGAAAAGCAAATCGGATTATATAATAGAACTGAGGAAGAAATAAAAAATTCTGTAGGCCATTTTGGATATTGTTGGGAAGAATATGCTTTAATGGGGAAAAGACCAATCAGTCGAGAACATTATGATGATGGAGCAACAATTATAAATGGTAAAGTTGTAGAGACATCCCAAACAGAACTGCGAGTTAGATATTTATCAAATTATAATTTTCTACTTACAGCTAAAGAATCTCCTTATAATTCAAGAAAATTTGATAGAGAATCTCAAGATTATTTTGATAAAATATTAAAAGATGAAATAGCTCCTGAAACCTTTTTTGATTATTTAGATACATTTAGAAAACACGAGGAATAGATACTACCGCTAACACACGCTACAAGCAATTTGGGTATTAGGCTTAATTTGAAATTGGTTTTGTATTTGGCAGATTTGGCAAATCCGAATAATGGGCTTAATTTAGTCCCAAACTACTTGTAGCGCGGGGACGTTATGCGGGAGTTGGGCGAAAAAAAAAAACATTTCAGTTAAAATCACGTTTTTAAAAAGCATATAGTTGCGCTGAAAATCGAAATATAGAAACTTAAAATTGGAGTTTTAGTCTGGAATTTGAAAAGCTTAAACTAGAATTTTGGAGTTTCTAAACTGAATTCTAAATGTAAAACTTGAAATGTAGAAACTTGAAAAGCAAACTTGAGTTTCAGACTTTACAAACTGAATCTGAAAAGCAGAACTTGAAAATTGGAGTTTTAAATTGGATTGCAAAAATTGAAACTTAAATATTGAAGTTTCATCGAAAATAAAAATAAATAATCGTTTTGGTTTTTAAACTGAAACGAAAAACGGGAATAAAATTTAGCAAAGATTTGGGCAAGAATTAGGTTTTTAGTCGGCCAAAATTAGGCTGAAAATCGATTAATAATTGAGAATATCAGCTAGAAACAACCCCCGCATAACACTTGCTACTAGTGATTTGGGCAATTGGTTTAAGGGGAAAATGGTTTTGTATTTGGGATTTTTAGGCAAATCCGAAAATAAGGCTTAATTTAGTCCCAAACCACTAGTAGCAAGGGAACGTTAGGGTGTATAGCTGTTGACGATCAAAAGTCGATTATAATCAGAAACTTTAGTTCGGAAAATACATAACGAAGCAGAAACCGAGCTGGCCGAAATCTGAACTCAAATCTGAACCGAAATTCGAACCGAAATCTGAAACTTAATTGTTGCGGACAAAGAAACGTGAACTGCTTTATGGAAAACCGAAAGCGGAATATTTTTGTCGATTTTACTTGAGGTTTAACTGAAACTTGAAGTTCAAAAACGGAAACTATTTGGAACGGAAATCGGAAGGCGGAAAAGTTACCGAAATCGGAATCGACAATTGGGAAGTCTAATCGTTCGTGCTCAGCATCGTCAAGCTACACACCCTAACACACGCTACAAGCAATTTGGGCATTTGGCTTAAAGCAAAAATTGATTTGTATTTGGAAGATTTGGCAAATCCGAAAATAGGGCTTAATTTAGTCCCAAACTGCTTGTAGCGCGGGGACGTTAGTGGCAAGCTTACCGCAGAAACGAAAAAAACTTCAATAAAATCTACTAAAACTGAATGGCAATTTATCAATATTATTTAGCATTTATTCCGAAAGTCGGTTTGCTAAAAAAACACGGAGTAATTCCAACAGAAATAAATGTAAATACAGAAGATGGATATTTTGATGCCAATACTGAACAATATTGGGAATTGGCTGAAATAAATTTCGACAACGTTAAACTTGAAATTGACAAGTTAATCGAGAAAGCGGATTGGGGAAACGATGAAGAATGTTTCATTTGGAAGACAGAAACAAATGTATTGGATAATGATGCATCAATGTCTATAAATGCAGAAACTAAAAAGATTGAACATCTTTCGTTTAGAGCAGATTTAAGAGAACCCCAATTGAAATTTTTAAATGGAATGTTAGATTTGGCTAAAAAAAAGGAAATGTTGCTTATGGACAGAAAAGGAAAAATCTTCTCACCTCAATACAATGAAATTGAAAATTATATAAAAAACTCAAACTCCTTTAAATTTATTGAAAATCCTGAAAAATTTTTAGACGATTTGAGTAAAGGAAAAATAACTATTGAATAAAAAGCCAGCCACTAACACACGCTACAAGCAATTTGGGTATTTGGTTTAATTTGAAATTGGTTTTGTATTTGGAAGATTTGGCAAATCCGAAAAATGGGCTTAATTTAGTCCCAAACTACTTGTAGCGCGGGAACGTTAGCAGTAATACTCTCAAAAATCACAGAAAATTTGAACTTAACCAGAATTAATCAAAACATCAAAAAAATCCATTTCTTAATTTTAGGATTTGTATTTCTGAATTTTACTATTCAACTAACAACTAATTATGGATTGAATACAAAACTGATATTCATTCTTAAATGCATAATTTATCTTTCAGGATTTACATTGTTTTTTTTAAATAGAAAACCAATAAAAAAAATTACTTTCTATTACTCTTACTATTTGTTTTCCCTTATCATACTAATTTTGTTCAGAATTTTTGGTGGAATATTTTTAGGATTATTATCATCTTTAATTTTGTTTCCAATATATCCTAAGGAGGTCAAATATGAAAAAGACAACTTAAAAGTATATGAAAAATTTACTGGCTTTTTAGGTGCGTGTTGTCAATATGAAATAGTTGAAAACAAACTTCTAATCTTTGAAAAAAAATATGGGTTTATAAAACTTGAAGGACAAATAGAAGCCGAAAAAAGTGAAATAAAGTTGGTTAATAATATTGTAGAATATAAACACAAAGTAAGAAATTACAATTATGAATATCAAAAGGAAATTGAAACTGACACTTTAGAGAAAATTGAAGTAAGCGAATAAGTACTACTGCTAACACACGCTACAAGCAATTTGGGTATTAGGCTTAATTTGAAGTTGGTCTTGTATTTGGAAGATTTGGCAAATCCGAAAATAGGACTTAATTTAGTCCCAAACTGCTTGTAGCGCGGGAACGTTATAGGTAACCGTAAAAACTGACAAATCCTGAAATAGGTTGACTAAAAATTAAACACTTTTAGTAAACTATGGAACCCACAAAAAAAGAACACTGTCCAAAAATTGAGTACAAAAAAATCGGTTTTGACTTAAAACTTTCCATCATTGACCAAATTTCTAACGGTCAAATTTCCCTAAATCATGCTTCAAAATTACATGGAATTTCTCGCTCTTCAATAACGTATTGGATGAAAAAATTACGTTCCTTTGAACAAAACTCCAAAACTATGAGCAAAAATCAAGAACTAAAAAAACTTAAAGAGCGTATCGAAGAACTGGAATTCATTAAAGACTTTCAACAAATGATAATTGCTGATTTTGAAGTAAGTACTAATCTTGATTTTGCAAAAAAGTCATTGCCCGAAGCATTGCTAAAAGAAGTGGAGAAAAAGAAAAAAGACCTTTTAAAATCAAATGGTTCTCCAGGTGCTTCGGAATAAGCACTCAGGCTTATTACAAACGAATTAATAAACAGAATATTGAGGATTTAGAGGCTCAAAAAATCAAAAAACTCATCACTCCTATTCGCCAAAAAATGGCTCGATATGGAGCCAAAAAACTCTATCTTGACTTGAAAGATGACTTTAAAAAAAATGATATAAAAATAGGTAGAGACAAGTTCTTTCATTTTTTAAGATATCACAATTTATTAATACCAAAAACAAAGCTTTATCACATTACAACCGACTCTAAACATGGATTTTACAAATCAAAAGACTTACTTGTCAACCTTGAAATAAAACATGCTGAACAGGTATTTGTCAGTGATATAACTTACATTAAACTCACATCTCAGCATGCCTATTTAGCCTTAGTCACAGACGTTTATTCAAAGAAAATCATGGGTTATAAAATTGATACAAATATGCGCGTACAATTGGTCAAAGATGCTTTAGTAATGGCTGTTAAAAATAGACGTTACATCAATATAAATCTAATCCATCATTCCGATAGAGGGATGCAATATTGTTGTCCAGATTTTGCTGAATTTGCTAAATCTAAGAACATTATTTTAAGTACAACACAAAATTCCAGCCCATATGAAAATGCTGTTGCAGAAAGAATTAATGGAATATTAAAACACGAATTTGGATTAAATAAAACAATTCCAAACTTAAAAACAGCTCAAAAAATGGTAAAACAAGCAATAGAAATTTACAACAACGAACGTAGACATTGCTCTCTGGGAATGAAAACACCTGAATTTGCACACGTGAATCAAATCCACAAATACAAATCCTATAAGAAGAATAAAATCGCTATTTTAGTTGCGTAGGAATGTTGACAAGTTTGGAAAAAAATCCCTTCAAAGATTTTTTCTAAACTTATCAATATTACGTCTACAATCACCTATTTTTGAAATTATAAAACAACCAAAAATAGTCAACCAATATCAGGACAAGACAGAAAATCAGAACTTAAGAAACAAACTTCCAATACTAAATACAAATATTCACAATTACAAAAATGGATTTAGAAAAATTTTTCTCATCTGAATTGATTCTTGAAAACGAATCAATTTTATTGCGCCCATTATCTTTTGATGATATCGACAAAATAGAATCTATAAGCTATAATAAAGAATTAGGCGAATTTGGAGCAAAAGTAAAAAACAGAGATGATTTAATGAATTATTTTAAATTCTGTCTAAATTCAAAAAAGGAAAAAGAACTTTACCCTCTAATAATTATTAGGAAAGAAGATAATAGTCCAATAGGATTGACAATGTTTGGAAATTTTAGTTTTCAAAATAAGAGATTAGAAATAGGATGGACTTGGATTGGTGAAAAGTTTCAGGGAACAGGTATAAATGCAATTTGTAAAGCACTTCTCTTAGATTATTGTTTTAATACTCTAAATTTAAGAAGAGTAGAATTTAAGATTGATGTAAAAAACCTAAAATCACAAAAGGCAATAGAAAAAATCGGAGCCATTAAAGAGGGATTTTTAAGAAATTACAACATTCAATCTTACGGAGATAGTGATGGAACGTATGTTTATAGTATTTTAAAAGAAGAATGGAAAAATTGATTGTTGCAAAACGTAGATAAGAAAGAAATCGTAAAGTAGAAAACACTCAAGCCAATCATTGTCTAAAAAAAAGCAATAGAAACGGAAATGGTTTGCGCATATTGTTACGCCCTACAACACACGCTACAAGCAATTTGGGCATTTGGCTTAAAGGAAAAATTGGTTTGTATTAGGAAGATTTGGCAAATCCGAAAATAGGGCTTAATTTAGTCCCAAACTGCTTGTAGCGCGGGGACGTTATGGGCAAGTCCAACACGAAATGAAAAAACGACAACACTTTAAGAGAATTTTAACATTACTTTGCTGTTCATTTAGCTTACAAAGTTGTTTTTTAGATTGTTCATATCACGAGAAAGTTGAATTTGACAACTCTCGTAAGTTTGTAAAAGTGCTTTCCGAAAATTATTGTATTATCTCAATCAAACTAACAGAATATGAGCCTATGGAAGGTTATATCAGAGAAATTGAAAATAATACTGTGAAAATAGATTTTGACAAAAGCAAACTTGTAAAAAATATTGAATTGCCTGAGTTACTTAATGTGAAGGAAAACGATTTTAACCAAGCGTTAATTGATAAGAAATTCATTGAATATGAAATCGTGTTAGAGGAAATTGAGCCGAGAAAACACTCCGAAGACACAAAGTATATTCAATTTGTAAGTGAACAAGTTGACAAAGGAGAAAAAATCTTTGAAAGTGAAGGATGTAAATAAGCCCTGCCCATAACACACGCTACAAGCAATTTGGGCATTAGGCTTAATTTTAAATTGGTTTTGTATTTGGAAGATTTGGCAAATCCGAAGAATGGGCTTAATTTAGTCCCAAACTACTTGTAGCGCGGGGACGTTAGGGTGTATAGCTGTTGACGATCAAAAGTCGATTATAATCAGAAACTTTAGTTCGGAAAATACATAACGAAGCAGAAACCGAGCTGGCCGAAATCTGAACTCAAATCTGAACCGAAATTCGAACCGAAATCTGAAACTTAATTGTTGCGGACAAAGAAACGTGAACTGCTTTATGGAAAACCGAAAGCGGAATATTTTTGTCGATTTTACTTGAGGTTTAACTGAAACTTGAAGTTCAAAAACGGAAACTATTTGGAACGGAAATCGGAAGGCGGAAAAGTTACCGAAATCGGAATCGACAATTGGGAAGTCTAATCGTTCGTGCTCAGCATCGTCAAGCTACACACCCTAACACACGCTACAAGCAATTTGGGCATTTGGCTTAAAGCAAAAATTGATTTGTATTTGGAAGATTTGGCAAATCCGAAAATAGGGCTTAATTTAGTCCCAAACTGCTTGTAGCGCGGGGACGTTAGCCGTCAGTTTACCAGAACGTAGAAAAAACCGAACATAATGAAAAAATATAATTATTTCTTTTACTTTTTTCTCTTCATATTAATAAGTAGTTGTTCTAAAAAGAATGACAAAAATATTGAAAAATCAATTCAAAATGCAATTGAAAGATTTCCTCAATTAAAAACTACTAAAAAAACCTGTGGAAATGATTACAAACTTGTTAAAAGTGTAAAAAATGGAGAATTTGATTTTGAAATTCAATTATTTTCTGAACCAGACAGCATAAAAGATAAACAGCAAATAATTGTTCTGATTAATTCAAAAAAGAATGTTCATCAATTCCATTCTTTAACAATAAATACAAAGACTTTTGGGAATTTCCATTTGATAAACCAATAAAAAACGTAAGTAAAATAGCATCAACTTTCAAAGTTGAATTAAATAATGCTTTGAGCATATTCCCAGAGCCAAAAAATCCTAGAAAAGACAAAAATGTAAAGTATGAAGTGGTAAATGAAATGTTGCAATCGTTGTTGATTACAAAAAATTTAGAAGAAAAAGACAGCGTACTTATTTATAGAACGTTAATTTCAAATTCAAATATACCAGAAGAAGTTTCTGATTCTGCAATTGTAAGACTTCGTAAAAATTATGAAAAAATGAAAAGAGAATGGCATCCAAAAGATTTCATAAGTCATTATAATTGTTATTTTGATAGAAGAAATGCGAGAATATATCAACTAAACTATAACAAAAAAACTAAAGGTTTTGATGTGAAAAGTTACAGACAAGATTGGGGATTTACTCAATTGAATTTATAAAACCGAACGGCTAACACACGCTACAAGCAATTTGGGTATTAGGCTTAATTTAAAATTGGTTTTGTATTTGGAAGATTTGGCAAATCCGAATAATGGGCTTAATTTAGTCCCAAACTACTTGTAGCGCGGGAACGTTATGCGGGAGTTGGGCGGAAAAAAAACATTTCAGTTAAAATCACGTTTTTAAAAAGCATATAGTTGCGCTGAAAATCGAAATATAGAAACTTAAAATTGGAGTTTTAGTCTGGAATTTGAAAAGCTTAAACTAGAATTTTGAAGTTTCTAAACTGAATTCTAAATGTAAAACTTGAAATGTAGAAACTTGAAAAGCAAACTTGAGTTTCAGACTTTACAAACTGAATCTGAAAAGCAGAACTAGAAAATTGGAGTTTTAAATTGGATTGCAAAAATTGAAACTTAAATATTGAAGTTTCATCGAAAATAAAAATAAATAATCGTTTTGGTTTTTAAACTGAAACGAAAAAAGGGAATAAAATTTAGCAAAGATTTGGGCAAGAATTAGGTTTTTAGTCGGCCAAAATTAGGCTGAAAATCAATTAATAATAGGGAATATCAGCTAGAAACAACCCCCGCATAACACTTGCTACTAGTGATTTGGGCAATTGGTTTAAGGGGAAAATGGTTTTGTATTTGGGATGTTTAGGCAAATCCGAAAATAAGGCTTAATTTAGTCCCAAACCACTAGTAGCAAGGGAACGTTGGCGGTAATGTTAGCGTACCAGAGAATTAAAGTAATTATTTATTAAAATCAAATAAATGAATATAGTCGAAAAAGAAGCATTAGAATTTTATAAATATGACTTTTTAAATAGTAGTGAGAATTTAGAAGGCTTAAAATCAGCTTTGGATTCTAAACTTTATAGTTTTAATAGAGATCGAGATAGATTAGATTTTCTGAAAATCATAAGAGATACTTGTTCTGTAGAATTAGAAAATCACAAAAAAGATTGTAACGGATGTGATTACGATAGACAAAGGAATAAGGCAATATTTGTAGTTGAACAAGAAATTGAAAGTATCAATAAATATTATAGTTTTGAACCCAAAAAAGAGGAAGAATTTACTACCGAAGAAGAATCAAAACTGCACAGTAAATTGAATAAAATCCTAAATGATTTAGAAAAGCAAAACTTCGGACAGCAAATTATTTTTGAAGAAATAGAAGAACTTAAAAACCATTTTAATTTAGGAAAAAAGACTTGGTTCCAGCTTGCAAAAGGAAAACTTATTGAACTAACGGTTGATAAAGTAATTGATA
This sequence comes from Flavobacterium sp. N3904, assembly GCF_025947305.1. NCBI lineage: Bacteria > Pseudomonadati > Bacteroidota > Flavobacteriia > Flavobacteriales > Flavobacteriaceae > Flavobacterium > Flavobacterium sp. N3904. The sequence continues at coordinate 3,947,325 of NZ_CP110009.1, forward strand.
AAGTTGTTTGCATTGAAATTTTTGATACTCTAAGTGACGGATTTGAACACGTAAACAAAATCCTAATTAAATAAAAACACTACCGCCAACACACGCTACAAGCGATTTGGGCATTTGGCTTAAGGGGAAAATTGGTTTGTATTTGGAAGTTTTGGCTTATCCGAAAATTAACTCTAATTTAGTCCCAAACCGCGTGTAGCGCGGGAACGTTATGCGGGAGTTGGGCGGAAAAAAAACATTTCAGTTAAAATCACGTTTTTAAAAAGCATATAGTTGCGCTGAAAATCGAAATATAGAAACTTAAAATTGGAGTTTTAGTCTGGAATTTGAAAAGCTTAAACTAGAATTTTGAAGTTTCTAAACTGAATTCTAAATGTAAAACTTGAAATGTAGAAACTTGAAAAGCAAACTTGAGTTTCAGACTTTACAAACTGAATCTGAAAAGCAGAACTAGAAAATTGGAGTTTTAAATTGGATTGCAAAAATTGAAACTTAAATATTGAAGTTTCATCGAAAATAAAAATAAATAATCGTTTTGGTTTTTAAACTGAAACGAAAAAAGGGAATAAAATTTAGCAAAGATTTGGGCAAGAATTAGGTTTTTAGTCGGCCAAAATTAGGCTGAAAATCAATTAATAATAGGGAATATCAGCTAGAAACAACCCCCGCATAACACTTGCTACTAGTGATTTGGGCAATTGGTTTAAGGGGAAAATGGTTTTGTATTTGGGATGTTTAGGCAAATCCGAAAATAAGGCTTAATTTAGTCCCAAACCACTAGTAGCAAGGGAACGTTATGCGGGAGTTGGGCGAAAAAAAAAACATTTCAGTTAAAATCACGTTTTTAAAAAGCATATAGTTGCGCTGAAAATCGAAATATAGAAACTTAAAATTGGAGTTTTAGTCTGGAATTTGAAAAGCTTAAACTAGAATTTTGGAGTTTCTAAACTGAATTCTAAATGTAAAACTTGAAATGTAGAAACTTGAAAAGCAAACTTGAGTTTCAGACTTTACAAACTGAATCTGAAAAGCAGAACTTGAAAATTGGAGTTTTAAATTGGATTGCAAAAATTGAAACTTAAATATTGAAGTTTCATCGAAAATAAAAATAAATAATCGTTTTGGTTTTTAAACTGAAACGAAAAACGGGAATAAAATTTAGCAAAGATTTGGGCAAGAATTAGGTTTTTAGTCGGCCAAAATTAGGCTGAAAATCGATTAATAATTGAGAATATCAGCTAGAAACAACCCCCGCATAACACTTGCTACTAGTGATTTGGGCAATTGGTTTAAGGGGAAAATGGTTTTGTATTTGGGATTTTTAGGCAAATCCGAAAATAAGGCTTAATTTAGTCCCAAACCACTAGTAGCAAGGGAACGTTGTAGGCAATGTTACAAAAAAACGAATTAGATGAAAAAAACATTAATTTTCTTATTTTTAGTTTTTATTGGTTGTAATTCAACCAAGGAAATTTCGAATTCAGAAAAAGAAAATATAACTACCGAATTGGATTACATATTCAATATTGACCAAAAATATGCAGGAGCTCCTTTTGAATACCTATTCAAAAAATATGAGAAAAAAGAAGCATGGAAAATTTTTGAAATAAAAAGAGACAGTGTTGGCCTTGAAAATCAAAAAAAATTAAAAAATTATACTCAGAATATGGATATTTAGGATATGATAAGATTGGAAAAGAATACTCGCGAAAATTTTGGATTACTATCCAACACGCAGACAATGATATTAAGTTCCAACAAAAAATGCTTAAAGAATTAGCAAAAGAAATCGATAAAAATAACGCAGAAAAATCTAATTATGCAATGCTCGAAGACAGAATTGCAATTAACCTAAACCAAAAGCAGAGATTTGGTTCGCAAGTTACTTACAATAAAGTAGGACAAGCAGTTCCAAAAAACGGATTAATTGACTCATTAAATGTTGACAATTTGAGAATTAAATATAATTTACCTCCTTTTAAAGAATATTATAATTCGATGACAACTGATCATTTTGAAATGAACAAAGATTATTTTTTAAAGCAAGGAATGAAAGAACCAAAACTATATGAATAAAAACACTGCCTACAACACACGCTACAAGCAATTTGGGCATTTGGCTTAATGGAAAAATTGGTTTGTATTTGGAAGATTTGGCAAATCCGAAAGATGACGCTTAATTTAATCCCAAACTGCTTGTAGCGCGGGGACGTTGGCAGACATATTATGAAAAAACTTCAAAAAATAACATTTATCTTAATAATTCTTCTTTTTGCGAGTTGTAAAAAGAATGAGGCTAATATTGAATTTGACAAGGATATTGAATTTAACAGAAAAGTATTAGCTGAAATTTTGCCAAGCATAGTTGACTCAACTTGTGTTGATGCAAGAATTTTTTCAAACCCTCCACCTAGATATGGAAAATCAATATTTGACAAAGAAGGTCACTATGTTAAAACTGATTCGACGAAAGCAACTCCAGAAGAAATTAAAAATTTTAAAGAATGGAAACAACAAATTTCTGATGCCGAAAAAGACACTTCTAAAATAATTATTGCTTTTGATCCAAATTTACCTTATTTTATTGATTTTAAAGACATTAAATTGAATGGTAAATTCAAGCTAAAAAATATAAATGAATTTGACAAAGAAAATATTTTTGAAAGAAAATATAAATTTAACTTTTCAGGAATATTAAGAGTTTCAGAAATAAAATTTGACAAAAAACTTGAAAGCGGAATTCTTGATGTTGGATTTACTTGTGGTAGATTATGTGGTTATGGAAATAAAGTTTTTATTAAGAAAGTAAAGAATAAATGGAAAATAATTAAAATGGAAGAAACTTGGATTTCATAAAAATACGCCTGCCAACACACGCTACAAGCAATTTGGGGATTAGGCTTAATGGAAAAATTGGTTTGTATTTGGAAGATTTGGTAAATCCGAATAATGGGCTTAATTTAGTCCCAAACTGCTTGTAGCGCGGGAACGTTATGTGCTATTTTCGAGCACCAGAAAACTTAATCTAAAACTTTGTAAATGAAGAAAATATTATCAATAATTATCCTTTTAATCGTCACATTGAGTTGTAATAATATTCAAAAAGGAAAAGTAGAAAGAGAAAACGAACCTGACATTATTGGAGTTGAAAGTGATGATTCAGAAATGAATTTTGCTACAGAAAAAGCGAAACTGAATATTGAAAATTTTGATTCAGCATTAAAAAGCAATAATCCGAAATTTATAAATTTTTCTGTAAAAAAGCCGTATAAAACTGAAAGTGGAAATGAACATATTTGGATAACCGATGTTGTTTTGAAAGGAGATAAATATTTAGGTATAATTGGGAATACCCCCGAATACACAAGTGAAATAAAATTAGGAGATACGGTTTTAATAGAGAAAAGCGAAATTTCAGATTGGATGTATATTGAAGAAAATAAATTAAGAGGAGGATATACAATTCGAGCATTGAGAAATAAAATGTCGGAATCTGAAAAGAAACAATTTGACAATGAAAACGGAATGATAATAGAAGACGAAAAATAAAAACAGCACATAACAGCCGTTTGGCGTGATTGGGGTTTTAGGCTGAATTTAAAGATGGTGTTGTATTTGATAAATTTGTGTTCAACCGAAAAATCTCGCATCTTTATTCCCCAACCACGCCAAGCGCCAGGACGTTAGTGGCTATTTTGACGAAATCACTTATAAATCATAAACATTAATTCATGACTAACGAGGAAAAAATTGGAGATTTGATGAATAAATTTAATAATCTGGAAATTTTTGTTAATCATACAATTGGATTATATTTCAGTCCAGCCAAACATGAAACTGAATTTTACAATATTTTATTAAATGGTACTGTCGTTGGATTTGGGCAGAAGATGAAAATCTTAGCCAATATGGAAAACATCGAAAACAAACTACTTTCAATGTTAACGGATCTTATGAGTATCAGAAATGCTGTTGCTCATAATAATCCATACATGAAGAGTCTCGATAGTGAAAGAAACTTTGATGCTCCAATATTTCAACCTGTTCCTAAAAAGTATTTTATCAAACACATAAATGTCATGAATTCTTCAGGGAAAATTAAAACAAAAGACTTTGAAGAAGAATACGATAAATTCAATAATCTATTAGATGAAGTAATTCCAACATTACAGAAATTTAATTTGGCTTTAGCTACAAATTAATAAAACAGCCACTAAAAGCTATTAAAATGACAGAAAACATATTTAACGATTGGTTAGACCAGATTCTAAAAACAGAAAAACCAAATGAAGACATTCAAGCATATTATTTTGGGATTCTCGAAACAATGGATGGTTATGAAACTTACTTAGTAGGCTCAAAAGAATTTGATGAAGAAGACGAAGATTGGGCTTGTAATACGGATTTTGAACCGAAAAATAAATATTTAACACTAGGACAAAATGGAGTTGGTTGGGAATTGATTCTTGCCGACGTTAAAAAAAATATTGAAAACTATATACAGTCGCCAAACTTTAAAAATAGCTTTCTTGAAAAAGCAAAAGCAATCGCAACAGGATTTGATGGTGGAGATTTATTCATACTAAAGTAACAGCCACTAACACACGCTACAAGCAATTTGGGTAATTGGCTTAATTTGAAATTAGTCTTGTATTTGGAAGATTTGGCAAATCCGAAAATAGAGCTTAATTTAGTCCCAAACTACTTGTAGCGCGGGAACGTTGGCGGTAATAATCCCTCGAAATCGCGAAAAATAAGAATTTATGAAAATGTTAAAACTCTTTTTTTTACTATTTCCTTTAATCGCAATGAGTCAAAAAAAATTTGACTACATAAGAGAAAAGTTAGAACAAAATCACAAATATGAATATGTTTATAATTTTGAAAATAATTATGCTGTCTTCAGAACTTTCGACAATAAAATGGGAGTTATTGATAGCACCGAAAAAATAGTTATCAGACCTGTGTTTTCATTTATTTATAACAAAAAAGAACTCCAAAACCTATTCGAAGTTGGAAACGAAATAAATAACAAATTCAAGCGGGGATTTATCGATTTAAAAGGTAATGTTAAAATCCCAATTATATACGACGATGTTTTTTACATTGAAAAAGGTTTAATCAGAGTTTCAAAAGACAATAAATTCGGAGTTATAGATACTTTAAATAATATTATTTTACCAACTAAATTTGACTACATATCAACAGATAATAATTTAATCATTGCCGAAATTAAAGGACTAAATAATCTTTATGATTATCAAGGAAAACAAATAAGCAATTTGCAATTTACAGAGATTTCAAATTTCAGTAATAATAAAGCAATTATCGCCTTTCAGAATAAGTCAAATTCAATTATTGATAATCTTGGAAATATTGTTTTAAAACCTATTAAAGATTATTATTTCGAAAGAGTTTTAAATAATGATTTATATTTAATTAAAAATAATCAAAATGCTAAAGTTGGCGTAATGAATTCAAAAGGAGAATTTATTATTGAATGTAAATATGATGAAATAAAACAAGTAAAGTCTTTCTTTATTGCTAAAAGCAATAATAAAAAAGGATTTATTTCATTAACAGATTCTATAATAAAACCTTTTGTTTACGATGAAATTTATTTCAGCTATTTTGATGATGCAGTTTCTTTTGGAGACAACAATCTTGGAGATAATTACATTGTCCAAAAAGACAAATTATATGGCGTAATTAATCCTAACATTGAAAATGATATAATTCCATTGCGTTATAAAAATATTAGAACTTTATTTGATAAGTATTTTATAGTTCAGAATACTAAAAATGAAAATGGTTTGTTTTTTGAAAACGGTGAAAAAGTTCTAAATGAAGAATATATATTTTTTAATGTATTTGAAAAGAGAATCTTTGCATCTAGAAACAACAAACACTTTTTGGTTCACTTAAAAGAAACAAAATATACTGAAAACGAAGCATTTGTAGATGAGTTTGTAAAATTTAAAGATGAACAAGAATTTCCAAAAAATGCAAATCAAATATTTAAATCAAAAGGAAAATTTGGAGTTATAAATTATGAAAACAACATAATTATTCCTTGCGAATATGAATTAATAGAAAACATTTATCTTTCAAAAGAATTTATTGTTAAGAAAAACAACAAATTTGGAATAGTCAATTCAGAAAATAAAATTGTTGTAGACATTGGATATGATGAATTCAAAAAGTTAAAAGAATCTATATTATTTACAAAAGAGAATAAAAAAATTAAAAAGTATCACGAGATAACATACAAATAATTACTACCGCCAACACACGCTACAAGCAATTTGGGGATTAGGATTAATGGAAAATGGTTTTGTATTTGGAAGATTTGGCAAATCCGAAAATTGGGCTTAATTTAGTCCCAAACTGCTTGTAGCGCGGGAACGTTATAGGTAACCGTAAAAACGAAAACAATGATATTAACACAAGAACATTTGGACTTTGAAAAATTCAGCCGACACCTCCTTGGGCTGACAATTATTAAAGTTGAATATTCTGAAATTAATTACGAGCCGACAAACCCTAGACCAAACTATCCGACAAAATACAAAAACCTTGACTCAGTTGACTTCTCAATCTTTCTTCATACCGACAGTGAAAAATTGGTTGAGATTTATTGGGATGACAAATTTTTTCAATTTGGTATTGGCATTAAAATAAACGAGCAATCTGATTTTTCTGGAAATATAAAATGGAATGTTTCGCCGAACGACCTTTGGAAAAAATTTATTGGAACAAAAATTACAAACATAAATATTACTTGGGAAACAGTTACAACAACAGAAGAAAAGACACAGAAGACTAAGAAATTTATATATCCGCAAGACATAAAAATTACTTTTTCAAATGACAAGAATTTGTTTGTAAGTGTAGCTGGTTTTTTAGACCAAAACGACGAAGAAGTTTATGGGATGCTTGACAATTTAACCGTGACGGACAACGAAGAATTGGCAAAACAAGTAAAAATGATAAATTGAGTATCTAAACGGCCAAAACGGCTACCTATAACACACGCTACAAGCAATTTGGGTATTAGGCATAATGGAAAAATTGGTTTGTATTTGGAAGATTTGGCAAATCCGAATAATGGGCTTAATTTAGTCCCAAACTGCTTGTAGCGCGGGGACGTTACCAGCTATATTCTCTAAAAAACGAAAGATAAATGAATACCAATTTACAGAATGGAAAATAATTTTACGAAAATAATGTCAAATAGAACTGACGAAGAATTAATCAAAATTGTAACAGTTGATAGTGGGAAATATCAAGAATTAGCACTTGAAACTGCAAAAAAAGAAATTGAACTGCGAAATATTGACCAAGATCGATTCAAAGAAGTTGCTGAAAAAGTGGAAGTAGAAAAACAGAAACTTGAAAAAGTAGAGAATAAAACTGTACACTCAAAAATTAGATTTCTGAACTTCTTAATTGACTTCATTTTAATTTTTATACTTTATAACTTAATTATTCCAAATCTTGAAACTTTATTGCCACTAACAAATCAAATTTCAAGAGCAATATACAGATTGACTTCATTCATAATTTTTGTCACAACTTATTATATATTTTTTGAACATAAATATCAAAAAACAATAGGAAAAATTATAACGAAAACAAAAGTTGTAAATCTAGAAGGCGAAAAAGCAGAACTTGGAGATATAATAAGTCGAACATTTTGCAGATTTATTCCTTTTGATAGATTTTCATTCTTTTTTACAAGAAATGGATTTCACGATGCAATATCAAATACGAAAGTGATAAAAGACAACTGAATAAAAAATACAGCTGGTAACACACGCTACAAGCAATTTGGGTATTAGGCTTAATTTGAAATTGGTTTTGTATTTGGAAGATTTGGCAAACCCGAAAATAGAGCTTAATTTAGTCCCAAACTGCTTGTAGCGCGGGAACGTTAGCCGTAATATTAACTCAAAAACGTAAAAAAACGAAAAGATGAAATTAAAAATTACTTTGTCATTATTATTACTGAATTTATTAATTGTTGGTTGCGGTAATTCACAAAACAAAGAAGAAGTTACGTATTACGAACAAAAATTAAACTCCCCTACAAAAAGCGCCGAAGCATTAAAATACTATACGAAAGGATATAATGAATTTCATAGTGAGAATTATGAAGAAGCAATTAAAAACTACAAAAAGGCTATACAGATAGATTCTAATTATACAGATGCAATTGATAATTGTGCATTGTCGTTTCGTAAATTAAATAAATTAGATGATGCTGAATATTATTACAAACTATCATTGAAAAAATTACCAAAAAATGAACTTGCAATGCATAATTTAGGATTAGTTTATATGTTTAAAAATGATTTTAAATCAGCAAAAGAGACATTTAAAAAGCTATTAAAAAACAATCCAAATTACGGAGATGGATTATATAGTTTATCTGAGGTTTATCTAAGAGAAAACAATAATGATTCTGCAATAGTTTATAGTAAAAAGGCTTATGAAGTTTGGAAAGATAATAATCCTGAATTTTCGGCAGACGCTTTATATTACACGGGACTTGGTTATCTTCAAAAAGGAGATAAGAAAAAAGCAATGGAATATTTTTTACTTGCTAATAAACTTGGAAAAAATATTAGTCCTGAAATACAAGCCAAACTAAAATAAAAATACTACGGCTAACACACGCTACAAGCAATTTGGGGATTTGGCTTAATTTGAAATTAGTCTTGTATTTGGAAGATTTGGCAAATCCGAAAATAGGGCTTAATTTAGTCCCAAACTACTTGTAGCGCGGGAACGTTAGCCGTTATTTTATCAGAAAACAGAAAATCAGCAACAGAAAATCAACAACAGAAAACCAAAAAATGAAAATGAATTATTTAATTATTGCCTTATTAATTTGCGGAATTGTATTTATAATTTCTAGTTGCAATAAAAAACCGAAAAGTAATAGCCAAACCGAAAACAAAACTGAACTAAAGAAAGTTGATCCAAATAACAATCCATATAATGATATGAGAAATATGGCATTTGGAATCACAGAAAAAGAACTTGGAATTGAACTTGAAGAAAATAAAACCAAAATTTACGGTGTAATTATGGATTGGAGTATTGGAAACGGTACTGCAACTTTAGTTTCTTTTATATCTGGAGATGCAAGTTTATATTTAAGTTCTGGTGGAGGAATGATTGGTGGACAATCACACGAAAATATTTCAAAAGCGTCAAAATATTTTATTGAAAAAGCAGAAAATTATATTTCGAAAGGAACAAAAACAGAAATTAATCCTTTACCAAATAATGATGAAGTATTATTCTATTTTTTAACTAACAAAGGAAAATTTGTAGTTAAAGAAAAAATGGAAAATATAGAAAATAATAAATCTGAATTACTAGATTTATTTGAAGAAGGAAACAAAGTTATAAGTGAAATAAGAATTGTAACAGAAAAACAACAAAACTGAAATTAAACCATTTCGTAAAAAAACAACGGCTAACACACGCTACAAGCAATTTGGGTATTAGGCTTAATTTGAAATTGGTTTTGTATTTGGAAGATTTGGCAAATCCGAAGAATGGGCTTAATTTAGTCCCAAACTACTTATAGCGCGGGAACGTTATGGGTAAATTGCGAAGAAAATCAGATTTTAAAAAGGCATTTATGTTGAGAAGATGTAGAAATTCATAAACTTTGAAACTTGAATTTTATGTTTAGAAGCCGAAAAGCAAAACTTGAAATACAGAACTTGAATATTGGAGTTTCTAACCGAATCTGAAATATAGAACTTGAAATTGAAAACTTGAGTTTCGGAGTTTATAAACTGAATCTGAAATACAGAATTTGAAAAGCAAACTTGAATTTCGCCGTTTCTAAACTGAATCTGAAAAGCGAACTTGAATATTGGAGTTTTACTGGAATTTTAATTCTTAAATTGAGATGAAAAAATAAGAATAAAAATTGGTTGAAATTTAGATTCGAACTTGGCTTTTAATTTGTCAATAATTGGATGAAAATCGATAATAAAAAGGAACAAAATTAGCTAGAATTTGGGCAAGAATTAGGTTTTAAGCCTGCCAATAATTGGTTTAAAATCGATTAATAATTAGGAATATCTGCCAGAAACAATCTACCCATAACACACGCTACAAGCAATTTGGGTTTTAGGCTTAATTTGAAATTGGTTTTATATTTGGAAGATTTGGCAAATCCGAATAATGGGCTTAATTTAGTCCCAAACTGCTTGTAGCGCGGGGACGTTACAAGACAGTTTGAGAACTATCACACTCAAAAACATCTTCTAATTTGTGTAAGGCAAACAGGTCAAAAACATTTCTAACTCTATTTTTTGGAAAAAGTTGATTAATAAAGTTTTCATTCTCTTTTTTGTAAACATCAAACATTTTTGAACGTTCTTTTTTTGAATGTTTTACATTTGCAATTCTATCACATAGTTTTACAAAACAAGCATATTCAGTTTCTCTTATTCCTTTATAATATTTTTCATTAGCTCTTTCTTTTCTGTTTTTTCCTTTCTCATTCGATAAAGCATAAACAATCTCAGCTACTTTTAGTCCCGCAACTTCTTTCACATCATTATAAGTCAATCTACAATCTTCAATTGTGTCGTGCATCCAACAAGCAGATAAAATCATTTCTCTATCTTCTTCTGGAATAGAATCAATAAATTCTTTAGCCACATCTACAACCATTGATAAATGATATGAATAAGGATAAACCCCATATTTATGGTTTACATCTTCGTGTGATTTAATAGCAAATTCTTTAATTAAGTTTAGCATAATATTTTGTGTTAAAAAACCGTCTTGTAACAATGCATTGTAGCAATTGTGGTATTTGGCTTGATTGATAAATAGTTTTGTACTTGGTTGGTTAGGTTTTAAATCGATAATTTGGCAGTCCTAACCACAACTGCAACAATGCTTCAACGTTAGCACCAATTTTATGAAACGACAACTAATAATCTACATAGGACTAATATTGACAATGACAAGCTGTTCTATGTTCAATGTTGATTCACGATATAAGCCGAACTCAACAAATGAATATTATTTTCCTTTATTAAGCGCTGAATTTACAAAACGACAAAATGACTGTATAAAGAAAAAGGAATTTCCGTGTAATTTTCCTGAACCAAATGACACTTTAAATAAATTTGTAAACCAATGGTATTCAAAGCATTTAAAAAGTATGAAAGAACCAATACTTTACAAATTACATAATGATGATAAAAAAACAATCAGGTTTACACATTTAGGAACTTGGTCAAATCCTGTTTCATATAGAATAGAAAACAGCAATGGACAAGTAACTTTAACATACTGCAAGACAAAAGGACTTGGTGGTTATGACGCTGGACGGAGAATTAAACACGAACGAAAAATAATAAAATCAGAAACTTGGGATAAGATATTGGAGAAAATTGATAGTGTAAAATTTTGGCGTATAGAAACCCACGACCCAAATATGGCACTTGATGGTGAAGAATGGATTTTAGAAGTGTTGATAGATAGACAGTATCACTTTGTGACACGAAATAGTCCAGAAAATTATGGCGAACAAGAGTATGCTGAATTGTGTAAACTTATGCTGAATACATACAAAGAATAGAAAAACTGGTGCTAACAGCTACTACAACGGATTTGGGCAATTGGCTTAATGGGAAAATGGTTTTGTATTTGGATATTTAGTGATAACCGAAAAATAAATCTTAATTTAGAACCCAAACCCGCTGATTACTATGAAATTACCAAATAAAAATTCATAAAAAAAGCCATCTATTTTTTGCGAATAATTAATAACTTTGGTTTAGAAAAAACAAAAAAGTCTTGCGAAGGGGAAGAGCATTTTTTTCTCTTTCCTTTCAAAAGAAATTTTATTTAATGTTTTTTTTACGCTACTTGTCTTTTTTCAAACATTTTGTTTTCTCTTATGCATGCACATACTCTATGTACAAGTTTGTTCCTAACATTGTTTATGATAAGCATCTTGTTTTTACCTTCTTCCACCTTTCGATTAAAATAATTTTTTAATTCTGGATCACTGGTAATTGCTGACAAGGCACACATATGAAGCTGTTTTTTTAATTTTTTGTTAGCCACATAATGGACTTTTGGTTTTGAGCGAATACTTTTCCCCGAGGTATGTTCAAAAGGTACAACACCTGCATAACAAGCCAGTTGGCGAGGAGTTGTATACATTGTAAATTCGTTTGTAAAACAAATCAAAAACAAAGCCGTTACTTTTCCTATGCCAATAACAGATGTGACAAGAGTGAAAATTCTAGAAATATTTTCATCGTCACTTATTGTTTTGTCCAATTGTTTTTCAATGTTTTTTAGATCCAAATCAATTCCCTTGATGGTGCTTTTCTGTAGTTTTTCAGAGAGTCTGGCTACTTCCAAATCAAAGGCTTTGAGTTCTTTTACATTTCGCAACAAAGAAGCTTTTGTTGCAACTAATTTTTCCCGCAGGGACAAAAGATTTCTCATTTTGTTGATTTCCATTCTGGGAGCATTAAAAATAACTGCTTCCTCCACATTTTTCATGGCATAAAAAGCAATTCTTTGGGCATCAACTTTGTCGTTTTTGCCTCTTTGAACCCCAATGCTGCGAATAATTTTCAGTGACATTTCGACCCAAAGTGAGAACTTTTCAATCATTAGACATTTGATTATTAACTTACCGTACATTCCTGTGTGTTCTAAACAAACAAGCGTGTTTTCAAACGTCGAACCTTGTTCCTTGAGCCATTTGCAAAGGGACTTGATTCCTTTGTAATCATTTACAAACTGGCTGTGAATTGATTTTTCTTTATTTCTATCCAAAATTACTACGGCATCAAAATATTCTTTTGACACATCAATACCTAAAAAATGTTTAAATTTACTCATAAGAAAAGATTTTAAGGATTAGCAACCAAATTATTGAACACACTCGTAACCTTGAAAATAGGCCTTAAAACCTGAATTACTATTTGATGCTTGCTCAATATAAACTGACAAAGTCCTAATCAGCGGATAAGTCTAAAAACTTTGTAGTACCAATGGTGTACTTTGTCAGTTTGGTTGTTAATTTAAATTTACGAATAATTTATTATGCAAATCTAAAGGTAGTAGCGGGACGTTAGCGGTCAGGCTAAAACGCGGAAACAAAAAGACAATTATCCCATAATTGACAATTAAAATGACAAACTTAATTACAATAAGAGAATTCGAAACAAAGGACAAAAATGAAGTCATTAATTTAATAAGGTTAAATACACCCGAGTATTTTGCAGTTGACGAAGAAGAAGACTTAAACAAATATTTGGAAATGGAAAGGGAACTTTATTATGTTTTACTATATGACCAAAAAATAGTTGGATGTGGTGGAATTAACTTTGCTGACAACAATACAACAGGAAAAATTAGTTGGGACATACTTCACCCTGAATATCAAGGAAAATCTTTGGGAACAAAACTATTGAAGCACCGAATAGACAAATTAAATTCTATTGACGGAATACAAAAAATTACTGTAAGGACTTCACAAGTCGTATACAAATTCTATGAGAAACAAGGTTTTGAACTATTTGAAATTAAAAAAGATTATTGGGCAGAAGGATTTGATATGTACAATATGGAATATAAACAAAAATGAAAACTATAACGGCAAAAGAAGCCCGAACCGCTAACACACGCTACAAGCAATTTGGGCATTTGGCTTAATGGAAAAATTGGTCTTGTCTTTGGAAGATTTGGCAAATCCGAAAATAGGGCTTAATTTAGTCCCAAACTACTTGTAGCGCGGGAACGTTACCAGCTATATTCAATGATGACAAATCCTGAAATAGGTTGACTAAAAATTAAACACTTTTAGTAAACTATGGAACCCACAAAAAAAGGACACTGTCCAAAAATTGAGTACAAAAAAATCGGTTTTGACTTAAAACTTTCCATCATTGACCAAATTTCAAACGGTCAAATTTCCCTAAATCATGCTTCTAAGTTGCATGGAATTTCTCGGTCTTCAATAACGTATTGGATGAAAAAATTGCGTTCCTTTGAGCAAAACTCCAAAACTATGAGCAAGAATCAAGAACTAAAAAAACTTAAAGAGCGTATCGAAGAATTGGAATTCATTAAAGACTTTCAACAAATGATAATTGCTGATTTTGAAGTAAGTACTAATCTTGATTTTGCAAAAAAGTCATTGCCCGAAGCATTGCTAAAAGAAGTGGAGAAAAAGAAAAAAGACCTTTTAAAATCAAATGGTTCTCCAGGTGCTTCGGAATAAGCTCCCAGGCTTATTACAAACGAATTAACAAACAGAAAATTGAGGATTTAGAGAGTCTAAAAATCAAAAAACTCATTACTCCCATTCGCCAAAAAATGGCTCGATATGGTGCCAAAAAACTATACCTTGATCTGAAAGATGATTTTGAAAAAAATGACATAAAAATGGGTAGAGACAAGTTCATGCATTTTTTAAAATATCATAATTTATTAATACGAAAAACAAAGCTTTATCACATTACAACCGATTCTAAACATGGGTTTTATAAGTCAAAAGACTTACTTGTTAACCTTGAAATAAAACATGCGGAACAGGTCTTTGTAAGTGATATAACTTATATTAAACTTGCCTCTCAGCATGCCTATTTAGCCTTAGTTACGGACGTTTATTCAAAGAAAATTATGGGTTATAAATTGATACAAATATGCGCGTACAACTGGTCAAAGATGCTTTAGAAATGGCTGTTAAAAGCAGACGATACAAGCATGAAAATTTAATCCATCATTCCGATAGAGGGATGCAATATTGTTGTCCAGATTTTGCTGAATTTGCTAAATCTAAGAACATTATTTTAAGTACAACACAAAATTCAAGCCCATATGAAAATGCAGTTGCAGAAAGAATTAATGGAATATTAAAACATGAATTTGGTCTAAATAAAACAATTCCTGACTTAAAAACAGCTCAAAAAATGGTTAAACAAGCAATAGAAATTTATAACAACGAACGTAGACATTGCTCTTTGGGAATGAAAACACCTGAATTTGCACATGTGAATCAAATTCACAAATACAAATCCTATAAGAAGAATAAAATCGCTATTTTAGTTGCGTAGTAATGTTGACAAGTTTGGAAAAAAATCCCCTCAAAGATTTTTTCTAAACTTATCAATATTACGGCTACAATCACCTATTTTTGAAATTATAAAACAACCAAAAATAGTCAACCTATATCAGGACAAGACATCACCACGTTAAAAATCGATCTTTAATAAAAAAGCAAAATAAATGTTGTACTTTTGTGCAACATTTATAATTTTATGGAGTGGAAGAAAAAAGAAAAACTAGAACAATAATATTTTACAAAGATTACTTTGAAGAATTCTTTGTGAAGCAAAGGGAAAAAGTAAGAGCCAAAATAATTTGGACTTTTGACTTGATAGAGGAAGTTGACAAAGTACCTGAAACGTATCTTAAACATATTGAAAGCACGGACGGGCTTTACGAAATTAGAATTCAACAATCGAGCGATATTTTTAGAATATTTTGCTTTTTTGACAAAGGAAAAATTGTGGTCTTAGCAAATGGTTTTCAAAAGAAAACGCAAAAGACACCGAAAAAAGAAATTGAAAAGGCTCTTAAAATAATGGAGGAATATAAAAATGAAAAATAACAACATAAAAACGCTATCAGAGTTTAAGGATAAACACTATGGCAAAGTAGGAACCACAGAACGTGACCAATTAGATTCGGGTTACGAACAGTTTAAACTTGGTGTTTTAATACACGAAGCACGACTTGAAAAAGGAATGACACAAGAACAACTCGCAATAAAATGTGGCACTACTAAGTCATATATTTCAAGAATTGAAAACAATGTAAAAGAGGTGCGTTTATCAACATTGCAAAAAATTGTTGAACTTGGATTGGGTGGACATTTGGAACTTTCAATAAAGCTTTAAAAGCCACAGCCCATAACACACGCTACAAGCAATTTGGGTTTTAGGCTTAATGGAAGGTTGGTTTTGTATTTGGGATGATTTGGCAAATCCGAAAATAGGGCTTAATTTAGTCCCAAACCCGCTGATTACTATGGAATTACCAAATAAAAATTCGTAAAAAAAGCCATTTATTTTTTGCGAATAATTAATAACTTTGGTTTAGGAAAAACAAAAAAATCTTGCGAAGGGGAAGAGCATTTTTTTCTCTTTCCTTTCAAAAGAAATTTTATTTAATGTTTTTTTTACGCTACTTGTCTTTTTTCAAACATTTTGTTTTCTCTTATGCATGCACATACTCTATGTACAAGTTTGTTCCTAACATTGTTTATGATAAGCATCTTGTTTTTAACTTCTTCCACCTTTCGATTAAAATAATTTTTTAATTCAGGATCGCTGGTAATTGCTGACAAGGCACACATATGAAGCTGTTTTTTTAATTTTTTGTTAGCCACATAATGGACTTTTGGTTTTGAGCGAATACTTTTCCCCGAGGTATGTTCAAAAGGTACAACACCTGCATAACAAGCCAGTTGGCGAGGAGTTGTATACATTGTAAATTCGTTTGTAAAACAAATCAAAAACAAAGCCGTTACTTTTCCGATGCCAATAACAGATGAGACAAGAGTGAAAATTCTAGAAATATTTTCATCCTCATTTATTGTTTTGTCCAATTGTTTTTCAATGTTTTTTAGATCCAAATCAATTCCCTTGATGGTGCTTTTCTGTAGTTTTTCAGAGAGTCTGGCTACTTCCAAATCAAAGGCTTTGAGTTCTTTTACATTTCGCAACAAAGAAGCTTTTGTTGCAACTAATTTTTCCCGCAGGGACAAAAGATTTCTCATTTTGTTGATTTCCATTCTGGGAGCATTAAAAATAACTGCTTCCTCCACATTTTTCATGGCATAAAAAGCAATTCTTTGGGCATCAACTTTGTCGTTTTTGCCTCTTTGAACCCCAATGCTGCGAATAATTTTCAGTGACATTTCGACCCAAAGTGAGAACTTTTCAATCATTAGACATTTGATTATTAACTTACCGTACATTCCTGTGTGTTCTAAACAAACAAGTGTGTTTTCAAACGTCGAACCTTGTTCCTTGAGCCATTTGCAAAGGGACTTGATTCCTTTGTAATCATTTACAAACTGGCTGTGAATTGATTTTTCTTTATTTCTATCCAAAATTACTACGGCATCAAAATATTCTTTTGACACATCAACACCTAAAAAATGTTTAAATTTGCTCATAAGAAAAGATTTTAAGGATTAGCAACCAAATTATTGAACACACTCGTAACCTTGATAATAGGCCTTAAAACCTGAATTACTATTTGATACTTGCTCAATATAAACTGACAAAGTCCTAATCAGCGGATAAGTCTAAAAACTTTGTAGTACCAATGGTGTACTTTGTCAGTTTGGTTATTAATTTAAATTTACGAATAATTTATTATGCAAATCTAAAGTTAGTGCCAAGACGTTAGCAGTAACTTTTGCGCAAAAAATCGAAAAAATTTGACTTTAATACCAATTATTGGTATATTTGGTAAAAATAAAAAATATGGCACGGAATACATCAATATTATTAGGAGACTATTTTGAAAACTTTATTAATGAACAAATTTCTACAGGAAAATATAGTTCAGTAAGTGAAGTTGTTAGAACTGCTTTAAGAGTTTTTGAGCAAGAAGAAACTAAAACAAAATCTCTAATCAATGAATTAAAAATTGGTGAAAAGAGTAGTAAAATCAGAAATTTTGACCGCAATAAAAATCTTGAAATGCTAAAAGCTAATTTTCAAAAATAATGCCAGAGTATATAATTAGTGAAAAGGCATTAGAAGATATTAATAACATTTGGATTTATACGGCGGAAAATTGGTCTTTTGAACAAGCAGATCGATATTATAACTTAATCATTGACGAAATTGAATATATCGTCGATAATTTAGATATGGCTCGTGACTTTGGGAAAATTAGAAAATCATATAGATACTCAAAAGTAAAATCACATTTAATTTTCTTTAAAAAAGACAAAGCAAATGAAATTGAAGTCGTTAGAATTTTACACGAAAGAATGGATATTGAAAACCGATTAGCGGAATAAATAAAAAAGCTACTGCTAACACTTGCTACTAGTAATTTGGGCATTTGGCTTAATGGAAAGTTGGTTTTGCATTTGGGATGATTTGGCAAATCCGAAAATAGGGCTTAATTTAGTCCCAAACCCGCTGATTACTATGAAATTACCAAATAAAAATTCATAAAAAAAGCCATCTATTTTTTGCGAATAATTAATAACTTTGGTTTAGAAAAAACAAAAAAGTCTTGCGAAGGGGAAGAGCATTTTTTTCTCTTTCCTTTCAAAAGAAATTTTATTTAATGTTTTTTTTACGCTACTTGTCTTTTTTCAAACATTTTGTTTTCTCTTATGCATGCACATACTCTATGTACAAGTTTGTTCCTAACATTGTTTATGATAAGCATCTTGTTTTTACCTTCTTCCACCTTTCGATTAAAATAATTTTTTAATTCTGGATCACTGGTAATTGCTGACAAGGCACACATATGAAGCTGTTTTTTTAATTTTTTGTTAGCCACATAATGGACTTTTGGTTTTGAGCGAATACTTTTCCCCGAGGTATGTTCAAAAGGTACAACACCTGCATAACAAGCCAGTTGGCGAGGAGTTGTATACATTGTAAATTCGTTTGTAAAACAAATCAAAAACAAAGCCGTTACTTTTCCTATGCCAATAACAGATGTGACAAGAGTGAAAATTCTAGAAATATTTTCATCGTCACTTATTGTTTTGTCCAATTGTTTTTCAATGTTTTTTAGATCCAAATCAATTCCCTTGATGGTGCTTTTCTGTAGTTTTTCAGAGAGTCTGGCTACTTCCAAATCAAAGGCTTTGAGTTCTTTTACATTTCGCAACAAAGAAGCTTTTGTTGCAACTAATTTTTCCCGCAGGGACAAAAGATTTCTCATTTTGTTGATTTCCATTCTGGGAGCATTAAAAATAACTGCTTCCTCCACATTTTTCATGGCATAAAAAGCAATTCTTTGGGCATCAACTTTGTCGTTTTTGCCTCTTTGAACCCCAATGCTGCGAATAATTTTCAGTGACATTTCGACCCAAAGTGAGAACTTTTCAATCATTAGACATTTGATTATTAACTTACCGTACATTCCTGTGTGTTCTAAACAAACAAGCGTGTTTTCAAACGTCGAACCTTGTTCCTTGAGCCATTTGCAAAGGGACTTGATTCCTTTGTAATCATTTACAAACTGGCTGTGAATTGATTTTTCTTTATTTCTATCCAAAATTACTACGGCATCAAAATATTCTTTTGACACATCAATACCTAAAAAATGTTTAAATTTACTCATAAGAAAAGATTTTAAGGATTAGCAACCAAATTATTGAACACACTCGTAACCTTGAAAATAGGCCTTAAAACCTGAATTACTATTTGATGCTTGCTCAATATAAACTGACAAAGTCCTAATCAGCGGATAAGTCTAAAAACTTTGTAGTACCAATGGTGTACTTTGTCAGTTTGGTTGTTAATTTAAATTTACGAATAATTTATTATGCAAATCTAAAGGTAGTACCAAGGGAACGTCGAACTGCCTAAAAATCTAAAACAAATTCTCTGAGAATCGTATATTTAATGTTCTTTTAAAGAACTAGGATTCTAAAACAAAATGTAAAAAAGGACCTTACTAGACATCACGCTTTTTAAAGAAAATATAAAATAGAAAAAATGACAAAAATTACTTTAATAACAGGTGCAACTTCAGGAATAGGAAAAGCTACCGCAATTAAATTAGCCGAAAACGGATATAATTTAATACTGTGCGGACGCCGCGAGGAGAAACTGAAAAAATTGAAAAATGTATTATCAAAGACTATAAAAATTCACAGTTTGATTTTTGATGTTCGCGACAGAAAAGAAGTTGAACTTCAAATTAATTCTTTACCAAATGAATGGAAAAATATTGACGTACTAGTGAATAGTGCCGGTAATGCTCACGGACTCTCTTCTATCCAAAATGGAGAAATTGACGATTGGGACGCGATGATTGACGGAAATGTAAAAGGACTGTTGTATGTTTCAAGAGCAATAATTCCACAAATGGTAGAAAGAAAAAAAGGCCATATCATAAATTTGAGTTCAGTCGCGGGAAAACAAACCTATGCCAACGGTGCCGTTTATTGTGCTTCAAAAAAAGCAGTAGAAGCCATAAGCGAAGGAATGAGACTCGACTTAACCGAACATGGAATCAAAATAACCAATATCGCGCCGGGTGCAGTTGCAACAGAATTTTCGGAAATTAGATTCAAAGGAGATAAAGAAAAAGCTCAAAAAGTGTATGAAGGCTACGACCCATTATTAGCGGAAGATATAGCCGATTTTATATCTTATGCAGTCAATGCTCCCGATAGAGTAACCATTGCAGATGTGACAATATATTCTAAAGCACAATCTGCACCTACGACCATTTATAAAAAATAAAAGTGAATGTATAACTCAATAGTATTTGCACACTACTTCTAAAGTTTAAATTTCATAAAATTATAATAACCTCGTTTAAATCATTTTTAAACGAGGTTATTTTTTGTATTTAACCTAAAGACAATAAAATTATAATTTATAAATAAATTTGTATATTATAAGTACACTTACTATATTTGTACTTATTAAAAAATAAATTCTTAAAAATAATATTTATGTGGACAAAATCATATTCAATAGTGACTAATGACGTTAGTAAAGAACAAATGTGGAAACTCTTTTCCGATGTAAATAATTGGCATACTTGGGATACAGGTATTGAATTTCCGAAATTAGAAGGCAAATTTGAAAAAGGGAATCATTTTATGTTTCAACCCAAAGGAGGTCCAAAATTAAAAATTGAAATAATTGAAGCAATAGAAAATCAAAATTTCACTGACTTTACAAAATTTCCATTAGCAAAAATGTATGGAGAACATACATTTGTAGACACACCAGACGGGCTAGAAATCACAACAACCATGAAAGTGGAAGGGATTTTGAGTTTTCTTTGGATAAAATTAGTCGCACAAAAAATTGTAGATACATTAGCAACGGATATGGAAGTACAAATAAAAACAGCTTCAAAACTATGAGTAAAGTAAAATATTGGATAGCCACAATCTCCAAAGAACATACAATGAGAGGTATTGCAGGTGGTTTTATGCAAGTGTGTCATGGCAAAGAAGCTCCTTTAAAACGAATGAGAAAAGGGGATTACTTACTTATTTATTCTTCAAAAATCACAATGGAAGGAAACGAAAAGTGCCAAGCGTTTACGGCAATCGGAAGAATAAAGGACGATGAAGTGTATCAATTTCAAATGTCAGAAACCTTCAAACCCTTTAGAAAAAACATTGAATTTTTAGAATGTGAAGAAACCTCAATCATTCCGTTAATTGAT
Source organism: Flavobacterium sp. N3904 (assembly GCF_025947305.1). Lineage (NCBI taxonomy): Bacteria > Pseudomonadati > Bacteroidota > Flavobacteriia > Flavobacteriales > Flavobacteriaceae > Flavobacterium > Flavobacterium sp. N3904. Next base: position 3,968,796 of record NZ_CP110009.1, read on the forward strand.
GATCTTGAATTTATTCCAAACAAAAAATCTTGGGGATATCCATTTCGCTTCGGTTTCTTTGAAATTAACGAAAATGATTTTAACTTTATAACTTCCAGAATGCTTCAAAATCAAGTAACTTTCCAGATTCCTTTAAATCAATAAATACAAATGAGTAAATCCACAGACAACACATTTAGTGTAGAAAAACCAGAAGAAAGTTCAGGCTTTTTATTATGGCAGGTTACCAACCTTTGGCAAAGACAAATAAAAAAAGCATTGGAACCTTATGGACTTACACATTCACAATTTGTATTATTGGCCAGCATTCATTGGCTATCCCTCCATCAACAGGAAGTAACACAAATAGTGCTATCCAACCACACCAAAATTGACCCAATGACAACTTCAACTGTTTTGAGAACTTTACAACAAAAAGGTTTTGTTCAAAGACAGGAACATTTGACTGACACAAGAGCGAAAACAGTTGGATTGACTGGAGAGGGAAAAGAAATCATCAAAAAAGCTGTGATAGCGATAGAAAAATTTGACACCGAATTTTTCTCCATACTCGGTTCTAAAACAACTGAATTGAATAAAAATCTAATAACGTTACTTGGAGAGTAATAGAAAATTAGGAATACAATAATAATGAGTCAATTTAGATAAGATGAGAAAACAATTTGGTGCAAAAGCGAAAAAATCCGACATTGAAAAATATTCCAAATCAAAGTATTGGAATGGAAAAATCTTCGAAAATTTAGAAGTAACCAAAATGAATATCAGTATTCAAACCTTACCAAAGTTGTTATACAAACAGTTTTGTAAAAAAGAATCTAGAGAGCCTCAAAAACCATTATCTATTATTCCATTCGATAAAGAACAATTTATTGAACCACATCAATCGATGAGAAGCATTTGGTACGGCCACTCGGCAATACTAATGCGATTGGACAATAAAACAATTCTAATCGACCCTATGTTGGGGTCAAATGCGGCACCTATTGCTCCTTTTGCTGTTCAAAGATTTAGTCAAAATACATTAGACCTCATAAATGAATTTCCAGAAATTGATTTAGTGTTAATTTCCCACGATCATTATGATCATTTGGATTATGAAAGTATTCTAAAACTTAAAAGCAAAACCAAACAATTTTATGTAGCCCTGGGAGTCAAAAGACATTTGGTCTCTTGGGGAATTCCAGAAGACACAATCACCGAATTCGATTGGTGGGACGAAATTCCATTTGGTGGAATCCAAATCACCTTTACTCCTACTAGACATTTTTCGGGCAGAGGATTAGCCGACAGAGCCAAATCACTTTGGGGTGGCTGGGCTTTAAAAACCGCAAAAGAAAATATTTGGTTCAGCGGTGATAGCGGTTATGGAGAACATTTCAAAGAAATAGGCACACGCTTAGGTCCATTTGATTTTGCATTTATGGAATGCGGTCAGTACAATGAAAACTGGCACCAAATTCATATGTATCCTGAGGAAAGTATACAAGCCTCAATAGACGCTAATGTAAAAAACATGATGCCGGTGCATTGGGCAGGTTTTGCCTTGGCTCAACACACTTGGACAGAACCGGTAGAACGTTTTATTCAAGAAGCAATTAACAAAAACAGCAACTATTCTTTACCTCAAATAGGTGAATTATTCGGTTCTAATCATTCACTAACTTCAACTTGGTGGGTAAATCTAAATAAGTAATACAAATGAAAACATCTTTATTATCCATTATTCTAATTGCCTTCCTCAACTCAGCCCACGCTCAAGTCAATCCTGAAATTACCAAAATCGGAATTCCAATAGAGATGCTTTTTCCGGAAGGAAAATCCAAAGCATTAATTCTAAGCTATGACGATGGTCGTTCCGAAGACAGACGATTGGTAAAACTAATGAACAAATACAATCTCATAGGAACTTTTCATTTGAATTCAAATAAATTGGGACTTACAAATTACCTCAACAAAGCCGAAATCAAAGAACTTTTTACTGGACACGAAGTTTCTGTTCATTCCGCCAATCATCCCTTTTTAACCACTTTATCCAAAATTGATATTGTGTACGAAATCGTCGAAGACAGAAAAGAATTGGAGCGACTGGTTAATATTCCCGTTAGGGGAATGGCATATCCCTTTGGCAATTACAACGATTATCTAATTGAGACGATCAAAGGCTTGGGTATCGAATATGCCAGAACGGTTTCTGACACTTATGCTTTTAAAATTCCGAAAAATTTTCTTCAATGGGATCCAACCATGCACCAATTTGGAAAAGCTTATTCTGAACCGAATAAACCTGAAAATGACAAAAAGGAATTGGATCTTTTTTATCAAACGATCAATAATTTTATTCAAACCAAAGAATTGGCTTTACTGGATGTTTGGGGACACAGTTATGAAATTGGTAATGATGAGAAAAAATGGAATGAAACCGAAAAATTTTTTAAAATGATTTCCAATAACCCTAATATCTATTATGCTAAACAAATTGACATAGTCGATTACATTAATGCTTTTAATAATCTCAAATTTTCTGTAGATAAGAGTATTGTTTTGAATCCTAGTTCATTAACGATATTTTTTAAAAAGGATGGAAAAACCTATTCCGTTTTATCAGGGAAGACTATTTTGGTAAATTAAAAAAAGTAGTTAATAGAAACGTTTGCAAACAAAAAAAGTCTCAAATTTTTAATTTTGAGACTTTTGCATTACTATTCTGGATTTACCTCAACTGAGAACTATCAACTCTTGATGGTGTATCTTTTCCGCTTATAATCGAAGAGGAACTTAAAGCAATAGCCTTGATTATTTCGGTCATGTTGTCAATATCTAAGGTCTCAATTTCGTCATCGGCTGTATGATAATTGGGTTCACTATCCATTTTTGATGTCGAAATGGTATGTGCTGGAACTCCTAATTTGGCCAAAGTAGCGTTGTCTGAACGGTAAAATAATTGTTGTTCCGGATACGGATCGGGATAAAATTTGAAAGCAGTACCAGTCAAATTCTTTTGCAAAATTTCTCCCATATTCGACTTTTCATATCCCGTAATATAAGCAGAGTTCTTTCCCCATTTTGATTCGGTTCCAATCATTTCCAAATTGAACATGGCTATCACTTTATCCGCAGGAAGTTGTTTAGAGAAATATTTGGCGCCAAAACCACCCAATTCTTCTGCTACAAATGTGGTAAAAATGATAGTACGTTCGTTATTATTCTGTTTTTTGAAATAGTTGGCCAAAATAATTACTGCTGTACTTCCTGCAGCATCATCATTGGCACCATTATAAATAGAATCGGTTGCTGGATGAGGCGCACCTTCTTCTGGAGAACCAACGCCAAGGTGATCATAATGACCAGAAAAAATCACATATTCATCCGGTTTGCTTTTTCCAGGCAACACTCCTACTACATTATTTAATGATTTTTTGGAGATTGTATTGGTTAATTCAACTGAAAAAGTAGTTGCTTCTGCAACCCCAAAAACAAATAAAATAGTATTATTACCAGGATTGGACGTGATTCTATCAATATGTTGAATATTGGGCAACACATTATCAAATGAAGCATCAACAAGTACCAAATAACTTTTGTCACTTTTGTAATACTCATTAAATTTTTGTCCCAAATTATCTCCTTTGTTGATTCTTACAACGGCTATATCACTTTTCTCCGTCAACGAAACTTGCGGCTGATAAGAGAAAGTAACCACTTTCGCATTATCAATTTCTTTCCCGTCAATAGTAATTTTTGAAGACTTTGCTTTAGACTCCGTCATAGTAAACTCTTGTCTAAAATTGGGTGCTCCCATAAAGGTTTGCAATCCCGCTTTTTTAAACTCAGATTCGATAAAAGCCGATGCTTTGTCAATACCGGGAGTGAAAGTTCTTCTCCCCTGCATATCGTCTGCAGAAAGTACTTTCTCTATTCGGGTAACTTCTTTGGTAGTTATTATTTTATCAATCGATTGCCCTTCAACAGCGCAACAAAAAACTAAACTTAAGGCAAAAAGACCTAAAACTTTTTTTTCCATACTAAATTTCTATTATATTCGATAGTATGACAGAAATTATAACACTTTGTTACACTTTAAACTAAAATATTATTTTTAAAATCAAAATCCCAAACTATCAAGATTTTGCAAAACAAATTCCTCTTCCAAAAACAGATCCTTTGACAATTTATTTTTCACGTAAGATTTTACTGCTGAAGCATTTTTCACCACTTCGCCAATTATGATAATAGCTGGAGAGGCAATTTCATTCTCTTTGACCAAAGTAGTAATAGAGCTAATGGTTCCAATCACTTTCTTTTCAGTTGTTTTTGTGCCGTTTTGGATAATTGCAATTGGTAAATCATCGGTTCTATTGTTTTGGTATAAAACAACAATCTCCTCCAGTTTATTCATTCCCATCAAAATAACAACTGTAGCCGAAGATTGTGAAGCCAAAGCCACATCTTTAGAAAGTTTGTGATCGGAAGTGGTTCCGGTAATTACCCAAAAACTCTCGGCGACCTTTCTTTGCGTCAGACTAATTCCGTTGCAAGCCGGCACACCCAATGCAGATGATATTCCGGGAACAATGGCAGTTTCTATTCCAAATTGCTGAGCAAAATCTATTTCCTCACTTCCTCTTCCAAAAACAAAAGGATCTCCGCCTTTTAAACGAACAACGTGCCCATATTTTTGAGCCATAGAAACAATAAGATCATTAATTTGATCTTGACTGTATGCATGACAACCAAAACGTTTTCCAACAAATATAATTTCAGCCTGTTTGGCGTACTGCAATAACTCTTCGTTAACCAAGGCGTCATACAAGACAACATCGGCATTTTCCAATGCTTTTATTGCTTTAAGGGTAATCAATTCAGCATCACCCGGTCCAGCTCCTACAATTGTCAACTTTGGTTTATTAATTTGTATCATGATATAATGTATGAAGCGTTTTTTTACAACTAAGTAAAAATACTTATGCAAATGTAAGTATTTAAAAGATTGAGTAAACAAAATTTCCTTATTATTTGTTCTGGAAAAAATACTTTTGACTATTAGACAAAAAAAAGCCCAAAACTTGAGATTTTGGGCAAATTATTATTCTTAAACTAATTATTCAATAGGCAAAATAAGTGTTGCCGTTATGGCTTCCAAAACCTCAAAAGCAGTTTCGGCCATTTTGTTTCCTTTGGTATCCAAAAGCGGATTTACCTCAACAACTTCAATACATACCACTTTTTTGGATTGAATGATTTGATTTATAATGTCAATAATCTCATATTGATCAAATCCTCTTGAAACAGGAGTTCCTGTTCCAAACGAAATCAAATCACAATCCATCGAATCTACATCAAATGAAACATACAAAACATCGCAATGTGCTAATTTAGCCAATGCTTCGTCGACACAAGTTTCTAGACCTCTATAGCGAATCTCATCAACTTTATAATTCCGAATTTGGAGTTTTTCTATTTGTTTGTTTTCTGCTTCTTCGGTATCCCGGACTCCAAAATAGACTAAATATTCAGCCAATACTTTTGGGCCATTAACACCAATATTTTTCATTTCGTTCCAATGAGCCTGAGTATCCTTGGCTACGTCATTGACTTGGCAATCTAAATTATCATTACCAAGAACAGCCGCCAATGGCATTCCGTGAATATTTCCGGATGGCGTAGTGTAAGGCGAATGCAAATCGGCATGGGCATCAATCCATATAACGCCAACTGTCTGGTCAGGATATGCCGCTTTAATACCGCTAATAGTCCCCAATGCAGATGAATGGTCACCTGATAAAACTATGGGAAAATAATTATTGCTTAAATTCTTCTTTACGCTGTTACACACGCGAGAACATTGTTCAACCACATGTTCAATCCTTTTGGCAACCGAACTACGGTATTTATCATAAATGGACTCGTTATGCGTTTTTACATCTTCAAATTCATATTCATTAAAATACTCACTATTCTTGTTTATGGCCGCAATTTCTATAGCATCAATACCCATATCAGATCCGCGAGTACCAGCCCCAATATCCGAACGGTTTTTTATTATTTTAATAGACTTTTGCATGAACAGATTATTAGATTACTAGACTCTTAGAAACTTAGATTCTTATTTAAAATCATTTAATGCTCTTTCGATAATAGCCAAACACTCTTGGATTTGAGCTTCTGTGATTACCAATGGTGGTGCAAAACGGATTTTGTTACCATGAGTAGGTTTTGCCAATAATCCGTAATCTCTAAAACGGAGACAGATATCCCAAGCCAAATCAGATTCCTCCCCACTGTTGATTACAATAGCATTCAACAAACCTTTTCCACGAACCAATTCGATTAACGGGTTTCTTTCTGCAATTTCATTAAGCCCTTTTCTTAATTGAATTCCTAATTTCTCTGCATTTTCAGATAAGTTTTCCTCACGCACCACTTCTAGCGCAGCAATAGCGACAGCAGCAGCAATAGGATTTCCACCAAAAGTAGATCCGTGTTGCCCTGGTTTGATCACATTCATGATTTCATTGTTGGCTAATACTGCTGATACTGGGTAAACACCACCTGAAATTGCTTTTCCCAAAATCAAAATATCCGGTTGAACATTTTCATGATGCACAGCCAATAATTTACCAGTTCTCGCAATTCCTGTTTGTACCTCATCGGCTATAAATAATACATTATGCGCTTCGCAAAGCACCTTGGCTTTGGCCAAATAACCTTCGCTAGGTACATAAACTCCTGCTTCACCCTGAATGGGTTCTACCAAAAATCCCGCAATGTTTTTTGAAGATTTCAAAACATTTTCTAAAGCCTCGGTATCATCGTAAGGAATTTTTACAAATCCTTCAGTGAAAGGACCAAAACTTTTTCTAGCACTTTCATCATTGGAAAATGAAATAATAGTGGTCGTTCTTCCATGAAAATTATTCTCACAAACAATAATTTGTGCTTGATTTTCCGGAATTCCTTTTACTTCATACGCCCATTTTCTACACAATTTCAAAGCCGTTTCTACAGCCTCTGCTCCTGTGTTCATTGGCAACACTTTATCAAAACCAAAATAATTAGTTATATATTCTTCATATACTCCCAATTGATCGTTATGAAAAGCACGTGATGTCAATGTCAATGTTTGAGCCTGTTTTACCATTGCACCTACAATTTTTGGATGACAATGTCCTTGATTTACAGCCGAATAAGCCGATAAGAAATCGAAATATTTTTTCCCGTCAACATCCCATACAAAAACACCTTCACCTCTTTCCAAAACAACCGGCAACGGATGGTAATTATGAGCTCCATATTTGTTTTCTTTTTCAATTAAAACTTCCGATTTGGAAGAAAGTTCTTGTGTTGTATGTGACATGATTAGTTCTTATTTAAAATTTGAAAAACAAAAGTAATTAAAATTTTTATTTTTAAGCTAAAAAAACTTATTTTTGACTTAAATATAACAATTTTAAATAAAAATATTTTTATTTAAACAAAAATTAAGTCATATTTTTAATTTAACATTTAAGCATCTTTATACTGAAAAATATCAATAAAAAAAGAATTACTTTTATAACTCCAAAAAAAGTGATTTTAACTTTAAAAAACGTAAAAATGGAAATATTAGATGAATTTGATATTAATATAATAAAAGAACTTGAAAAAGACGGAAGAATGGCGTTTTCGGCTATTGCATCCAACTTAAAAATATCAAATACAATGGTGCATCAACGCATCAATCGCTTGATGGAAAATGGAATTATTACTGGAATTAAACCCACTTTGAACGAAAAAAAAATAGGCTACGATTGGGGAGCTTTTACAGGAATTACATTAAAAAAAGACCAAGATTCGAGTAAAGTGATTGAGGCCCTAAAAAACATTCCCGAAGTAACAGAATGCTATTTTATAACTGGCTCTTACACGCTGTATATAAAAATGATTGCAAAAGATCATGAACATATGAGAAAACTACTTTATGAACAAATTGACAATATTCCCGGCATCGCTAAAACCGATTCTTTAATAGAACTGGGTTGCGCTTTTAAACGAAACATAAGTTTTTAACATATTTTTACTTGAAAAAATACTATTTCAAAAAAAAGCCTTTTTACAAACAAAATACAACCTCAAAAGATATCACTTTCGAGGTTTTTTTTATATCATTATTATTCAGATATTTGTAAAAACAGAAAGCCATGAAAAACTTAAAATTTATAATTTTCGGAATGGTATTAATTACAAATCAGCTACTTGCACAATTAAAACCGGTACAATACAAAGATGGAAGTCAGATTCTAAATGGTTTCAAGATAGCTCCTGTAAAGAAGAGTATCGAGAAACCCGGTGTTTTAATATTGCCCGCTTGGAAAGGTATTGATAACCTCTCTAAAGATACTGCTGACAAACTTTCAAAAATGGGATATTATGCTTTTATAGCTGATATTTACGGTGAAGGAAATTATCCCAAAGACAATAACGAAGCAGGAAATAATGCTGGGTATTACAAAAAAAACTTCGAAGCTTATCAAAAAAGAATCTCCTTAGCCTTACAACAACTAATTGCAGCAGGAGCCAATCCAGATAATATTGTTGTTATTGGGTATTGCTTTGGAGGAACTGGAGCACTTGAAGCAGCCCGCGGTCATCTCAATGTAAAAGGTGCTGTATCCTTTCATGGTGGTTTAGGGAAAGACGAGTTTCGTACAACAGAACCCATTACGGCAAAAATACTAGTCTGTCATGGTGCAGATGATCCATACGAATCTACCGAAGAAATTTTGAATTTCCAAAAAGAAATGCGGGACTCAAAGGCCGACTGGCAAATGATTTATTATTCTAATGCTGTGCATTCCTTCACCAATCCAGAATCGGGAACAGACAATTCCAAAGGGGCAGCTTATAATGAAAAAGCGGCCAAACGTTCTTGGGAACATTTAAAATTATTCCTTAACGAAACACTAAAAAAATAAACCCTAATATTTTAATTTATCAATGAAAAAAGTCTTAACCTTACTTGTAATTTTTACAACACTTTCTTGTATTGCCCAAAAGAAAGCCGTCAATAACGACGACCCAACAAAATTCATGAACTCCATTACGGCGGAGAAACTAAAAACCAAACTCACCATCGTTGCTTCTGATGAAATGGAAGGTCGCGATACTGGATCCAAAGGGCAAAAAAAAGCAGGCAAATACCTTATCAGTCAGTATAAAAAGAGTAAAATTTCTTTTCCTACAGGGGCGAAAAATTACTACCAACCCATTCCCGCAGCTTATCTTAATGCGAAACGCAATGAAAACCTACCTGATTCTGAAAATATTTGGGCTTTTATTAAAGGTTCTGAAAAACCAGATGAAATACTCGTAATTTCGGCACATTATGATCATGTTGGAATCAAAAATGGAGAAATTTATAATGGTGCAGATGATGATGGCTCCGGTACAGTTGCAGTTCTTCAAATTGCTGAAGCCTTTCAAAAGGCAAAAAAAGCGGGTCATGGCCCGAAACGTTCTATATTATTTCTTCATGTAACCGGCGAAGAACATGGCTTGCATGGTTCCCGTTTTTACTCAGAAAACCCTTTGTTCCCTATTGCCAATACAATTGCTGACATAAACATAGACATGATAGGCCGTCGTGATGTAGAACATGCCAATACCAATAATTACGTTTATGTAATTGGTGCAGACAGATTGTCTAGTGATTTGCATAACATTACAGTCGCTCAAAACGATAAATACACAAAAATAGATTTAGATTTTAAATTTAATGACCCCAAAGATCCAAACCATTTTTACGAGCGTTCCGATCATTATAATTTTGCTAAACACGGGATTCCTGCCGTATTCCTTTTCAATGGAGTACACGCAGATTATCATCAAAAAACAGACGAAGTTGACAAAATTGAATTTGATGCTTTAGCCAAAAGAGCGCAACTCGCATTTGTAATTGCATGGGATTTGGCCAACAGACCTGACAGAATTGTGGTTGACAAACCAATTCTGTAATTCGGTTGATACAATTCCATTAATTACCGTTTACCTCGTAAACAATAAAGAGCTTTGAAAAATTCAAAGCTCTTTGTTGTTTTAGTCTAAAGCCAAAAATATCTGCTTAAACAAAATTTTAATTTGCGCAAAAAAACTTCAAATTTTTACAGTATTTTTTTTTATTGTTTAACTTGCAATGGTTTTCAAAACAAAAGTGATTTTTTTTTAATTGAAATAAAAGAACACTACCAATCTTATTGACAATGACAGAAAAACACAATTCAGTTCCAAATTTGGAGAACAACTATATATTCGAACATTTCTTCGAATTATCAGCTGACTTGTTATGCATAGCAGGATTTGATGGTTTTTTCAAAAAAATAAATCCAGCCGTTTCACAATTATTAGGCTATACCAATGAAGAATTATTTTCAAAACCCATAAACTGGTTTGTTCATAATGATGACCAAGATTATACAGCAAAAGTTCGAAAAGAACTCCTTAATAATAAACCGTTGTTAAATTTTGAAAACCGATACTTGACAAAGAACGGCGATATTGTATGGCTATCCTGGACATCTATGCCAATAGCTAATGAAAAATTAGTCTATGCCGTCGCTAAAGATATAACACACAATAAAAAACTAGAAGAGGAAAGAAATTTACTTCTCGCGAAATTCACACAAACAAATAAAGAGCTCAAAAAATTAAGCTACACCAGTTCCCATGATTTGAGATCACCTGTAAATAATCTACTTTCCATTTTTAGCCTTTTAGATATTTCTAAAATTGAAGATACCGAAACATTACAATTTATTGAAATGCTGAAAACAACCAGCGAAAGTTTGAAACAAGCTTTAAACGATTATATAGACATTTTAATACTTAAGGACAATGCCATTATTCACGCTGAGGAATTAGACTTACATGCCTCTCTAGACATTGTAATACGTTCGATAGGCACCTTGATACAAAAGTCGAAAGCCACCATTAATATCAATGTTTCCGAATTAGAAAAAATCAACTTTAATAAAGAATACTTAGAAAGCATTTTCCTGAATTTAATAACCAATTCGATTAAATATTCCAAACCGGGTTGTGCACCAATTATTACCATTTATTCAAGAAAAAAAGATGGAATTGATCAGTTAATTTTTTCGGATAATGGCCTAGGTTTTGATATGGAAATTGTAAAGGACAAAATTTTCGGCTTGCATCAAAAATTTCACAACCATATTGACAGTAAAGGCATCGGACTTTATTTAGTAAACAATCATATTACCAGTTTAGGAGGCAAAATTGAAGTCGAAAGCAAAATTAATGAAGGAACAAAATTTATCATATCCTTCAAAAACGAATTAGTTTATAAAAAGCCTTGAATTTCTTCAAGGCTTTTTTTTTGTGAAATAATTATAATTTATTACAAATCTTCTTTTACATCTGCATCGGGAGCATTTCTCTTTACAGATTCAATCCCGTTATCACGTGCTGCAACCGATTCATACATTTCGCTACTTCCAATAATTTGACCATTAGTTGCTTTAAGATTAAAATAAGGTTTTCCGTTTTTGGCTTCCAATTTATCAAATCTTGCATCTACTTGAGAATTTTTTCTCACGGACTCGATTCCATTTTCGCAAGATGCTTTGGCTGTATAGCCCTCACTGGCAAGAATAACTTGTCCGTTTGCCGCTTTTAACACAAACTGAAATTCATCATTTTTTCTTTTACTAATTAAAAAAGTCCCCATAAATATTATTTTTTTTTTAAATTGATTAATTACAAGCAATTTAACAAAAACTAATTTATTTTAAATTAAGAAATTAATAATTATTTCATCACGAAACTTTACCCCACAAAAAAAGCCTTGAATTACTTCAAGGCTTTTGACTTTTGGGTGAATGACCGGGTTCGAACCGGCGACCCTCGGTACCACAAACCGATGCTCTAACCAGCTGAGCTACAATCACCATTTGCGCTTAGCGGTTGCAAATATAGAACAAATGTTTACTTCTGCAAACAAAAAATTAAAAAAAATTAAACAATTTTACCTCAAATCACTTAAACTATTGACTGCCAAACATCTTTCTACAGTAAAACCTTCGGCATGTTCTACGCCTGTTAGTCTCCCCAAATCCCTCGAACGGTAATTAAGGCTTTCCAAGAAGTTTTTACTGGATATTGGCGACTCTGGTTCTTTCGAATTTGGATCATAAAATTGAGAACGATAGGCCAAAATAGATTCTATTTTGGCATCTGTAAACCCTGTAATATCCACTACAAAATCAGGTTCTATGTTTTTCCACTGAATATAATGATATACCAATTTGGGTCTCCATGGTTTTTGAATTTCTCCATCAAGAACCGTTTCTGTTTTTAACAAACCAGATAAAAAACAAGCATCAGAAACCAGTTTGCTTCCCTTCCCGTGATCGATATGCCGATCATCTATTGCGTTACACAATACAATCTCGGGTTGGTATTTGCGAATCATTTTTATAACTTCCAATTGATGTTTTTCGTCATTTACAAAAAAACCATCACGCATGTTCAAATTCTCCCGAACAGAAACACCTAATATTTTCGCAGCATCATTTGCTTCCTGATCACGAATGGCGGCAGAGCCACGAGTACCCAATTCTCCTCGTGTTAAATCTATAATTCCAACAGTTTTTCCTAAAGAAATCTCTTTTAAGATTGTCCCGGAACATCCCAATTCTACATCGTCTGGATGTGCACCAAAAGCTAGTATATCTAATTTCATTTATTTTCTGTTTTCTGTTTTCTGTTTTTTATAAAATCTGTAATCTACAAAACTCTCTTCATTGTCATCGATTTATTGACGCTCTCCTCCCACTCTTTTTCGGGAATACTGTCTTTGGTTATTCCACAACCCATAAATAAATTGGCTTTTGTTTCAACATCAGAACCAAATTCAATTTGCATACAACGCAAATTAACAAAAAGATCTGTACTAGCTGAATCTGATGAAAAAATACAATTCAATTCGCCCAAATAGCCAGTATAAAAAGTACGTTCGTAATTTTCATTGTCTAAAATAAATTTTTTGGATTCCAATTTTGGCAAACCGCAAACCGCAGGAGTCGGATGCAATAAACCAATTACTTCTTTCAAATTGCGAGTAGAATTCAATTGCGCCGAAATATCAGTTTTTATATGCCAAATACTTCCCGCTTTCATGCTGTAGGGCTCGGAAACCAAAATAGACTTTGAAACTTTATTCAATTCAGAAACAATAAAGTCAGTTACAAATTGCTGTTCTTTCTTTTCTTTATCATGCCATACAACTTCCTCATAACCAGTATTTTTTTGCGTACCAGCTAAAGCCATGGTTTTAAAAGTATCTCCTTCTACTTTTACTAATTGCTCTGGTGTAGCTCCCATCCACATTCCAATCTTCGGGTGAAAAAAACAATATACAAAAGTCGCTGGATACAAACTCACCAATCTTTCAAAAGTTACAACTAAATCAAAATCAGGAACTGCAATAATTTCTTTTCGAGACAAAACCACTTTCTCAAATTTGCTCCCTTCAATCTCTTGAATCCCTTTGGCAACCAGTAATTCAAAATCTGATTTGATATTTTCATTTGGAGAAACAAATCCCTTTTCAATTTCGATATTGTCTTTTTTTTCAAATACAAAATGCTTTATTTCAGATTGCTTTTCAGGAATTAAAAAATTTTTATTTCCGTCAAATGAAGAAAAAACAAAACCACTTTCAGTAAAATCAACAACAGTATACAAAGTATCATTCTGCTGAAACATACCAATTATGGAATCCGAATTGGGTTTGCAATACAAAACAAAAGGCAAATTTTGCTCTTGTTGCTGAATCACTTTTTTAAAAAAATCATTCATAATTATTTCTTCTCTTTCGTCAAAACCATATTCGTCAATTTGCAAAGCGAAATTAAATTCCCTTCTTCATCTGTGATTTTAATTTCCCAGAGATGAAGGCTTCTTCCTTTATGAATAATCCTGGCCGTTCCAAAGACAATTCCTTCTCGGATACTTTTTAAATGATTGGCAGAAATCTCGATACCACGCACTTCTTGGTCTTTATCATTAATAAAAAAATGGGAAGCAGCACTTCCCACGCTTTCGGCCAAAGCCACCGAAGCGCCTCCATGTAACAATCCCATAGGTTGGTGTACTGACGAATTTACAGGCATTTTGGCAACAAGAAATCCTTCGCCTGCATCTATAAACTCGATATTCAGTGTTTCCATCAAAGTGTTTTTGGAAAAGTCGTTGCAATATTCGAGCATTTTATCTTTATCTATTACCATATCTTGATTTTAAAGAGTGTAAAAATACGCTAAATTGACAATTCAAAAAATGAAATACTAAAGAAACTAAAATCTAATCTCCTTGACAAACCTAAAAATCTAATTTATTCCTATTTTTACAAAAAAATAAATTCAAATGCATCGGATCACCTTATTAATTTTAATCGGAATCATGCTCTCTTTCTGTTCCTGTCGTTCCGATTTTGAAACTGTAGCCAGCACAGGTGATTTGACTTTTTCAAAAGATACTGTTTATTTGGATACCGTTTTTACTAATTTAAGTTCAAGCACTTACACACTAAAAGTATACAATCATTCGAAAAACGATATTACGGTTCCAATAATAAAATTAAAAAACGGTTTAAACTCAAAATACAGAATGACTGTTGATGGTTCTCAAGGAAACCAAGGCAAAATGTTCGAAAATGTTACGCTATTAGCAAAAGACAGTCTGTATATTTTTATAGAAACAACAGTAGAAAGTGACGCTACAACTCCAACCGAATTTTTATATACCGACCAAATTGAATTTGACAGTGGCGACAATCTTCAAAAAGTAGAATTAGTAACCTTGGTACAAGATGCCATTTTGTTATATCCCAATCGCAATGCCGATGGAACCACAGAAACCCTCCCAATTGGTGATAAAAAAATAAATGGATTTTATTTGGACAAAAACGATCCTATCCATGGTAATGAGCTGCTTTTTACCAATAAAAAAGCCTATGTTATTTATGGCTATGCCGCCGTTCCCGAAGGCCAAACCGTAACTTTTGATCCTGGAGCAAGGGTTTATTTTCATGCCGATTCGGGTCTTATTGTATCTAAAAACTCTTCAATACAAATTAATGGAACAACATCAACCACTGATAAATTAGAAAACGAAGTGATTTTTGGAGGTGATCGCCAACAACCTGATTTTGCCTATGTTCCTGGACAGTGGGGAACTATTTGGTTACAAGAGGGAAGCACCAATAACAAAATTCAGAATCTTACGTTGAAAAACGCAACTGTTGGATTATTGATCGAGGGCAATGACGGCACAACTGTTACTGTAAAAAATACCCAAATTTACAACTGTACTCATTACGGAATTCAAGCCAAAAATGCATTAATTGTGGGAGAAAATATAGTCGTTAATTATGTGGGTGAAGCCAGTTTAGCCTGTACTTATGGCGGAAATTATAAATTCACCAATTGTACTTTTAATAATAATTGGTCGAGTCCAGAACAGCTGTCAATATACATTAGCAATTACAGTACCGGTGCAATTCCAGAGACTAAAGACCTAACTGAGGCAACATTCAACAATTGCATTATTTATGGTTCGTATTCCAATGAAATGCTTTTGGATAAGAAAACAGGAGCAACTTTCGAATACCAATTCAACAATTGCCTGATTAAATCCAACAAGACTAAAGATCCCGATTATCAATTCGATACTGATCCTGTTCATTATAATGCCATCATTCTAAACAAAGATCCAAAATTCTTTAATCCCAATTTAAACAAATTCAATATTGACGATACTTCTGCCGCTTTCGCAAAAGGAAATTCGGCTTATTTAATTCCATTTGACATTGTTGGAAATTTGAGAACATTGCCACCAGACTTAGGTGCTTATCAGGATAAACCATTTCCTAAATAAATTTTATAAGATTAAAAGTCCGATACGAATTCACTGAATTTCATTTTTTATAAAAAATTCGGGCAAATTGGTAAAATCTGTGTTCTGTTTTTAGTTAATTATTTTTTTAAGACTTTGCTTTTCACATTTGCTCTTACTATATATTTAAACTAAATTTGCACCGTTCAATACAACAAACTACACAACAATGATCCATTTCTTTGAAAACCAAAGCAAAACTGTTTTTGCAGTACAGACGCAAAACGAAATTTCGGCTCAAGACATTTCAAAACTCAACTGGCTTTTTGCCGACGCAAATAAAGTAGAAAAATCCGTTTTGTCGGATTTTTTTGTTGGTCCTCGAGCCACTATGATTACCCCTTGGAGTACCAATGCGGTAGAAATCACCCAAAACATGGGTATTGCTGGAATCATTCGTATTGAAGAATTTCAAAAAGTAACAACTGATTTCCAAGATTTCGATCCTATGCTTTCTCAGAAATACACCGAGTTGAATCAGGATATTTTCACCATTCACATTCAACCGGAAGCGATTTTAGATATTGACGACATTGCTGCCTACAACAAATCAGAAGGTTTATCATTGAGTGTTGAAGAAGTGGAATATTTAGATAATTTAGCAACAAAATTAGGGCGAAAATTAACGGATTCTGAAATTTTTGCTTTCTCACAAGCCAATTCAGAACACTGTCGCCACAAAATTTTCAACGGAACTTTTGTTATTGACGGAGTGGAAAAAGAAACTTCTCTTTTTAAATTAATCAAAAAAACATCTCAGGAAAATCCTAATGATATTGTTTCCGCTTACAAAGACAACGTGGCTTTTGTAAAAGGACCAAGAGTACAGCAATTTGCTCCAAAAACTGCCGACAAACCAGATTTTTACGAAATAAAAGAATTTGATTCAGTTATTTCTTTAAAAGCAGAAACACATAATTTCCCAACAACTGTAGAGCCTTTCAACGGAGCAGCTACAGGATCAGGAGGAGAAATTCGGGATCGTTTAGCCGGAGGACAAGGTTCTTTGCCAATGGCTGGAACTTCAGTTTATATGACTTCTTATTCTCGTTTGGAAGAAAATCGTCCTTGGGAAGATGCGGTAACCGAAAGAAAATGGTTGTATCAAACTCCGATGGACATCTTGATAAAAGCTTCAAACGGAGCTTCCGATTTTGGTAATAAATTTGGGCAACCACTTATTACAGGTTCTGTCTTGACTTTCGAACACGAAGAAAATAACCGCAAAATTGGTTACGACAAAGTAATCATGCAAGCGGGTGGAATAGGTTACGGAAAATTAGATCAAGCTATCAAACACAAACCGCAAGAGGGAGACAAAATCGTTATTCTTGGTGGAGAAAATTATAGAATCGGTATGGGTGGAGCTGCCGTTTCATCAGCAGATACAGGAGCTTTTGGCTCAGGAATTGAATTAAATGCCGTACAACGTTCCAACCCAGAAATGCAAAAACGTGCTGCCAATGCCATTCGTGGTTTGGTAGAAAGCGACAACAATCCTATCGTTTCTATTCACGATCACGGTGCAGGAGGACACTTAAATTGTCTTTCTGAATTGGTGGAAGAAACTGGAGGATTAATTGATTTGGACAAATTACCTGTGGGTGACCCTACCCTTTCGGCAAAAGAAATCATCGGTAACGAGTCTCAAGAAAGAATGGGATTGGTTATTGGTAAAAAAGACATCGACATTCTACAAAGAATTGCAGACAGAGAACGTTCTCCAATGTACCAAGTGGGTGACGTAACCGGTGACCACCGTTTTACATTCGAATCTAAAACTACGGGATTAAAACCAATGGATTATGCTTTGGAAGATTTCTTTGGAAGTTCTCCAAAAACAATAATGACTGACAAAACCATCGATTACAACTATGGGGGTTTAAATTACGATAAAAATAATATTGCTACTTATTTGGAGCAAGTATTACAATTGGAAGCAGTTGCCTGTAAAGACTGGTTGACCAATAAAGTAGACCGTTGTGTAGGTGGAAAAGTAGCCAAACAACAATGTGCTGGTCCTTTACAATTGCCATTAAACAATTGTGGTGTAATGGCATTGGATTATCAAGGAATAGAAGGTGTAGCGACATCAATTGGACACTCTCCTATTGCTTCCTTAATTGACCCTGTTGCTGGAACAAGAACTGCAATTGCCGAATCTTTGTCTAACATTGTTTGGGCTCCTATAAAAGAAGGAATGAAAGGAATTTCTCTTTCAGCTAACTGGATGTGGGCTTGTAAAAACGAAGGTGAAGACGCTCGTTTATACGCTGCCGTTGAAGCTTGTTCTGACTTTGCAATCGAATTGGGAATCAACATTCCAACCGGAAAAGATTCACTTTCGATGAAACAAAAATATCCAAACGACGAAGTAATCGCACCGGGAACGGTAATTATTTCGGCTGGTGGAAACTGTACTGATATTAGAAAAGTTGTGGAGCCTGTTTTACAAAAAGACGGTGGTTCTATTTATTATATCAATTTGTCCCAAGACGATTTCAAACTTGGAGGTTCTTCTTTGGCGCAAACACTTAATGCAATCGGAAACGAAGCGCCAACAATTAAAGACGCTGTTTTCTTCAAAAATGCATTCAATATTCTTCAAGAATTGATTTTAGATAATCAAATTTTGGCTGGACATGATATTGGAAGCGGTGGTCTAATCACTACTTTATTAGAGATGTGTTTTGCTGATGTGAATTTAGGAGCTAAAATTGATTTCTCTGTTTTTGAAGAAAAAGACATTATCAAATATCTTTTCGCAGAAAACATCGCTGTTGTATTCCAAGCCAATTCAGATGAAGCTGTTGAAGCTAAATTGAAAGCAAAGGGAGTATCATTCTTCAAATTAGGAAATGCAACAACCGAAGCTACTTTAGACTTTGGTCCTTGTAAATTAGACATTGCAAAATACAGAGACATTTGGTTCAAAACCTCTTTCTTGTTGGACCAAAAACAAGCCAAAAACGGAACTGCTCAAGCACGTTTCGACAATTATAAAAACCAAGTATTAAACTATACTTTCCCAACTCATTTTACAGGAAAAAAACCTGTAATTGACGCTTCAAAACCAAGACCAAAAGCAGCCATCATCCGAGAAAAAGGAAGCAACTCCGAACGTGAAATGGCAAATGCAATGTACTTGGCAGGTTTTGATGTAAAAGACGTTCATATGACCGATTTGATTTCGGGACGTGAAAATCTAGAAGACATTCAGTTTATCGGAGCTGTTGGAGGATTCTCTAACTCTGATGTTTTGGGTTCTGCTAAAGGTTGGGCTGGAGCATTCAAATACAATGAAAAAGCAAATACAGCCCTGAAAAATTTCTTCAAAAGAGAAGATACTTTATCGGTTGGAATCTGTAACGGCTGCCAATTGTTTATGGAATTAGAACTGGTAAATCCTGAACATGAAGTTCATGGAAAAATGCTTCATAACGAAAGCCACAAACACGAAAGTATTTTTACTTCCGTTAAAATTCAAGAAAACAAATCGGTAATGTTATCGACTTTGGCTGGAAGTACGTTGGGAGTTTGGGTTTCACATGGTGAAGGAAAATTCAATTTGCCATATGCTGAAGACCAATACAACATAGTTGGGAAATACGGTTACGAAGGATATCCTGCCAATCCAAATGGATCTGATTTTAACACGGCAATGATGTGTGACAAAACTGGTCGTCACTTGGTAATGATGCCACATATTGAACGTTCTACTTTCCAATGGAATTGGGCACATTATCCAAAAGACAGAAACGATGAAGTTTCTCCGTGGCACGAAGCTTTTGTAAATGCAAAAAAATGGATCGACAATACCAATAAATAGGATTTTTATAATTTTATTTCTTTTATAACCCGTCTCTTTAGAATTATTGCGACGGGTTTTTTTTATGAAAAACTCCCCTCTTCAAACCATAATTAATCAAAAGCCCCACTTATGAATAATTTTACCAAATCTATTTTCTCATTATGTCTATTTCTTTTAATCAATCCCGTTTTTTCGCAAGTGAATGACGAAACATCGAAAGCGAATCCGATGCTAGAATTATTGGGATCCAATGCCAAAACTTTAGGCTTAAAAGGAAATGTAAAAGAAATGCAGGAGCAAAAATTCTCTTTAGATGCAAAAGGAAAAAAAATTGTCGATTCTGTACTATCCAATAATATTTATAAATTTGACAAAGACGGCTTGACGAAAGAGTTTGAGCAAAATTACAGCAATACGCAATCCAAAAAATATTTTTTTAGTTACACCAACAAAGGTTATATTTCACATATCGATATTGAAACTACAGATTTATCAAAAAACAAAGACACATCGGATACCTATTTAACCAATCAATATCTTGCAGCCGTTTTTTCAACAGTTGATTATAAATATGTAAAAAAGAAAAATATTTTATACAAAGGAGAAGATCAGACAGAAGGAAAGAAAAACATCCGAAACGAGTATTTTTATCATTTCAATGATGACAATCAAATTGTGCAAATTGATTACCAATCTACAGATTTAACTACAAAGTACATTTACGATTCTAATGGATTGATAAAAGAGATTTACAGTTTAAAATCAGGCATCATAACCAACAAGGCTGTTTGTAAATATGAAAAAAACATACTGATCAACATTCTGACAATTTCAACAGATAACAAAACAAAACTGCCAAATAACGAAACCGTAATAAATTACAAATTTGATACTAAAGGCAATATCACTGAAAAAAAAATAGTATCCTATCTCTATTCACCAAACGGAAACAAAGAATTTTTAGAAGGTAATTTATATCAATACGATTATATTTATTAGTCATTTTTATTATTTAAAATCAGTTTGTATCTTGCTCTAGAATAATAAAACCCAAATTTAGCCCGGCAATATCCCATTGCTATTTAGTCTTAAAAAAACCAAATTAACCTACATTTATGAGAATCATTACTTTACTCTTTACCGCATTTTTATTAAATGCAACACATTCTTTTGCCCAAATTAAAGTCACAAAAATTGTGGCACAAAACAAGGACATTTATATAGAAAATGTCATTGGTTATCCAATAACGGGAATCTACAATTATGTCAATCAACTCGAACCTGTTACTCTATTAAACGAAGACGGTACCGGAACAATCCAGAATGAAGATCTTACCAAAGAAAATATCATTTGGGGAATCGAATGTTCGGAATCGGGAATTCCAATTTTCAAAGAAGGTTTTAATAGCGCTTCCTATTCATTTTGGTATAAAAAGGACGAAAATATCAAATCCAAAAATGAAGAAAGTGACTGGACCCAAACGTCATTTACGATTCATTATGATAAAAAGAAAATTTTCATTTCGGGAGAAAGAGTAAAAGAATATATCGAATAGTTTTAATTCAAAAAAAATTAAATCCAGATAAGCGTTCATCAAAAATGAGCGTTTTTTTTTGTCTAAAAATCAACTGTAAATTAACAAAATTAAATAAAACGCTAACATTCAGAGACTTATATTTAAAATTTATTTTTTTAATGAAGCATTATTACTACATTTACAATGCTATTTATTTTTAATTCATTTTTTTAAAATAGAAAGTGTCAAAATCGCCATGACTTTAAATCAAACTCCCCAATAAAAATAATCATAGCGATACTTATTTCCGAAATTTAAATACCAACTATATATGAAAAATAAGACTTTCAGAATCGGAATATGTATGGCGGGCGCAGTATCTGCAGGTGCCTATACAGCAGGTGTAATGGATTATTTAATGGAAGCTTTGAATGAATGGGAAAAGAAAAAAGGTCAGCCAAATGTACCAAACCACAAAGTGGTAATACCAATAATGGGTGGAGCTTCAGCTGGTGGAATGACTTCTTTATTGACTGCCAGCACCATAAATAATGAGATTAAACCGGTCCTTTTGCCCAATAAAACCAATCTTCTGGACGAACATCCCGAAAACAAACTTTATCACAGTTGGGTTGACTTGGTTGACAAAGACATGTTTCAAAAAATGCTGGATACATCAGACATTTCATCTGGAAATGTAGTTTCGTTACTGAACTCCAATTTTATAGACGATATTGCAACAAAAATGCTTAAATCAGATACGTTAAATTGGAAAATAGCGCCTTCCTTTTTTGAAATGCCTGTAAAAGTATTTACCACGCTCTCCAACCTGAACGGATTCAATTACAACACCAATTTTAACGGAGGGATTCGAAAAGAAAAATACAATATGGCGGTTCATAATGACTATGCCTGTTTTGAACTTTATGACGAAAATACTCAAACTCCTCAAACCCCTGGATGGATGCCCTTGAATTTCAAAACCGGAGCTTTTATACAAACAGCAAGAGATGCTGCAATGGCAACAGGCGCATTTCCAGTTGGTCTCAAATCCAGAATTTTGGAAAGAGAGGCAACTTATATCAATGCTATTCCATGGCTGAAGGACATTTTTCAAAATACTCCAGTTAGCGAGAATAAATTAAAAACACTTAATGTCGATGGAGGAATGATTAATAATGAACCTTTCGAAAAAGTGAGATATTTGCTGGACGAAATTACAATAGAGCAAAGAAGCGCCGCATATAATGCTCTGAACAAGGATCAAAGACAAGAGTTTCTTAATGAGATTAACTCTCTTCATAAAAACTTCGAAAATACGGTCTTAATGATTGATCCATTCCCAAGTCAGGATAAAACCGAATTCGATTATAGCCAAAACCTAACCAATATTATATCTGAAACCTTTTCGGCAATGACAGCCCAAATGCGTGCAAAGCCAATAAATTACCGTAGCGCAATGGAACAGGATGATGCCAGTCAATTTATAATTTCTCCCTCCCGAAAAAGAGAAGATACAGATGGCATATTCAAAGATTTTTTTGGCGAAAAAGCAATAGCTTGCGGGACAATGGGCGGATTTGGTGGTTTTTTGAACAAAGAGTTCAGAATTCATGATTATTTTTTGGGAAAATACAATTGTGAAATGTTTTTGAGAAAGTATTTTACAATTCCGGAAGACGCTTTGCTGGCGAACCCAATATTTGCAGAAGGATACAGTGGAGTAGACAAAAGCGCTTATGTAGTTGTAGGTGCCGACGGAAAAAGAAGCTACCCAATCATACCCATTTTCAAGCCAGAAACTCCTACCGACTCATTTCCATTACCCGTTTTTTCTTGTGGAGGCAACTGGCCAAAAGTAGCTGAAAATTTTATTAATGCTTATGAAAAGCCAATAAAAAATAGGGTAGAAAAAATCATTTTAAATATTGTCAAATTAAGTTCCTCAACTCTTTTCTTTTTAAAAATAGGTTCTTTTGTAGTGCTGAATAAAGTAATAGGCAAAAAAGTGGTCAACTCAATTAAGGACTCTCTTCACAAATGGAATTTAATAGACAATTATTCACCAAACAAGGAGGAAACGTATTAAACACTGAGATAAAATAACTTTTTTTAGGAGTTTTAAGAAATCGATTTCGTTGATTGTCAATTCTGTAATTATATTTTTAATATTTATTATGCTAAAAAAAATAAATATTAATAATTTTTATTTAATTTGCGACCTAAACCAATAAATATACGATGACAACGATCACCCGTCTCTTTGATTTTCCATACTATCAGTTAGAAAATTATGACAAACAAGATGCTTTAGTAACCAAGCAAAATGGGATTTGGGTGAAAACCTCAACTCAAGAATATATTGATAATGCCAATACTGTTTCCAGAGCATTGCTGCGAATGGGTATTCAAAAAAATGACAAAATAGCTATTATATCTAGCAGCAATAGAACAGAGTGGCACATCATGGATATTGGTATTCTACAAACCGGTGCGCAAAACGTTCCTATTTATCCAACTATCGCTCAGGAAGATTATGAGTACATTCTAAATCATTCTGAAGCCATTTACGTTTTTGTTTCAGATATTGAAGTCCTAACCAAAGTAAATAATATAAAAGCGAATGTTCCTTCGTTGAAAGAAGTATTTTGCTTTAATGAAATAGAAGGCTGCAGAAACTGGACCGAA
Source organism: Flavobacterium sp. N3904 (assembly GCF_025947305.1). Lineage (NCBI taxonomy): Bacteria > Pseudomonadati > Bacteroidota > Flavobacteriia > Flavobacteriales > Flavobacteriaceae > Flavobacterium > Flavobacterium sp. N3904. The sequence continues at coordinate 3,992,763 of NZ_CP110009.1, forward strand.
TTATTAAAACTGGGTGAAGACAAAAGCAATCAGGATGTTGTTGAAGATAGAAAAAACAATGTAAAAGCGGATGATTTAGCGACCATCATTTATACATCGGGAACTACAGGAAGACCAAAAGGGGTTATGCTTTCGCACAACAATATTGTGTCAAATGTTCTGAATAGCGCACCAAGAATTCCTTTTGAAGCAGGAAAAAGTGTGGCACTAAGCTTCCTTCCTATCTGCCATATCTTCGAAAGAATGATTTTATATTTATACCAATACTATGGTGTTTCCGTCTATTTTGGTGAATCAATTGATAAAATCAGTGACAATCTAAAAGAAGTAAGACCAAATGTAATTACTGCAGTACCAAGACTTCTTGAAAAAGTATATGATAAAATCTATGCTAAAGGTTTAGAATTAAAAGGAATAAAAAGACTACTTTTCTTTTGGGCAATTAATTTAGGTTTGCATTATGCGCCTTATGGAGCCAATGGATTTTGGTATGAATTCCAATTAAAAATTGCCCGTAAATTAATTTTCAGTAAATGGAAAGAAGGACTCGGTGGTAATTTGGATTTAATGGTTTCCGGTAGTGCTGCGCTTCAAAAAAGATTAGCCCGTGTTTTTGCAGCTGCCGAAATTCCAGTTATGGAAGGTTACGGATTGACAGAAACCTCTCCTGTAATTACTGTAAACGACATGAGAAATAGAGGATTTCAAGTAGGAACCGTAGGAAAAGCCATTGATAATGTAGAAGTTAAAATTGCTGAAGATGGCGAAATTCTTTGCAAAGGGCCAAACGTAATGATGGGCTATTACAAAGATCCAGAAAAAACAGCTGAAGCAATTATCGACGGATATTTTCATACAGGAGATATCGGAAATGTTGATGCCAATGGATTCTTGACCATTACCGATCGTAAGAAAGAAATGTTCAAAACCTCTGGAGGAAAATACATTGCACCTCAAATTATCGAAAATACCATGAAACAATCTCGTTTTATCGAGCAGATTATGGTAATTGGTGATGGCGAAAAAATGCCTGGAGCTTTTATACAGCCTAGTTTTGAATTTATAAGAGAATGGGAAAAACTACACGGAATTGAAGTCGGTAAAACCAATGAAGAAGTAATTGCTCATCCAAAAGTAATTGCCCGTATTCAGGAAGAAATTGATCATCTCAATCCAAAATTCGGAAATTGGGAACAAATCAAACGTTTCGAATTAACACCAGATGTGTGGTCCATTGAGGGCGGACACCTTACACCAACCCTAAAACTAAGACGAAAAATTATATTGGAAATTTACAAAAACCTATACATAAAAATATACGGTCATTTCGAATAAAAATCCACTAAATCAAAAATTCACAAGTCCTGATAGCTACTATCGGGACTTTTGTATTTAAAAACTTCTTATCTTCACAATCACTTAAAAAACATCACATGAAAATAAAAATCTACTCCCTCCTTTTCATCAGCCTCTTTTTAATGGCAGGCTGTAAAGAAAAAACAGAAGACAGCGTAAAAGCCAATTATCTGAGTTTTGCCAAAAGAAACGATCAGTTTACCGGCGGGATCAAAATGATTCTGATTACCACTCCAAAAGGCACTTTCAAGGTTTGGACAAAAACGGTGGGCAACAATCCAACGATCAAAGTATTGTTGCTTCACGGAGGTCCCGGTCTAACGCATGAGCTGTATGAAGCTTTTGACGGCTATTTCCCAAACGAAAGTATTGAGTACATCTATTACGACCAATTGGGTTCCTATTACAGTGACCAGCCGAATGACAATAGTTTGTGGACCAACGAACGCTTTGTCGAAGAAGTAGAACAGGTTCGAAAAGCATTGGGTTGTGACAACACCAACTTTTATGTTTTGGGACAATCCTGGGGCGGAATCCTTGCGATGGAATATGCTTTGAAATACCAAAAGAATCTCAAAGGACTGATTATTTCCAACATGATGGCCAGCGCACCTGCGTACAACAAATATGCCGAAGAAGTTCTTGGACCCAAACTTCCAAAAGCTGTTTTTGACCAAATCAAAACATTCGAAAAAAACAAGGATTACACCAACCCAAAATACACCGAACTGCTGTTCAAATATTATTATACCGAACACATACTGAGAATGCCTGTTGATCAATGGCCAGAATCCATAAACAGGGCTTTCAAGCACATGAACCCGTCTGTGTATGTGTACATGCAAGGCCCGAGTGAATTTGGAATTACCGGAAACGCTACATTAAAAGATTGGGATGTCACTGCCCGACTCAAAACGATTACTGTTCCTACGCTGGTGATTGGTGCCAAATTCGATACTATGGATCCCAAACACATGGAATGGATGTCCCACGAAGTGCAAAACGGACGCTTTTTGTTTTGCCCGAACGGAAGCCACCTTTCGCAATACGATGACCAGAAAAACTATTTCAAAGGCGTGATTCAGTTTTTGAGAGATGTGGATAGCGGGGATTTTAAGAAAGGGTGAATAGATACAAACTCCTATAAACAAAAAATCACAACTATCGAGTCGTGATTTTTTGTTTATGTTTTTTGTGTTATAAAATCATAAATTTCAATGGTTAAGTTTTCAATTTCTTTATTCTTAGACAAGACTTCCCATGAAAAATTTTTATTAAAAACTAACTCGCTTAATTCACGTTTATTAATAATTGTTCCAAAGGAATCATTTGATTTCACTTCGTAATTAGATTGATTAAGAATCGATTTTTTCGAAATATTACCCATTTTTTTTCTTAATTCCTCTAGAAATTCCCCAACATATTTTTTCTCGAAATCTGAATAATTAACTTCGGATAATGCTTCATTAATTTTTAATAAAATATCAGTTTCATGTGACTTAATCAACGTTTTATTACAAAGATCAATTAGAATTCCTTTCCACATTTCATTAGTCAAAAGATTCTCTATTTCTCTAATATTCCAAACAACCTTAGGAATAAAATTATCTGTTTTTGCATCTTCCAACTCTTTTAATCTAATTCCTTTTTTACTACTTTGTTTAGATGCATCAGAATCTGCTAAAAGAAATATTCTGTTACTAATTGCCAAAGCTTTTATGTCATTTAAAACAATATCCACATCTTCCTTTTCTACTTTATCATCAAAAATATAATGATCAATATTTGAACCGGCGTATTCGAAAAATGCAAAATCTATATCTTCTTTTGGATATGATTTTTTAATTGAATTGCAATAGGATTTTAAAAATGCTTTAATATAGTTTCTATCAGATATCCCTTCTACCCAAATACTACAATTTGCCATAAAAACCGATGAATTATTCACCCCCAAATCCTTAAGTAATTTATTATCACCACGATTGACATTTTTAATTACAAATTGTTTTTCTCCACCTTTATCATTCTTTGGAGAAAAGGAATAAATCGATACATTATCTTTTTCGATAGTTAAATCTAAAAAATGATTAGAATGAGTGGTAATTATATAGTTTAATTTTTTACTCTTTAAATCTTTGTTAGTTGTAATTTGCTCCAAAAACAATCTTTGCATACCTGGATGTAGGTTAAGTTCAGGTTCATCAATAAATACAAAAGAATCTGGCTCAGCCATAAAGATTTTATACATTAAAATAATGATAGCCTGAATTCCATCTCCTAATTCATAAAGTTTACGAGTTTCTTTTTCTCCTTCTATATGAACACTTATTATTTCTAAATTATTATTCCCTTTTAAACTCTCATCTTTATCAAATTCAGCAACAATATCAATTTTTTTACCATCAAAAAAATTAATTCTAATAAACTCCTCGAATTTATCAAATTTGCTTCTTATTTCTCTTTTAGAGTTTCTTGTATTTAAAATTTCTTTATAAAGATGAACACCTGTAAAAACATCAATATTAATATTTTTTAATCCATAATAATTATCAAGCGTTTCTAAATAAATATCACTCTCAATTTTAGAGTATTTATCTAAATCAAAATTAAATAAAGAATGTGCTGTTCTTAATGTTGGTATATAATACTTTTTAAAATTTTTGAAAATTTTTATAAAGTCATTATTAATTTTCGAATAACCAGAAATAAAAATATTTGTTACATCAAAACTTCTTAAATTTTCTAGATTTGCTTTATTCTGTTTTATTATTTTCACAAGATCTTCAATATCATTAAAATTGAGTTCTGTCAGTCTATTTTCTAATAATACTTTTGCTTTTTGATCATCAACATTATCTCCACTGATATATATAGTCCTTTTAGAGTTTTCATCATAAGTATTATATTTTTCATCAATTATTGAATTAGTATTCGAAATTCTATAATTATATGCTCTAATTTCTGTTTCTAAAAAAAGTAAATCTTTAACTCCAACAAAGTAATTATTTGACATTAATTGTCTTATAAATCTACTTTTCCCACTATTATTTGCTCCTACAATAATATTAATAGAATTAAATTTTGGAAAAAAAGAAATAGACTTCTCTTCATCATTTAAAAAATAATCCTTAAATTTTTCACTTTCATTTAAAATCAAATCATGAACATTCTCCATAGTTTTCGTTTTATTAATTCATAAAAAAGGTATCTTTTCACTCATTAGCAAATATATTATCTAACAACTTTTTTCTCAAATATAATTATAATAAATTTCTTAGAATTACGGCAATCCGTAAAAAGTGAATAAATCGGTTTATCGGTTGTCTGTCAAATGTAAAAGGACTTGCAATAATGCCATTTTGTGTGCTCCAAATCAAAATTTCAATCCTTTTTATACAAAACTCAAAAAAGCATCCTTTTTGCTAAAATAAGAATATACTGCGCATGCATAATATTTTCTAAAGTCCTTATTTCAAAGGAGTTTTTTATCTATATTTATAAAATATTAAAAAAAAACGAAATTTATTATGCGTGCATAGTATTTTTTTTATTACTTTTGAAATCGATATAGTAGAATATGAAAAACAAAACAATAGATTATATCCTAAGAGCAACTTGGCAAGCCGTATCCAGAATGTACAACGAAGAAGCTCATAAATATGACGCGACAATGGCAACTGGATTTGCATTATTAAGTATTGACAGAGAAGAAGGAACACCGTCAACTGCATTGGGACCCAGAATGGGAATGGAAGCTACAAGTTTGACAAGAACATTAAAATCGATGGAAGAAAAAGGGCTAATCACCCGCAAGAAAAATCCTGAAGACGGCAGAGGCGTTTTGATTTACCTGACCGATTTTGGAAAAGAAAAAAGAGAGCTTTCGAAGAATACCGTTTTGAATTTTAATGACTCTGTAAGAAAACACATTTCGGAAGAAAAGATAAACACTTTCATTGAAGTAGCAGAAATAATCAACGAACTAATTCAGAATAAAAACATATTTAATCAACAAGAAAACAGTAATGATGAATCGAACCATTAAAAAAGTTGCAGTAATTGGATCCGGAATTATGGGTTCAGGAATTGCTTGTCATTTTGCCAACATTGGTGTAGAAGTCTTACTTTTGGACATTGTACCAAGAGAATTGACCGATGCAGAAGCCAAAAAAGGGCTAACGCTTGAGAGTAAAATTGTTCGCAACCGTGTGGTAAACGAACATTTGGCCAACTCCTTAAAATCAAAGCCCTCTCCTATTTACAGTCAAAAATTCGCCAGCCGAATCACCACTGGAAATACTACGGACGATATGGCCAAGATTGCCAATGTAGATTGGATTATCGAGGTGGTTGTGGAGCGTTTGGACATCAAAAAAATGGTTTTTGAGCAAATTGAAAAATTTAGAAAACCAGGAACTTTGGTAACATCCAACACTTCTGGTATTCCAATTCACTTTATGAGCGAAGGACGTAGCGATGATTTTCAAAAACACTTCTGTGGTACTCACTTTTTTAACCCGGCTCGTTACTTAAAATTATTCGAAATTATTCCTGGTCCACAAACTTCAACAGAAGTATTGGATTTCTTAACGATATACGGAGAAAAATTCTTGGGAAAAACTTCGGTTGTTGCCAAAGACACTCCAGCCTTTATCGGAAACCGTATCGGTATTTACGGAATTCAAAGTTTGTTCCACTTGGTAAAAGAATTGGGATTGACTATTGAAGAAGTAGATAAACTGACCGGTCCGGTTATTGGCCGTCCAAAATCGGCTACCTTCAGAACTGTAGACGTTGTTGGATTGGATACTTTGGTGCATGTTGCCAACGGAATCTACGAAAACTGCCCGACAGACGAACAACACGAGTTGTTCAAACTTCCGGAATTTGTTAACAAAATGATGGAAAACAAATGGTTGGGAAGCAAAACGGGTCAAGGTTTCTACAAAAAAGTAGACAAAGACATTCTTTCTTTGGACTTGGATACTTTGGAATACCGTCCAGCGAAGAGAGCCTCTTTCGCTACTTTGGAATTGACCAAAACGATTGACAAACCAATCAACAGATTTAAGGTTTTAGTTAAAGGAAAAGACAAAGCTGGTGAATTCTACAGAAAAAGTTTCTCTGGAATGTTTGCTTATGTTTCCAACCGTATTCCTGAAATCTCAGATGAATTATACAAAATAGACGATGCCATGAAAGCTGGTTTTGGATGGGAAAATGGTCCATTCGAAATTTGGGACGCCATTGGTCTTGAAAAAGGAATCGAAATCATGAAAGCCGAAGGTCTTGAACCTGCAGCTTGGGTTACCGAAATGTTAGCTTCTGGAAGTACTAGTTTTTATACTATTAAAGAAGGAGCAACTTATTTCTATAATATTCCAACCAAATCGCAAACTAAAGTTCCAGGCCAAGATGCATTCATCATCTTGAACAACATTCGCGAAAGCAAAAAAGTTTGGAGTAATAGCGGTGCTATCATCCAAGATTTGGGTGACGGAATTTTGAATTTAGAATTCCAATCCAAAATGAATACTATTGGAGGTGATGTTTTAGCTGCGATCAACAAAGCGATAGATTTGTCCGAAAAAGAATATCAAGGTTTGGTTATTGGAAACCAAGCAGCAAATTTCTCTGTTGGTGCTAATATCGGAATGATTTTCATGATGGCAGTGGAGCAAGAATACGATGAATTGAATATGGCTATTAAAATGTTCCAAGACACGATGATGCGTGTGCGTTATTCTGGAATCCCTGTTGTAGTTGCTCCTCACGGAATGACTTTTGGTGGTGGTTGCGAAATGAGTTTGCATGCTGATAAAGTGGTTGCTGCTGCAGAAACCTATATGGGATTGGTTGAATTTGGTGTTGGGGTTATTCCTGGCGGTGGAGGTTCGAAAGAATTGGCCTTACGTGCATCCGATTTATTCCGTAAAAACGATGTAGAATTGAATGTTTTACAAGAGTATTTCATGACCATCGCTATGGCAAAAGTATCAACTTCTGGTTATGAAGCTTTCGATACTGGACTTCTTCAACATGGTAAAGATATTATCGTAGTCAACAAAGATCGTCAGATCGCTGAAGCTAAGAAACATGCTTTATTAATGGCAGAAGCGGGTTATACCCAACCAATCCGCAGAACAGATGTAAAAGTTTTGGGTAAACAAGCATTAGGAATGTTCTTGGTAGGAACTAACCAAATGGTTGCTGGTAAATACATCTCAGAGCACGATCTAAAAATTGCAAACAAACTAGCTTACGTTATGGCTGGTGGTGATTTATCTGAAGCTACATTGGTGTCTGAACAGTATTTATTGGATATTGAAAGAGAAGCATTTTTATCACTTTGTACTGAGAGAAAAACATTGGAGCGAATTCAGTTTATGTTAACTAAGGGGAAACCACTCCGCAATTAATTTTAAATTATAAATTATGAATTTTAAATGTCCTTTGAATTAATTCAAAATTTAGAATTCAAAATTCAAAATAATAATTATGAAAACAGCATATATAGTTAAAGCGTATCGTACTGCGGTAGGAAAAGCACCAAAAGGAGTTTTTAGATTTAAAAGACCTGATGAGTTGGCTGCAGAAACCATTCAATACATGATGAATGAGTTGCCTGATTTTGACAAAACACGTATTGACGACGTTATGGTAGGAAACGCCATGCCGGAAGCAGAACAAGGTTTGAACGTAGGACGATTAATCTCTTTGATGGGATTAAAAGTAGATGATGTTCCTGGTGTTACCGTAAACAGATATTGTGCTTCGGGATTGGAAACAATTGGAATGGCGACTGCCAAAATCCAATCGGGAATGGCACACTGCATCATTGCCGGCGGAGCTGAAAGCATGAGTTATATTCCAATGGGAGGTTACAAACCTACTCCGGATTATGCTGTTGCAAAAGCGGGACACGAGGATTACTACTGGGGAATGGGATTGACATCGGAAGCGGTGGCCAAACAATTCAACATTTCTCGTGCGGATCAAGATGAATTTGCTTTTCAATCACACAACAAAGCTTTGAAAGCACAAGCAGAAGGTAAATTTGACAAACAAATTGTTCCAATTACGGTAGAGCAAACTTTTATCAATGAAAATGGTAAAAAAGAAACCAAATCGTATGTGGTAAACAAAGACGAAGGTCCAAGAGTTGGTACTTCTTTGGAAGGATTAGCAGGTCTTAGAGCTGTTTTTGCTGCAGACGGAAGTGTAACGGCTGGTAACTCTTCACAAATGAGTGATGGTGCTGCTTTTGTACTGGTTATGAGCGAAGAAATGGTAAAAGAATTAAACCTTCAACCAATTGCTCGTTTGGTAAACTTCGCCTCTGCAGGCGTTGAGCCAAGAATCATGGGAATTGGTCCTGTAAAAGCGATTCCAAAAGCGTTGAAACAAGCAGGATTGACCCTAAATGATATCGATTTAATTGAATTGAACGAAGCTTTTGCTTCACAAGCATTGGCAGTTACCCGCGAATTGAACTTGAATCCTGATATCATCAATGTGAATGGTGGAGCGATTGCCTTGGGTCACCCACTAGGTTGTACCGGAGCCAAACTTTCTGTTCAATTATTTGATGAAATGAAACGCAGAGGAAGCAAATACGGAATTGTGAGTATGTGTGTGGGAACTGGACAAGGAAGTGCGGGGATTTACGAGTTAATGTAATTAAAAAAGTCTATTACTTAAAAAAAAATAAAATGAGCGACAAAACAAGAGGTGGTCAATTCATCGTAAAAGAAACAAAATGTGAAGATATTTTCACGCCAGAAGATTTCAATGAAGAGCAGTTAATGATGCGTGACTCTGTAAAAGAGTTCGTTGACAAAGAATTGTGGGCACACAAAGATCGTTTTGAGAAAAAAGATTACGCATATACACAAGAGTGTATGAAAAAAGCAGGAGATCTTGGTTTCTTAAGCGTAGCTGTCCCTGAAGCTTATGGCGGAATGGGAATGGGATTTGTAAATACTGTTTTGGTATGTGACTATATTTCGGGAGCAACGGGTTCATTTTCTACTGCTTTTGGAGCTCACACTGGAATTGGAACAATGCCAATTACATTATACGGAACAGAGGAGCAAAAACAAAAATATGTGCCTAAATTAGCTTCTGGAGAATGGTTTGGCGCTTATTGCTTGACTGAACCAGGTGCTGGTTCTGATGCTAATTCTGGAAAAACAAAAGCTGTTTTATCTGAAGACGGAAAAACATATTCGATCACTGGACAAAAAATGTGGATTTCGAATGCAGGATTCTGTTCTGTATTCATCGTATTCGCAAGAATAGGTGACGACAAAAACATCACCGGATTTATCGTAGAAAACACTCCAGATAATGGAATCTCGATGAATGAAGAAGAGCATAAATTAGGTATTCGTGCTTCTTCTACTCGTCAGGTTTTTTTCAATGAGACCAAAGTTCCTGCTGAAAATATGTTGTCTGAAAGAGGAAATGGTTTCAAAATCGCAATGAACGCCTTGAACGTAGGTCGCATCAAATTGGCAGCAGCTTGTTTGGACGCACAACGTAGAGTAATCACTGGAGCGGTTCACTACTCTAATGAAAGAATCCAGTTTAATACTGCTATTTCTCAATTTGGTGCTATTCGTTCTAAATTGGCCGAAATGGCAACTTCTTGCTACGCAGGAGAAAGTGCTTCTTACCGTGCTGCCAAAGACATTGAAGATCGTATCACCGAGCGTGAAACTGCTGGTGCTTCTCACCAAGAGTCAGAATTAAAAGGTGTTGAAGAATATGCAATCGAGTGTTCTATCTTGAAAGTAGCTGTTTCTGAAGACGTTCAAAACTGTGCCGATGAAGGAATCCAAATCTTTGGAGGAATGGGATTCTCTGAAGACACTCCTATGGAAAGTGCTTGGAGAGATGCCCGTATTGCCCGTATCTACGAAGGAACAAACGAAATCAACAGAATGCTTTCTGTTGGTATGTTGATCAAAAAAGCAATGAAAGGTCACGTTGATTTACTAGGACCTGCTTCTAAAGTACAAGAAGAATTAATGGGAATTCCATCTTTTGAAACTCCTGATTATTCTGAATTGTTTGCTGAAGAAAAAGAAATGATCGGTAAATTGAAAAAAGCGTTCCTAATGGTTGCTGGTGGTGCCGTTCAAAAATACGGTCCAGACTTAGATGCTCACCAACAATTATTGATGGCAGCATCAGATATCTTAATTGAAATCTATATGGCTGAAAGTACCATCTTGAGAACCGAAAAATTAGCGAAAGCAAACGGCGCTGACAAAATCAAAGAACAAATCGCAATGGCACAATTATACTTGTACCAAGCAGTTGATATCATCACTCAAAAAGGAAAAGAAAGCATTATTTCTTTTGCTGAAGGTGACGAACAACGTATGATGTTAATGGGATTACGTCGTTTCACTAAATACACTAACATGCCAAATGTTGTTGGTTTAAGAGAAACAATCACCACAAAATTAGTTGCAGAAAACGCATACTGTTTCTAATACACCATCTTTTTTAGTTTTTATTTGTTAAAAAGCCGCTATTGTCCCTGAATGACAAAGCGGCTTTTTTATGGGATGCTAGTTCTGTTATTAAATAATGCTAAGCGAAGTTATTTCTCCTGAAGTTCTAATTTATCTATATCTGTATCTGTCAGGTTTTGAACATTTCTTGTAATTTTTTCAATTTCCCAATCCCACCATTTTAATTTTAAAAGCCTTTCGATAACATCATTGGTGAATCTTTTTTTGATTTCGGTTGCGGGGTTTCCACCAACTATAGTATAAGGTTCTACGTCTTTTATTACGGTTGCGTTTGTTGCAATAATGGCTCCGTCGCCAATGGTTACTCCTGCCATAATGGTTGCATTGTAGCCTATCCAAACATCGTTGCCAATGTGAATGTCGCCTTTTTGTGGATATTGCTTTCCTTCCATAGCATTTTCCCAGCCTTTCCCAAAAACTGCAAACGGATACGTTGTTAAAGCATTTGTAAGATGATTGGCTCCATTCATAATAAATTTCACATCGGAAGCTATCATACAAAATTTACCAATTATCAGTTTATCTCCAACAAAGTCAAAATGGTACTTTACATTTTTCTCAAAGTTCTCCACGTTTTCAAAATCATCATAATAGGTGTAATCGCCAACAATGATATTTGGATTTTCAACTATGTTTTTTAGAAAACAAAGTCGGTCATAATTTTGAAGTGGAAATTTTATGTTTTTATCTGGGGCTGTCATTGTTTATTACTTTTGAATCATTACCAAATATATTAAATAACACTTAAAAATCTCTGCTAAAATTTTGAATTAGTTCTCAAAAAAATTGGTCTTATAAAAAATAATTTCACGTTTTCCTTTAAGTGGTTAGGATTGCGTGAGGGATGGGCTAAGCTACCGAAGTAACAGCAACAGCCCAGCAGCATAAAGAAAACTAGCCGACTAACAAGTATTATAAGTTGGTTCCTTTTCTTTAGGGTGACACGCCCTTAGTATATTTCTGATTTAGGTTTATGCTACTGCGCTTTTATGATTGTTGTACATGCATGGGTTTAAATATTTGTGGAAATCATCATTATTTAGAAAAAATAGATGAAGAAATTCTACTCGAAAACAGAATTGCAAAAATTAAAAAAAAAACATATATTTGTTAGAGAGCACATTACTAACACTCTAAAACAAACCATTTAACTATAAATCCAATTAAAATGAAAGACGAAATTACATCTAACCCAGAGGCAATAGAAACTGAAAAAAAACTGCTAAAAGAAAAAAAAGACAGAGATAAAGAGCTGATCACTTTGGAACGTTTTAGGATTGCTGCAGAAAAAATGCAACTTTCTTGGATAGCAAGATCTATTACTATTTCGGCATTAGGATTTACCGTTTATCGTTTACTGGAGGATGAAGAAGCCAAAGGAATTGCAAATTCTGTTGGATCAATCAGCCCCAGTGAAGTGGGATTAATCATGCTGCTTATTGGATTTGTCGGATTGGTCTGGGCAACTATTGAACATACTAAAACTTTAGAAAAAGTAAAACGACAATACACTGTTTATCAAAAAATGCCTGTGTCTATTTCATTAATACAATCGTATGCAATAATTTTAGTTACATTAATTCTAGCTATTTCTTCTTGTCTGCGCTATTTTAAAATTTAAAAGCTTGCGAATGAATTTTAAACAAAAAAATCCAAAATTGATTGAATTTTGGATTTTTTTTTTTGAGCTCTGTATATATATTCTAGTAAAATCCTAAAAGAAAACATACTGATAGGAAAGCGATATTGAGTCATAATTCAGTCCAATATCTTTAAAGGTTCCTGTATTAACTTGCAATTTCATTGACTGACTTCTCGTAAATGGTACAGACCACGTTAGTCCTATTCTTGAACTGTTAATCAAACTTCCCGTAGGTAAATCATCAATAACGGTTTTTCCTCCGTTAAACCAGTTCATATTAAATCCTATCCACATTTGATTTTTAAAATAATAACTGGCATGCCCCTGAAAAGAAAGTACAGGTTTTTGCTGAAGATCTTTGTCTCCAAGGTATTCATCGTTTTGCGTATAAAACCAAACCCCAGAATAGAATTCAGCATAAACATGTGTAAACCGTTTGGATACACCTACCTCGGGTTTGAATCCCCAACGATTGGCTCCGATATTGATTCTTTTATCAGCGTAATAACGACCTGTAGGCACTGATGTAACCAAACTTACCCCAAATATTGTTTTTTGCTGATATTGGCTAAATTGCTTTCTCTCCAATGCTGGCGATCCTAATAAAATTATTCCAAATCGTATGCGCATATCGCCAAAACCAGTTCGATTTCCAGTTATTTCTTCACCATTTACTTTGGCTCTTCCATCCATTGTTACATATGGGAGGATGACTTGCACTCTTGCCAATTTATCGGCCAATCCAAAAGTATGCAAATAACCAACTCCAAAATTATTGCTTGAAATAACAAAATCCTCAATAGGCAAAGTGGGTTCAGAAACAACATTCCCTTTCAAAAAACCGTAACTAGCAACTACAACATTAGCACCTTTCGGCATATTGGCATAAGCTCTGGGCTCAAGATCTTGAGCAAAAGAAACAGTACTTATCAAAAAAAAGGTAATTAAATATACTATTTTATTTTTGTTGACAAGAAAAAAGAATAAAGATGCAACCATACTTATACGAGTATTATATAAAATCTAATGCTTTTTATGATGCTTTACAGCTTTGTCATCTACTTCTAATGCAAGACTTTCTGAACTCCCCAGATTATGATTTTCTAAATCGTTAAAAAGACCTTCATCTGAAAGATCAAGTGGTTTTGAATTTTCCCAATCGTGATTTGCAACTTCTTGCAAACGTTTAATAATTGCTTCATCATGAATTTCAATAGCCAATTCTCGCCTATCATCAAAACTCCCTGGAGCCAAGTTTATAGAACCTATAATAGCTCTTTCTCCATCAGCCAGAATCATTTTACCATGCAATTTGAGTTTTTTGAGTTTATGAATCTTTACACCCACATCTTCTAAAATACGCAATCCACCAACCCCTTCAACCAATTTTTGTTTTTTTAAGGAATGAGGCGATTTTGCCATTATATGCACTTTTACACCTCTTATGGCTGCCCTTACCAAATGTTCAACTATTACCTCATCTTGATAACGTTCGTTTTGTACAAATAAAGTATACTTGGCTTTGTCTATTAATTCAGCAATACGCAAACGACCATTCCCTGTACACCAAATAAGTTTAGCATCGGTTCCCGGTACAAATACAATCCGATTCCAATCAGCCTCAAAGCAGGATATGATTTCTTTTACTTCGTGTTTATGCGTTGTAATAATGGCATAATCTCGAGATAAATTAAGATTTTTGGTGTCCCAATTTAAAGAATGAATAATAGCTAATTCATCATCAACTACCATCGATTTCTCATGAGTAATTCCAAAAGACGGATTACTGTCTCTTACTTCTACACCAACTTCTTCCAGTAATTTTCTGACTTGATCATTTTCTTCTACACCGTTCCTTCTGGCAGGGTTAAGCATAATATCTATTTTAACTCCTCTTTTTTTGGCTTCAATAATCGCATTAATTAAATCCGGATCCGAAAAAATAAACATTTTTACGCGAATGGATTTCTTTGCTTTTTTAATTGCATCAATTATTTGTTTTCCAGTATCATCTGGGAGTACAATTAAAGAACGAGTAGACATGATAATAAATTTAAGGTTTAATTACGATATACAATTTAGCGCTTTACAAATATATAAGAAGCCATTAGCAAAAACTAATTTCAACCCATAAAAAAACCCCGAAAATATCGAGGTTTAAATTCTGAATAGCAACTTTAAAATTAAAATTAAAGTCAACTAAAATCTATATCCAATACTTATATTGTATCTAAAACCAACTGCTGTAAGAGACTGAACTCCTTTTTTTGTAATTCCCTCATCTCCAGTAATATTGCCTATGTTGGGGAATTTATCTCTCATCTTTTCAATTATTTTTTGAGCCAGTTCATTTTCATCCAATGAAGGGATATCTCCATCTACTTTTACATTGTATTTATAGGTTGTTACAGATGGCCCAAAAAGCACGCAATCAATAACCAATCGATCCCATAATACAAATTGATACCCTAATTCGCCTCCTACATTGTATAAATCTAATTTCATATTAAGATTGGCACTGTCAGTAACATTTGTATCAGGATCTGTATAATCAAACCCCCTGCTACTGTCAAAACTAAAATAGGACACAAAAGGAGCCAGATAAACACCACGTGGTCCACTATATTTGTTGATTTTTCCTAAATAAAATCTATAATCCAATCCTAACGAATAACCTGATCGGCTTCCCTTTGGCTGAAAATTAAACCCAGTAAGAGTTGGAATAAACTTTGGAAATTGTTGATACCCAAAAACAAAATTGATACTTTGATTCTCTTTTATCATCCTTTCATAAGAAAATTGATAAGATGCATCATACAAAAGCATGTTTGTCGCATTGAATTTTATAGAATTCTTAAAATCTTTAGGTGTTTGTCCGAATACAGATACATTTCCGACCAATAAGAGCAATAAAAAGACTATTACAAATTTAAATTTTAAAATTGTGGCTGAATTTATCATGACGTTTTAATTAAAAATTAAAGGATAATGTGGTATACATACAAATTTAACATTTTTTTCTGATTAATTAAAATAGAAAATTAAAATAAAGCAACTAAAGAATGGTAGTGCTTGATTATTAATTAATTGATAATTTAAATCTCCGAAAAATTACTTTTTTCAACTTAAAAAAATTTAATTTTAGGCATTTAAAATATAAAAAAAACGCAAAAAAAGAGCGTAATGAATTGTACATTACGCCCTTAAATATTCAGTAGCAAATAATTTTAGTTTGCATTTACTTTTGTCTTATCCAATTCGCCTATAAAAGGAATAGCATTTTGAATACTGCCTCTAATTTCAGTTTGCAAATAAATCTCCAATTGAATCCATTTTGCGGCATTTAATGCACCAGCAGCCTTTTTTGCTTTTTCATAATACGTTGAATACAACTTATCATATCCTAAATTATTTTTCAAAGTCCCTTTAACTATTGCATCGGCATTGGCATCAGTAAGATTTTGAAAATCGGCAGCATATTGATTGATTAATTGTATTTTGGTTTGACCCAAATTTTTACGTTCTACTTCGTAAGCATCGTAGACTTTTGCAAAATCAGTTGCCTGAACGCCCGACAAAGCCATGTATTGATTTACCAGTTCTGTTTTTGATTTACCATAAACAGACTGAACAATATCAACATCGTCTTTCATGGTTGATTGGGCAAAATTACTTGAAGAAATAGCAAGTAACATAAAAAGAATAAATTTTTTCATAATATAAGATTTAATTGTTAAAACACTCAAATTTAATAATTTAATGTTTATTTTAATAAAAAAACCTTTATTTTAAAGATAATATTGTTGAAAATATATTTTTTAAAACGCTTCACCAAAACTAAAATAAACCCCTCTTAAAGAACCTCCTTCTCCAAAACCACAATCAAGTCTCAAATTGGTTTGATGCTTACTGTCAACCATAATTCTCAATCCTCCACCATAAGAAACTCTCCAGGTTTCAAAAGACACATCCTTGTAACTCTCAAATACCCTACCCGTACCCACAAATCCTACAACTCCAAAAATATTCCAGACCGGCATACGGTATTCAATCTGTCCGTCAATAAGAACCTTATCTCGATACGCTCCTTGGTAATACCCTCTCATTTGATCAGATCCACCCATCAACGAAAGATCATAGAATGGTGTATCGCCAAATGCATTGCTGGTATATGCCTGAACTGCAATAATATGTTTAAGCCAAGGATTGTAATACTTACGCATGTCCAAAATAAAATTGGTAAATTGATAAGTACTTCCAAAGAATTTGGGATGAAAAACCAGACTTGACATACAATATTCTCCTTGTTGTGGATTGTACGGATTTTTTCTTGTGTCATATAAACCAGAAAAACCTGCCCCTACATCATAACCACCCGTCACTCCCGGTACATTATCTTGAATTAAAAAACTATCCGCAGGGATTTGCATGTTCCAATAATTGGCAAACTCAATGGGAATACCAACATATAAATTTTTTTCAATTTGCATCAAATTATTAGAATAAAATTTAACCCTGTCAAAATTTATTGCTTCTTCCGTTGCTTTTGTTACATCATTTCCTATTCCAAAAATGTATTGGGGTTGTTTTTGATAATAGACATAACTTTGAATTTGATATTTATTTTCCTTAAAAAACAATTGTCCGCCCAATACAACATTTACTCTCCCTTTTGATGAAAAAGTCACCAATTCGGTCAACTTAGAAGGTTTGGATATGGTATCTTTTTTTGACAGATTAAGAACATTGAATTTGGTCAAACCGTATATATTTCCAGCTTCAGTGGTATAGCCATAAATAGGCACTGGAAACACCCTAAAAAAAGCTTCCGCCTTTTTATTAAATGCATTGAATTTTGAAACTTCACTTTCTTTTGCAACAGTCGTATCCTTTTTGACGGTTGTTGCCGTTTGAGCAATTATAGAAACAGAAAATAAAAAAAACAGGATTGCAATTAATGTCTTTTGAAACATAAAATTTTATTTAAATAAGTTTACTTTAACAAAACTAATGTTAAAAAATATACTTTTATTCATTATCCTTTTCTATTTCAAAAAAAAAACATTGATCCTGGAATATGGTCAATGTTTTTTTTTTAAAATATTAAATTAAAAGTTTAGCCTGCAAAATTTTTATTATTGCTTTGGTGCTCCCGGAGGAAAACTAGCCATAATTTTAGTAACTGCATCCAAAACAGCTTGATCAGGATTATCCGATTGAGAGTAAATATCTTTACTACCTGTACCGGTCCATATAAGCGTTTTAGTAGAGGCGTCTATGATATCAATTACAAGAGAACCATCCGTATAATTCTGAACACTTACCGTAGTATTTGCCATACCTCCCATACCTCCATAACCACCACCCCAACCATAAGGGCGATACATTCCTCCTGCTCCGTAATAGTTAGTATTGGCGTTGTATTGTTTTTCTGCTTGCATTACTGTAGTTGCGTTTACCAACATATCCGGATTGCTTGTGTCTTCGGTAAAACCTTTACTAATCAAATTTGCTTTTACATCACTGATAATACGATTTTGATTGAGTTGATTAATTGTTTGCCCAGTTACATTTAATTGATAAAAAGAAAATGTTTTGTATTTTGAAAAATTAGCTGAATGATCATAATCCGATGAAACGGTAACCGATGAACAGCTAACGAATAAGGAAACCAGAAAAAGAAATAACGATGTTTTGATGATTGTTTTCATACTAAATTGGTTTAAAGTTTGTTTGTCTCGTAAAGTTATAAAAAAATATTGAAAATGTAAATAAATTACAAAAACAATCCTTGTTAATATAGACAGATTATAAGACTAAAATTCAACCTAAAAAGTTTCACCCGCATTCAGATAAAATCCTTTAGAATGGTTTCCTACTGCATAATCTATCACAAGATTGGTGCGGGTTGCTTTGTCAATCAACACCCTTAATCCAACCCCAAAAGCTGGCTGAACATAATCGAATAGCCTAACTGAATCCATTTTATTGCTTGCGGTTGTGAAACTGGTAAAGACAGTTCCGCTAAGAGCTTGATTACACGTAATTGGAAATCTTAATTCGGCTTGAAGATAGGCCAAATTATTGCCTCTAAATAATCCCTGCGTGTATCCTTCTCCACTCCTACTCCTTTGATCCCAACCTATAGCTGGCAAATTTAAATACGGAACATTTCCATGTGTTACAAATTGTCCGTACCCCCAAAATCCCAAAACAAAATTCTCCTTTTTTTGACTCAACGGAATAAAATAGCGAAACTCTGTAAAAAGTACATTACTCACTTGTTGCTCTTTAAACAGAGCAGGATTGATTCTATAATTTAGATTCGCAAACCAACCTTTCCTAGCATTAATCTGATTGTCTCTGCAATCATAAATAAAATTTAGACTCAAACCATTTACATAATATTCCAGCGGATTAAACCCGTTTTCTATCGAGTAATTGTAATGATAGGTATAGTCGCCATTGGCAACATCCAGATCTTTATCAACAATACTCGAATACCAATCTAAATCTATACCGCCTCCTATGTAGAAATGGTTGGAAAACTCCCAAGAAGCCGTTTGATGAAATTTAAAATAATTATAATCCATGGGTTCTGCAATCGACTCAATTTCAAAATCGGGATTGTCCTTATGGGTTGGAATTATATTTGTTCCCAATCCATAATTGGGTTGCGTAAAAATGTACAAACGATAATCACCGCTCAAAAAAAGCTTATTATTTTTTAATAAAATATTGTTTTTTACATTTATCAGTAACTGATTCTTGGTAGTAAAAACCACGCCTAGATTTGCCGAAGAATATTTATCTAATATATCGTACCCTTTAAAAGTATATTGGGCTGTTGCACCATAACTAAATCCCGTAGCCGGTTGTGCTCCAATGACAGGAATGATAAGAAAAAAACTATTCTTGAGAGGTTTTACAACCAGAAGAGAATCTTTTTTTTTAAATAATTCCAATACTGTTTTTGGAGGGCAATCTAAACCTACCTGTGCTTTTACATGACAAAAAACAAACATCAAAAGCAGTAAATAGCTATTTTTCAAATATCTCATTTATTATGATTTTGATATTCAGAATTTATATTCTTAGAAAGTAAAAAAAAATTAAATTGTCTTTTAAACAGTTTCCGATTTTTTAAGAAATAGAAGCAAACTCCATATTGAGAATATTGTATGGAAACCCACTATCAAATATATTCCGGGTCCTTTTACTCCATAATTGATTATACTATAGAGAACAATGGCAACAATAGAAATATTGTAAAACAAAAGGGTTTTAACCACAAATATCGCCGATTCCACTTCTTTCATAAGCCAACAAATGATAGCGATTGAAAGTATAGCTGCTCCGGCAATCATTCCCGCAATTTGCCCTCCAAATCCATCTAAAGTAACTTCAAACAATAATAGTATTACTAATTTTGGCACAAAAATTAATGCTAGTCCAGTTAATGCTTCAAAAAGAGCTGTGAGTTTTAAAAATGTTTTCATGTCGTATTTTTTTTAATCAAAAACGCCTTATAAACTTTTGTATAAGGCGTATTGTATTATTTTTTTTAAATGTTAAAAATTAAATCCAAATTTGATAACGGGTCCAAACGTATCCATATTATACAAAAACCGATCAGAACCACTTCCGTTTTCATAATCAAGTCCTATAACCCTGTAACCTCCCTGAATTTGGAATAATTCAGAGAAGCGGTATCCTGCATATGCCTGTACTTGCCATGCAAAATTAGTGTCTGCTCCAAGTCCAAAACCACCTATTTCACCACGAAACTTATAGATTATTTTTTTGCCAGGTTTATTGGTAAATACAGCTATAAACATTGGATCAACCCATCCTTCAGAAATCTCCCTTTTTCTATTAGTTGTTCCGCCACCCAAATTATTTTGATTAATGTCTACACCCGATTTTATTGAATTGTAAAGCAATCCCAACCCAAATTGCAAATTTGGTCTTACTTTGTACAGTCCAGCTACTTCCCAACCCAATTGCTTTGCCGAAACTTCCCCGTTACTTATTAATGCATTTCCTTTCACACCTTGCGCCAAATCCATATACAATAAATCTGAATTGACATTCCATTTTTCATTGGATGCCTCAAGATACAGCATTGCTCCCATTTGCAGATTACTAAAAATATCACTTGGAGTTACATCGGCAGTAACATCGGGAAGATTCCCCAGACCCACATCTCCTGCCATATTAGGAAACATTACATACGGTTCTGCAAGAAATGACCAACCAGCTTTTACAGGTATTGTTTTTTGAGCGTTGATTTGAAATGAATTAAATACAAACAGCATTAAAATTGAAAAATAACTGAATTTTAGTTTCATAGTTTTATAATTTAATTATTACTGATTATTTCTTTTTTAAAATATATAGATTTGCTGACTGACCCGTTATTGGATTACCTTGCATATCCAATTGCGTCAAGGTATTTTCGCCAACTTTGTATTGGCTTGGTCTATCCCTTGAGCCTTCAAGTGTTACCGAAGTTCCAGTTTTGTCCCAAGTAAAAGAACCTTTTTCTATAAAAACCTTACCTTCGCCTTTACCCAAATATTTTGTTGCCAACGAAAAAGTTTTATCTTTGTTTAAAGTTACTGTAGTTTCAATTCCTTCGCAATCTGCGCATGGCAAAACCCCTTTGTATATACCTTGCCAATCCAATGCATTTTCAGAATTATGACTATCCAAATCAACTGTTGTTGTTGAATCGGTAAACACCTCACTGCTTTTAATTTCTTTTTTACAACTTAAAACTAATAATGAAAAGCTAAAAATAATTATAATTTTATTTCTCATTTTGTTTTTCTTTAGATTCTTTCAATTCTCTTTCCAAAAAGTAATTCAAGGCGGTTCTCAAAGTGGCTATTGCCGCGAGTTGTCCTATTTCTGTCCAAGTTGGTGCTATGGCTGTTTTAAGAATATCGGCTCCCAATAATAATTCTAATGCGATTGCCAACGATTTCCCTAATGAAAGTCGGATATTGGTGTCTGGCAAATATCCAGCAGCCTTGGAAAAAGAATCTTTAAAATATTGAATTACCGCTTTCAAAGAAGAATACGCGATTATAATTGCCGATAAAAACTCAATAAATTGGGCAATTGTTTGAGTACTTATTTTTATAATTTCTTCCATAGAATTAAAATCAAACACTCATTTTTTTAATTAAATTACAATAAATCGAGTTTAAATAAATACCCTTTTTGTTTTACTTCGCTTTTTTTAGTTTGTAAATTTTACCTCGATACGAAATTGTCGAACGATTGGAAGCAGTAATAGTTAATGATGCATTGCCTTCTAAAAATACAGTTAAAATCATGTTATATGACACTGTTTTTTCATTAATAGAACATTTAATTACGTAGGATTTATCATCTTTAACGGAAGAATAATTTTGTATATTTCCTTTAAAGTAAAGACCTCCGTTGGTGCTATTATACCCAACACCACTGTAAGCTGTTCCAAAAAAAGGCATTTCGCTTTTTATAGAATCCTTTTCAAATTTTAAAAAATTAGGATTTGTTGTCAAATCTACACTTCTTGTGCCTTGAGGATATGCCATATTAGCCTCAAATTTAAACTCTTTTGATTCTAAAAGCGCAGCAATCTCATTTTGCTTTGCCAACTTTTGTTCTTCTTTCAATTGTTTTTTGGTTTTCTCCTGCGCAAAACCACTTACAATACTTAATGAAAGAAAAACAGTTAAAAATAATGTTTTCATCCCTTTAACTTTTAAATTACATTTTATGTGTAAAACGCATCATTACAATATTTCCGGTTATAAATTCAAAGTTTTTCCATCGTCAGTAATAGAATAGGAGTCAATTTTATCCAGTGTTGACATATATATAGTGTCTCCATTACCTTGACATGCCATCATAGTCATACCCATTTTGGCATCTTTAAAATTAATTTTATTTCCATCCACAATGAGAGTTCCGAAATACTGGTTACAGCTGTTATTTCCTCCAATTTTATTTGTTGCAACATCAAATACAATTGTCGGTTTCTTGTCTGGATACAAACCATCAAAAGCAATTCTTGGCCCCGTTATATAATTTAGTTCCCAAGTTCCTTCCAACGAAGTGGTTTTCATAGTTGCTTTTGTTGTTGAGCATGATACAAATGCTATGCAAATGAATACTATCAATAAAGTTATATTTTTCATGGTCATATATTTAAATATCTAAAATGTGTCTTGTAAAAATACTAAATATTAATAAGAAAAATGTTGTTTTGATTTCAAATTTGCTTTTTAAAAAGGGTATGATTATTTTCGTATAAAAAAGACAATAACATGGTATTACTAGGAATAGGTTCTCGAATTGAACACCCCGAATTTGGAAAAGGAGTTATAACAAACGTTTCTTCAAAAGAATATTGGGTGACATTTATAGAAAACGGTTTGGAGACTATACCGTTAAACGATGATTTCAAAGTTATAGAAGCTACTGTAGATGAAGTCGACACTGTAAGTTTTTCTGAGGTGGAACAAAGTTTGCGAGACCTTTTGAAAAAATGGTCCGATGTCTCTGAAATTGTTCCTATTGGGGATAAATGGAAAGGAGGCAAAATGATTCTTGAGCCAGGTCAAGCTGGTTTGGTGTCCAAAGAGATTCCAATTGATACTTTTTTTCATAAAATTATAATGGTTCGAGATCGTTTGCGCGTAATGGAACAAAAAATTAATACCAGCAAAATAGAAGAAATTGAAAAAATAGAATTGCAACAATACATCACTCGCATATATGGCAGTTTGACCTCTTTTAATATTTTATTCAAATCAACAACCAACCATTTTGTGGGCGAAAAGTCAAAATAGATTTTAAGAAACAATTAATTTTAATACGCTTTTTTATACGTAATTTTATAATCTAATTAAAAAATTAAAATCATGAAAAAAATAATCTTATTAATTGTCATTATTATCGGAGTTATTATTGGTTGTAAAACCAGTGGAAATTCAAGTGAATCCAAAAAATTAAATTTAGTATTCGAATCAAAAAGCAATAGCAAAGTTACCGGAACAGCCACTTTTGTAGAGAAAAATGGCAAAGTAACTTTTGTTGCCAAAATTGCAGGATTACAGCCAGGAATTCATGCTATTCACATACACGAAAAATCAGATTGTTCTGCTGCAGACGGAAGCTCGGCCGGAGGGCACTGGAATCCGACCTTCAAAAAACACGGAAAATGGGGTGTTGATGAATACCACAAAGGTGACATTGGTAATTTTACTGCTGACGGAAATGGAAATGGAACAATAACATTGACTACAGACGAATGGTGTATTGGCTGTGGAGATGCTACAAAAGATATCATTGGAAAAGGACTTATTGTGCATCAAGGTGCCGATGACTTTGTTACACAACCTTCAGGAAATGCTGGAGCAAGAGTAGCTTGTTCTGCCATTATTAAATAAATTCATAAAAGTCTTTTATTGCTCTTGAAAGAAAAAGAACATCATTATTTTAAAAATGCTGCCGATTGGCGAGAATGGTTGCACAACAATCATCATTCGTCAACTGGTGTGTATTTGATTTTTTATAAAGTGAACAGTCCATTTGAAAGTATGCGTTGGGAAGAAGCTGTACAGGTTGCCATTTGTTACGGTTGGATTGATTCGACAGTCAGAAATGTTGATGAACACAGCCGAAAACAAGTTTTTTCGCCTAGAAAAGACAAAAGTGTTTGGAGCAAACTCAACAAAACCTATATTGAGAAACTCATTGCTGATAATCTGATGCACGAAAGTGGATTGGCCAAAATAGAAAAGGCAAAGCAAAACGGCACATGGACTTCCTTGAATGCTGTCGAAGATTTAATAATACCAGAGGATTTAGAACTAGCATTCAATCAAAACCAAACTGCTTTTGAAAACTATCAAAATTTTAGTCCTTCCTATCGAAAAAGCTATCTATACTGGCTCAATCAAGCCAAAAGATCAGAAACCAGAAACAGTCGAATTGCCACGATAATTGAATTTTGCGAGCAAAATAAAAAATCAAGGGATTAGTTTATTTTATTATAATTCGAATTAAAAATTCATAAAAAAACATAGCTTTGCAAATTAAATCAAAGCAATGATTAACCCTTCGGCATCCGGTTGGATCGATAAATTTTTTTCAAAATTACCGTTATCAGAACAAAATGTTTCTGAAACTGAAGCTGTATTTTATCAAAATTTAAGGAATACTGGTTTCATCTACGGTCATATCATTTCATTTGACACTCCTTTTACTATAGACACCAAAGGATGGTTTAAAGAAGAAATATCTAAAATTGCTTTATTATATGCTTTATATGCTATTTATCGTTTAAACAATCAAGAAAATAATCCAACCCATTTTATAGAACAAACAAATGCATTTTATAAACAAATGCATCCCGAGGGTTTTAGTCTATTTAAAAAAATATTACCAAAAAACACTACTTCCTTAACACTCGAAAAAATAATTGATCAGCGAGTTCAAACGAATGAAAACATTATCAATAAAAACTTTTCGCATCTCGTTACCAATGCACTTTTATTCATAGATGTCTTGGCTTTTCGCCAATATTTAATTCACGGTGAAATTCCAGAAAAATATCTTAAAAAAATTGAAGAAACAGTTGTCAATATTGTAACTCTGGCCTTAAAAATCAAAACCAACAAGTCACAATATGACGATTTATTAATCAAATTATTTGAAGCCTCTATACGATACAGTAAGTTTTCCAAAAAAGAGAATATTACTTTAGAGAATTTAGAACTAGACTATTTTACCACCGAATTAGAGAAAAAATACCTCATTGATATGGCAGGAATGGCCTTGTGGAGCGATGGAGTTCTCGAAAACAATGAAGCCTACTTTTTACATACTTTAGCAAAAAATCTTACTATTGAAGATGAATTTGTATCAGAAAGCATTATAAGTACAGATGGATTTATTGCCAAACACAAAAAAGAAATCCCTTATTTTAATTATTCGAATCCTGTAAAACATTTTTACGATCAAACCACACAAAGTGTCATTACTTTAATTTCCCGTAATAAAACAAGATTATTAAAGGAGATTATTCAAAGTAAAGAATTGATGCTCTTACTAGCACATTCTACTCACAGAGATTTGGACGAAAAAGAAAAGAAAAAAGTAAAGAAACAAATTTTGGATATATGTAAAACAGTTCCTTCTTTGACTATATTTTTGCTCCCTGGAGGCAGTTTATTATTGCCTATTTTAATTAAGTTTATCCCAACACTACTACCATCGGCATTCAATGAAAATTTGAACAGTGACGATTAATCATAAAAAAAGGCTGTCTAAAACATAGACAACCTTTTTAATAATTTAAAAGAGATTACTTCATTCAGGACTAAACCGTATTATATTACTTATTGAAATTCAGTTGATACACTTCGTCCAAATCTTTATCCGAGCTGAAGTTTACCCCCAAATCGGTCACAAAACCTGAATTCAATCCATAAACCCATCCATGTAAAGTTACTTCTTGGCCATTTTTCCATGCAGATTGTATGATAGATGTTTTGGCCAAATCAAACACTTGCTCTTTTGCATTGATTTCTACAAAAGCATTAAAACGTTCGGTTTCATCAGCAATCGAATCCAAATATTTGTCATGCAAACGATATACATCTTTTATGTGTCGAATCCAGTTATCAATAATACCTATAGAGTCATTGCCCATCGCTGCTTTTACACCTCCACAACCATAATGTCCACAAACAATAACGTGTTTTACTTTTAATACATTTACAGCATAATCGAGTACACTTAACATATTCATATCCGAATGCACGACCATGTTTGCAATATTTCTATGCACAAATACCTCTCCTGGTTTGGCACCAATAATTTCGTTAGCCGGTACACGACTGTCCGAACAACCAATCCATAGTAATGGTGGAGTCTGACTTTTGGCAAGGTCTTTAAAATATTCTGGATCTAGATTCAACTGATCTTCAACCCACTTTTTATTATTGTCTAATATTTTTTTATAAAAATCACTCATTTTCGTTGTTTTTATTGGTCTATTTTTTTTAAGTTAAATATAATGCAAGATAACAGTATAAAAGATTTAATGCTTTTAAAATCAGAAATTATTCTTTAAAATCTTCTTTTACCACTGTCTTTTCTACCATTTCTCTTTTTACAAAATCATAATGATGCTCAATGGTTACATGATTTTGTGTTTCGGCACTATTTTCTAAATGATACTCTTTTTTAAATCCTTTTAGTTTTACCTTAATATTATTATCAATAGCCCTTGTAGTTTTAAATTCATGGATTAAATCCAAAATATCGTGAGCAATATAAACTGTATCGTGAGCATTAATAACAACTTTACTATTCTCTGGAATATTTGCCAATGTCAATTTTATTGCTGCTTTATTCAAGAAAGAAACCTCTTGAGCTAAATCGATGTGAATAACATCCCCATCAAGATATTCATCTTTTCTAAAGCTATACGCTCTTTTAAGATTTCCTCTTAATATAAATACAATACTAATCGCAATACCCAAAGCCACCCCTTTTAACAAGTCGGTAAATACTACACCCAAAAATGTAGCGATAAAGGGTAAAAATTGATATTTACCGTAGTGCCAAAAATGTTTGAAAGTTGCAGGTTTTGCCAATTTATATCCAACCAAAATTAATACAGCAGCCAAAGTTGCCAAAGGAATCTTATTTAAAATAAAAGGAATCGCAATAACAGATACCATTAACAATACCCCATGAATTATAGCAGATAATTTTGATTTTGCACCAGCTTCATTATTCGCCGAAGATCGAACTACAACAGATGTCATAGGCAATCCACCCAAAAGTGAACTCACAATATTCCCGATACCTTGCGCTTTTAACTCGACATTTGTATTGGTAAAACGCTTGTGAACATCCATTCTATCGGCAGCTTCTATACACAACAAGGTTTCAATTGAAGCAACAATAGCTATTGTCAAACCAACTACCCACACTTTTGGATTCATTATTCCAGCAAAATTTGGAGTAACAATAATTGCTTTAAATTCGTCTAAATTTGTCGGAATAGGCAACGAAACCAAATGTTCTTTTCCTATAGCTAAAGAACTACCAGAAGCGGTAAAGAATTCGTTTAGTAATATTCCGAGAATAACCGCTACAAGAGCTCCCGGAATGATTTTTAATTTTTTCAAAAAAGGTACTTTATCCCACAAAATTAAAATGGCTATTGAAACTGCAGCAATTATTATCGCACCTAATTGTAAGTGATTTAAAACTGCAAATAAAGAGGAAAAGGTATTGTCTCCATCAAGTTGAGAAAAAGATTCATTACCTTCAAAATCAGCATCGTACCCAAAAGCATGAGGCAATTGTTTCATAATAATTATGACTCCAATCCCTGCCAACATTCCTTCAATTACATTAGTTGGGAAATAATTTGAAATACTTCCAGCTTTCAAAAAACCCAATGCCAATTGAATTAATCCAGCAATAAAAACGGCAGTTAAAAAAACATCAAATGCTCCCAAATCAGTAATTGCTGTCAATATTATTGCTGTCAAACCTGCAGCAGGACCAGAAACACTAATATGTGATTGACTTAAATATCCTACTACTATACCCCCAACAATACCTGAAATAATCCCAGAAAACAAAGGTGCTCCGGAAGCCATTGCTATTCCTAAACAAAGTGGCAAAGCCACTAAAAAAACTACTAAACCAGAAGCAAAATCAGATTTGAAATACGTAAAAAGGTTTGTTTTTTTTGACATAATAAATTTATAAAGTTAATTTAAAAGATTAAATATAAAAATTTATCTCCATATAACATTATTAATCAACACAATAAGCCAGTCCATATCAAAATGACAACTTTGCGATAATCTCTTGGGGATTATTGAGAAAGTGACCTAATATGAAAAATTACTAGTGCTAATAAGTAAAATAGAGAATAGTATTTTTGACTATAAAAAATTAAAATAATCTATAAACGATTTGGGGGAGGAATAAATATTGATGCAGTAATAATATCATGTTTTGACAAATTCTCAGAAAGAATGAGACTGGAATTATTGATAAAAAATTGAGGTAATTCTAATAAAGGATGAGAATCAAATATAGCTTTAATTCCTTTTAAGGAATGTTCTTCTTCAGAAAAACTATAGAAAAAAGACGTATCGCTATCTTTCTCTATTAACCTAACAATTGTTGGAGTTATTAGAAAAGTTATAAAAACAAACAATAATACTTGTGCGACTACTTTCATTGCATCAAAAGTAGTTCTAAAGAGCAAAAATTAAAAACCACATCTTAAAATTTAAAAAAAAATTAACATACCCAAAAAAACCAGAATATAATTACAATTATTCTGGTTCACTTTTTATTGCATTAAAAAATTACAAACTCTCTTCTAACCAAGCTTTCATCATCCAAATTGTTTTCTCTTGTTCTACTATAAAATCACTCATCATAGAATTTGTTCCTTCATCATTTATTTGTGAAGCTTTGTCAAGAATATTTCTTTCATTTTTCAATAACTGTGATAACGAATCCACTATCAACTGAATTGCTTTTTCATCATTCGAAATATTTTTTCCGACCGTCAATTGATTGAATTTAATATAATCCTCAAAAGTATGCAAAGGTCTACCGCCTAAAGTAAGAACTCTTTCAGCAATTAAATCGATTTTTAATTGAGAATCATTGTATAATTCTTCAAATTTTATATGCAAATCAAAGAAACGTCTTCCTCTAATATTCCAATGCAACCCTCTTAAACTTTGATAATAAATTTGATAATTCGATAAAAGTATGTTCAATTCTACGATAATAACTTCCGATTCTTCTACGGGTAATCCTATTGTACTAAGTTTCATTTTTTTTATTTTATTCAAATTTAAGTAATAAAATCAAAAAATTATCTATAAATTAAATTGATTGTTTTTATATTTGCATAACAATCAATTATACAATGACAATTACACAACTCAAATACGTTTTGGCCGTCGCCGAACATAAAAATTTTACTCTTGCAGCTGAAAAATGCTTTGTTACGCAACCAACATTAAGCATGCAAATTCAAAAAATAGAAGACGAACTCAGTATTCAAATTTTTGACAGAACCAAAAAACCAATACAATTGACAGATATTGGTCAAAAAATTGTCAATCAAGCCAAGAATATTGTCAACGAAGCAGATCGCATTCAAGATATAGTAGAACAACAAAAAGGATTTATAGGAGGGGAATTTCGATTGGGAATAATACCAACGATTATGCCCACTCTTCTACCCATGTTTTTGAATAATTTTATAAAAAAATACCCAAAAGTTAAACTTATAATAGAAGAACTCAATACTGATGAAATCATTATAAAATTAAAAAACGGGAACCTTGACGCAGCAATTGCTGCAACACCACTGGAAGACGAAAAAATTAAAGAAATTGTACTCTATTTTGAACCTTTTGTAGCCTACATTCCTGAAAACAATGCTGTTTTTCAAAAAGAGGAAATTGAAATTTCAGATTTGAATATAAATGAAATTTTGTTACTCCAAGATGGACACTGCTTTAGAGATGGTATTCTTAATTTGTGTAAATACCGAAGTGAAACAGACCCGAAATCTTTTCAAATTGAAAGTGGCAGTTTTGAAACCTTAATAAAATTGGCTGATGAAGGATTGGGAACTACTTTATTGCCCTATCTTCATACCTTGGATCTTAAAGAAAAAGACAAGTTAAAGCTAAGACAATTTAAAGAACCCAAACCGGCCCGTGAAGTCAGTTTGATTTATCCAAAAAGTGAATTAAAAATTCAGATTATTGATGCTTTGAGATCTACAATCGCAGGAGTAGTAAAAGGAGCAATAGTTTTTCAAAATGTTCAAATTGTGAGTCCATTACCAAAAAAATAAAATAAAAATAGGAGCTAAAAATTAGCTCCTATTTTTTTGAGGGTGATTTGGTGCACATTCATTTATAAATATACCAAACAATCTTGAAGTTCTGGTTTTTCATTTGTAAAAAACAAAAGCCATTTCTTCAAATTTTCAATCTCATAAGGCAATAAATTTTTAATCGCTTTTTTAAGTTCTTTAGCAAAAAGCTCAGGATCAAAACTCACTCTTTCGAGTACCATTTTTGTGTAATCATAAATCATTCTGGACATAACAAAAAGGTTTAAAAATTTAAATTAGTAAGCATTAGCAAAAATATTAAAATATTTTATTTCTGCAAATAAAAAAATCTATTAAACACTATAAAAGCCGACAAAATACAAAAAAATTTCTTATAAAAAAGATAAAACTTACAAAAATACATTTCTTAAAATTCAAAAAAAACATAACAAAAAAAAAGAACCAAATAGTTGGTTCCTTTTTTTTATGGGTTTACAATTAGTAAACAATGCTTTAATTCTGGTTTTTCGATTGTGAAATTGAATAACCACTCTCGCAATTGTTCCATTTCAAATGGTAATAGTGTTCTAATTGCTTTTTCTAATTCTTTACAGAAAAGGATTGGATCAAAACTTACTCTTTCAAGTACAGATTTTGTATAATCAAACATTATTTTAGACATAATAAATTAAGATTTTTGGGGTTAGATCTTGATTTTAACGTGTTGTAAATGTACTTTATTTTTTGAATACAAAGTAAAAATTTAACATAGAATTTTTATATTTTTTAACTTTATCATTAAAAACCAACATTAAAAATCTCCCTTTCTTGCTCTAAACATTTCCCTCTTTCCAGGAGGTCCAGCGAGTTTTTCGACAGTAAATCCAACTTCTATCATGCTCCTCTTAACAACTCCTCGAGCGGCATAAGTGACTAAAATTCCGTTTGGTTTAAGAGCTTCAAACATTCTTTTAAATATTGCTGTACTCCACAATTCGGGTTGTACGCGATATCCAAAAGCATCAAAATAAATTAGATCAAACTTTTCGACATCATCAATTTCTTCAAAAAACTGTTTTCTTTTAGTCAATGAAAATGTTTCGGTTACAATAATTTTTTCTTCCCAATTTGCCTGATGCATTTTGTCAAAAACAGCTTTCGATTCTAAAGCATTTAATTCTGAAACATAATTCATTGCAACCAATTCGTCAGCCGAAATGGGATAGGCTTCTACTCCAACATAATCTATGTTTTGATTTAAATCTTTGGATTCTAAATAAGTAATAAAAGCATTCAAACCCGTTCCTAAACCAATTTCTAAAATAGAAACTTGTTTATTTGGCAACAAAGCCAATCCATTTTTTATAAAAACATGTTTTGCTTCCTGAATCGCTCCGTGTTTGGAATGATAACATTCTTTCCATTCTTTTATGTGAATTGTTGTTGATCCATCGAGTGTTTGTATAATTTCTCTTTCCAAAATATTTTTTTGTGGGATTTATATTTTCTGTGTTTCTTATCAAATTCAAAATTACTTTAAAACAATATCTTATAGTCCTATAAAACGAATCTTTTTTTAAATAATTCACACAATTCTGTCCATAATTTTAAATAAATTTTAACTATAAATAAATCACAATTAAATGCTGTAATTTATACCATTTTAGCAAGGATTTCTCTGATTTTTATTTAATTTTGCAATCAATAATTCTCCTTTAAAGAAATTTAAGCGTTTGGTTATTAACTATAAAAAATATCTTTTTAAAACAATACATTATTATGAGTACAACTCAAACTAACAAAATAGAAACTATAAAAGCGAAGACTTCAAAAATAAATGAAGTTGATTTTGATAATTTACACTTTGGATCTGTATTTACCGATCATTTATTTGAATGTGACTACACCAATGGAGAATGGCAAAAGCCTGTAATTAAGCCTTATGCACCTTTTTTATTAGATCCTTCTGCTAAAGTTTTTCATTATGGTCAGGCTATTTTTGAGGGAATGAAAGCCTACAAAGATGATAATAATGATTTATGGCTTTTCAGACCTGATGAAAACTTTAAACGTTTCAACACATCGGCAGTAAGAATGGCGATGCCTGAAGTTCCGGAACACATTTTTATGGATGGTTTGAACCAATTGTTGCAATTGGATGAGGCTTGGATAAAAAAAGGACTTGGAAACACTATGTACATCAGGCCTTTTATGATTGCAACCGGAGAAGGTGTGATTGCAAATCCTTCAGAAGATTATAAATTCATGATTATCCTTTCTCCTGCAAAAGCCTATTATTCTGGAGAGGTAAAAGTTTTAATTGCTGAACATTTCAGTAGAGCTGCAAATGGAGGAATTGGTGCTGCGAAAGCTGCCGGTAACTATGCCGCTCAATTTTACCCAACCACTTTGGCTAACAAAGAAGGCTTTCAACAAGTGATCTGGACAGATGATGCTACGCACACCAAGCTGGAAGAAGCTGGTACTATGAATGTATTTTTCAGAATAAACGATACATTATTGACTGCGCCGGTAAGTGAACGTATTCTTGATGGTATCACTAGAAAGAGTCTTATAGATATGGCCAAAAAAGAAGGAATTAAAGTAGAAGTTCGCCCAGTATTAGTTTCTGAACTTGTAGAAGCATCTAAAAATGGTTCTTTGAAAGAAATTTTTGGAGCTGGAACTGCAGCAGTTGTTAATCCAATAATTGGGTATTCTTATAAAGATGTATATTATGAATTGCCTAAAATAGAAAATTCTTTTGCAATTCAACTTAAAGAAAAACTTACCAACATTCAACATAAATTGGCTGAAGACACTTTTGGATGGACCGTTAAGGTATAGATTTCAGATTTCAATCAAATAAAAAAGCGGTTTTCATTCTGAAAATCGCTTTTTTGTTTCAAATCCAGACTAAAACTAAATCAATTTAGAGAAATCGGGTTTGAAATAATTTGGTCCTTTCATTACTTTTCCGTCTTCGCGATAAATAGGATTTCCATCTTCTCCCAATTTACTCATGTTAGAGCGTTGGATTTCATCAAAAACGGCTTCAATTTTGTGTTGCAATCCATGTTCGATAATAGTTCCGCAAAGAATATACATCATATCGCCAAGTGCATCGGCAATTTCGACCAAGTCATTATTTTGAACGGCTTCAAGATACTCTTCATTTTCTTCTTTCATCAAATTGTAACGAAGTATGTTTTTGGCTTCGCCCAAACTTGCTATTGGCATTTCGCTATGTCCTATCCTGAATGCCGTATGAAATTCCTTAACAGCGTTGATTTGTTTTTGCATCCTTTTTATTTTTTGATTTGAACTGGAAATTTAACAACAATTTCTAAACTAATGTCTAAATTTGTCGAAAAATATTTTAACATGTTTAGTCAAGGTCAATTAATATTTGCTGTTTGTTTTTTTATTGCTTTTGTCATTGCAATGGTATTTGCTTACCGTAAAGATGCTAATCTACATAAAGTTTTCTACAAAGGAAATTATAAAATCCTAATAGGTTTCCTTGTTTTTATTGGGCTCCTATTTGTAATCAAAATCTATTTTAAACATTAAAACATTCTTTATTCAAAAAAAAAAAACGCCCAACATCACTGTGGACGTTTTTGTATTATAATTGATTCGTTTTTAGTTTTTCAAAGGCAGAAAACCAAAGTCTTTTGAATATTCCAACATTTGTTCTGCAAATGATTTTGGTTGTTCAATTTCTATTGCTATAATTTCACCTTTGGCATTTAATTTAGGAACTAAAACAGGGTTTACAAATCCGCTGTAAGGTGCATCGGGAAATTGCTTATTACGTTCTAAAACCTCAGCGTGTATTTTTTGATCTACTTTTACACCATAAGTTTCTACCAAAGCTTTTCCAGCTTCATAATCCCCTTCCGATTTTATACGTTGTACTTCTTTCAATAATTGACCAAATAAATCATGAAGTTTATCATAATCAGTAATATTGAAATACGTTTTTCCGTTGCGGGTAATCATCTCAATTACATTGTCTTTTTTACCTTTTTCATACACCCAGGCACTCACCCATTGGCGGTTTCTCATGTGCGCCTCTTCAATATTGGCACCCAATTCCAATCGAACGAGCTGTGTCATCAAACCATTTCTGATATAGCTATCGTAACTTTGCATTCCTAATTCTTTCCAATTATCTGTAAGACCCAATTCTTGAATTTTTGGATTGTACAAATAATACAAACCTACTAAATCTGCTCTTCCTTCCTCAAGAGTCGATGCATAATTTTTCAACGTTTCTTTTGGAGTTCCAACACCCGGATTAATTTGTCCTGATGCATGACCAACCACTTCATGTAAAGATGTATGCAATTTACTTCCCAATTCACCATATTTTTCGGCCAATCGAATTTCTTCTTCATCATTGGCAAATTCTTGCAATCTTCCTTTTCCGCCAGATTTTGAATATGCGTCAATAATATTACCTAGAGAAACAGACTTAGAACCATATTCGGCACGAATCCAATCTGCATTGGGAAGGTTAACCCCAATAGGAGTACTAGGAGATGAATCTCCAGATTCTCCAGCAACCACAACCGTTTTATACGAGACACCAACTACATTTTTCTTTTTGTGTTCTGGAGCCAAAGGAGAATTGTCTTCAAACCATTGTGCGTTTTTGGAAACTACCTCCATTTTTTTAGACATATCAAAATCTTTTATTTGAACAACTCCTTCATAAGACCCTCTATATCCCAATGGATCATTGTATACCTCAATAAAACCATTGATATAATCGATGTTTCCATCGGTAGCCTGTAGCCATGCAATATTGTAATCATCCCATGTTTTAAGGCTTCCTGTTTTGTAATATTGAATTAAAAGACCAATAGCATCACCTTGCTTTTTATTTTCTGCGACTTTTTGTGCTTTTTCCAACCAATAAATAATTTTGTCAATTGCAGGTCCATACATGCCACCACTTTTCCAAACTTTTTCTTCCAATTGTCCTTTTGAATTGCGAACTAATTTTGAATTCAAACCATAAGAATAAGGTTTCTTTGGGTCCGGACTTGTTTTTGTAGCATAAAAAGCCTCAGCTTCTTTTTGAGTGATTCCTTTATCATAAAAATTAATAGCAGAGCCTTCCAATAGTCCTTTTGAAGAATCAAGATTCACTTTTTTGGAATCAACATCGTTAAAAAGTATTTCGATAATTTGCGGAGATAAAGTGGTTTTTGTCGATTTTAGCAAATTATTAAAATAGGCTATCGAAAAATCGGGTTTAATTTTTTCACTTGAATAATGGTGATGAATTCCATTTGAGAACCAAACTCTTTTTATATAGATTTCAAAATTCTTCCAATCGGCAGTGTTTTTATCACCTTTAAAATTTTGATAAATATGCTCTAAAGCACTTCTAATCTGTAAATTGTATTTATAATGCTGATCCCACATTATATCACGCCCTGAGGTCCCCGCCTGAGTGAGATAATACACTAATTCCTTTTCTTTTAACGTTAAATTATCCCAACCCGGAATCTGATAACGCAAAACTTTAATATCAGAAAATTGTTCTACAAAATAATCAAATGGAGCTTTATCAGAAGTTTTTACTGTTGCCAATTTGTCGTTTTGAGCCGAACAAACAACAGAAACTGCAATAGTCATAAAAACGCCCGCAATTTTAAGTAATTTCATTATTAATGATTTTTAGATGTTAAATAAATAAATATTCAACAAATATACATATTCTTTAAATAAATAATAAAAAACAGGCTTTTAAAAAACACAACAAAAGCAGATATTTTTACATCAATAAAAGATCAATCAAAACCAAAACCCCAAAAAAAAATTAAACCACAAGAAACAGAATTTGCAAAATACTATTGAAGTCGTCAGTAGTTTGACATTTTAAGGAATCTTATTATAAAATAATTAATTAAATTTCTAACTTTACAACAGAAAACTCAACCAAATCCATCATGAGAATTATTAAATATCTTTTTCTTCTATTTTTATTAAGCCTTGTAGCACTTACAATATTTATAGCCACACAAAAAGGAAATTTCACTGTTGAAAGTAGTAAAATAATCAATTCTCCGAAAGCCACCGTTTTCAACTACGTAAATGATTACAAAAACTGGCCTAAATTCAGTGCTTGGATAAAATCAGACGCGAACAGCAAACTGTCCTATTCTCCCATTTCAATAGGAGCAGAAAGTTCATTCAGTTGGGATGGAAACAATGATACAGGAACTATTACAACTTTATACACGAAAGGAAATGACAGTATTGTACAAAAAATGGACTTTAACGATCGCAGTTCAGACGTTTTTTGGAGTTTTAAAGATACTGTAGGAGGGACAAAAGTAACTTGGAAATCTAAAGGAAAAATGGATTTTATGATGAAGGTAAATTCCTTTTTGACAGGAGGAATTCAAAATTCGCAATCAAAAATATATGATAAATCCCTAGCAAATTTAGATAAATCGCTCAATTTAGAAACCAATACTTACAGTACCAAAGTAAATGGAATTGTAAAAAAACTGGAAACTTTCTATTTGAGACAGTCATTTACCAGTAAATTAGCTGATATCACCAGAAATGCAAATGCAGTTTTCCCAAAGATTATTACTTTTTGCAATCAAAATAATATCATTATGAATGGAAAACCATTTGTGATTTACCATACTTATGACACCATTCAAAATATAGCGAAAGTCTCTTTTTGTGTTCCTATAAAAGAGCAAATCTTTACCAGCCAGGGAAGTGATATTTTGTCCGGTAAATTAAATGCCTTTAATGCTGTAAAAACAACCTTAAATGGAAATTATACCTACACCAAAGAAGCTTTGGATAAATCACACGCTTTTTTTAAGAATAACAATCTTATTGCCGACCCTAAATTTTCACATTTAGCCATTTATACTGTTGGAAAAAGAGAATCAAAAACCCCTTCAAAATGGGTTACCGAAATTTATTTTCCTATAAAACCCAAAGACATTCCCGTTACCTATAAGCGGGTTGTAAAAGACAGTTTGGCGACTCCTCCTCCTACTACTCCAATTAAAAAAGAAGATCAATCTGAATTTTAATTTTTGAATATGGATTAAACCTTTTTAATTCATTGCTGTCTAATTTTAAAAATATAGAAATTGCAGGAAGAAAAGGAATTCATTGGTAGTTTATTGAACCCAAAAACGCAAAATGAAGCGTTTCAAAAACTCCTACGCGAATTTCAAAAACCGTTGTACAATCATATTCGAAATATTGTTTTAAATCATGATGATGCTAATGACGTTTTGCAGAATACATTTGTAAAAGTCTTTCAAAATTTAAAAAATTTCAAAGGTGAAAGCAAACTTTTTTCATGGATGTATCGCATTGCTACTAATGAAGCTCTAACATTTTTGAAACAAAAAGCTAGAAAAAGTGGCATCTCTTCTGTAGAATTACAGAACAAAACAATAGACAATTTGAAAGCAGATGTCTATTTTGATGGAAATGAAATTCAAATTAAACTCCAAAAAGCAATAACATTATTGCCGGAAAAACAACAATTAGTCTTTAAAATGAAATATTTTGAAGAGTTAAAATACGAAGAAATCTCAGAAATATTAGGCACATCGGTTGGAGCTTTAAAAGCCTCTTATCATCATGCAGTAAAAAAAATAGAAGCATTTGTCACCACCAATTAAACCTTTTATATCCGATTAAGTCTTATACACATTATGAAAACATTTAAATTAGACAGCGAACCAAAAATAGAAACAGGATTTAAAACTCCTGAAAATTACTTTGAAAATTTTTCTGCTCAATTTTCAGAAAATTTTCCAAAACAAGAGGTTAAAGTAATTTCTATTTTCAGAAAAAGAAGAACCATTCTTATGGCAATTGCCGCTGTTTTGGTACTTGCGTTAATGATACCAATAGTATATACAGCAGAATCGAAAAGCAAAGAACTTGATTCGGCAACTTTAGAAAATTATCTGGCGGAAGAATCAAATATAAACCAATACGAATTGATTGGAGAAATTGAACCTGAAACAAAAATAAGTAACACAAGCAAAAACGAACCAGAAGCCGAAACATTAGAAGATATTTTGGCTACCAATCCAAACATTGAAAATCTAGTAATCGAAAATTAAACACAAACATCAAAGCATCAACACAAAAAAGCAACAATACAAAAATAAACACCATGGACTTTAAAAAATTATATCCCATACTATTTTTATTTATATCCTTTAGTTTTTATGCCCAAGGCGAAAGATTTAAAGAAAAAAAAGAACAAATTAAAGCAATGAAAGTGGCTTTTTTGACTACCGAATTAAATCTTACTGCAAGTGAAGCCGAGAAATTCTGGCCCATTTATAATACTTATGATGACAAGCAATTTGAATTGAGACATCAGAAAATGAAAAGTTATTTTAAAAGAATGGAGGATGACGAACTCGATAAATTATCTGAAAAAGAGGCAAACACCCTTTTGACACAAATTGAAACCAATGACGAAGAACTATTTAATTTAAGAAAAAAATGTACAAGTGATTTAAAAGGAATTCTACCTTCAGTAAAGATCATAAAACTAAGAAAAGCCGAAGAAGATTTCAACAGAAAATTACTTCAACAGTATAGAGATAAAGGTTTGAGGAAATAACATACAATTAATTCGATTTAATTCCTGTTTTATAAAATCCATTATAAAACAGGAATTTTTTATTTAAAACGAATTCGAATCACTGTATTATGTCCTGCAGCAATTGCGGTATTTTTATCAATAAACCGAATGGTAAACAAATTGGGATTTGGATCAAACAATACCCAGGAAAAACCGCCATCCGAAGAATAATAAAGCCCCGAAGCTCCAAAAACTACAAGTCCTTTACCATTAGAATCCGGAACGTACTGAACACAGGAAGCATATCCAAATCCCTGATTATCGCCGATGAGTTTCCAAGTTTTACCTCCATCAGCTGTGATTGCTTTGTTTTCAAAATTTTGAGTTAGAACTTCATAATTACCTCCTGCAATAAAACCGGTTTTTTTATCATAGAAATCGGCAGTAAAAATTCCCGTCATTTGTTTTCCTTGCACAATTGGCGTTTCAAAAACTTGCCACGAATTTCCTTTATCCGGAGAATAAAAAACCCTGGATTTGATTCCTCCCGAGACAATCCATGTGTCATTTTCTTTTACAACAATATTAGTATTGCTGGCGGCAAAATGAGCTTCACCTTCAAAAATTTTAGGTAATTTAGTATTAGGAATCTTGCTCCAGGTGTTACCGCCATCTTTGGTTGTAATTATCGAAAGACAATCTGCAGTTGGATCGCCAATTGCTATTCCTTCTTTGTCATTCCAAAACTGCATGCTATCATAGAACACTTTTTTATCATTTTCCTGATACACTAATTTGTTTTGGGTTCCATTTTTATTTATTTGATACAACAATGCCGGATTTGCCACATTCAAAACATAAATAAATTTAGACGTTTTTGCTATACTTCTAAATTCAATTTTCAAGGTATCTTTTGAAATAACATTTTCTGTCTTTTTTTTGGATTTAAAATCATAAAAACCAAATCTTCCTTTGTCTCCTGCATACCATACTTTATCGTTATCAATCAAAAGAGCCCTGATATTTATTTTATCTTGAAATAACGTATCAATTTGAATCGTCGTAAAACCAGTTGCTGCAATTTTATTCTTTTCTGAATTTTGAGCAACAGCACAATACAACCCATTAAAAAACAGCACACTTACAAGAAAATTTCTCATCATAACTTAATTATTTCTGACAAATATATAATTTTATTCAACATCTATTAACGGTTTAATTTATTTCTGGCATAATTGTTGAACATATATTAAAACAAAACAATTAACTAAAATTAGCCATGAAAACAAAAATACAAATAGCCGCAATTATCTTTACTTTTTTTGCTTCACAAGCAAATGCACAAGATATAACAACAGTAAATGCAATGAATTCTGAAATTAGCGATAATTTAGACCTAAAAGCAGTATCATCTATTTTTGGAGACTCAGAGAATTTAAAAGAATTTGAAAGACGATTGAATGATCCCAAAATACAAATTTCAAATTTAGACTTAAACAACGACAATAGAGTTGATTACTTAAGAGTAATTGAATCTGTAGAAAAAAGAACACACGTAATAATTATACAATCGGTTCTTGGACGCGATTTATACCAAGATGTGGCTACAATTGAAGTAGAAAAAGACAAACGCAACAATATTTCGATTCAAATCGTAGGAAACACTTACTTGTATGGACAAAATTATATTTATGAGCCTGAATATTGCTACACTCCACAAATCTACACAACTTTTTGGGCTAGTTATTACCAGCCCTATTATTCTTCTTGGACCTGGAATTTTTATCCAACTTACTATTATTCATGGAATCCATATCCTATTTACAGATACAGACAAAATGTTTACGGATGTGTAAATTACTCCAACAATTATAATTATGTAAACTACAGAAGAAGCAACAGAGCTATCGTAATTTATAAGTCAAACAGCTGTAACGGCTATGAAAGACAACATCCAGAATATGCGTTTTCTAAAAGAAATTATCAAATCTCAAATCGATATGAGTTAGATCAAAAAAGATACAATACCAGCAACTCCAGAAATGAGATTGCTTACAACCGTAATAATTCAAACTACTCTGGAAATAAGTCAAATTCACAAAGGGATTATTCGCAAAACAGAACCAGTACTACACGAGATAATTATACTCAAAAGGCAGAAACTCAAAGAGATTATTCGCAAAACAGAACGAGTACTACAAGAGAAAATTATACTCAAAAGGCAGAACCTCAAAGAGATTATTCTCAAAATAGAGCAAGTTCAACAAGAGAAACAAGTACTCAGAGAACAGAACCTCAAAGAGATTATTCCCAAAACAGAGAGAGTTCGTCAAGAGAAGCAAGTACTCAGAGAACAGAACCTCAAAGAGATTATTCTCAAAATAGAGCGAATTCATCAAGAGAAACTAATACTCAAAGAGCAGAACCTCAAAGGGACAATTCTCAAAACAGAACAAGTGCTCCAAGAGAGAACAACACACAACGAACTGAATCACAAAGCAGTAACAACAACTCTTCCAGAAGTTCAAACAGAAGAGCATAAATCATAATAAAATCAAAAGAAAGGCTTTGTAACAACATACAGAGCCTTTTTTGTTATTTTAAAAAATAAGTCTCTCTTTTTTATTTTAAAATAGTAAATTTGACAAGTTTTTTAAAAATTTTAAATGAGCGCAACGCACAAAGACCTCCACAGTAAATTAACGTTAGGTGGACTATTAGTTTCTTTAGGAATAATTTATGGAGATATCGGGACTTCTCCATTATACGTAATGAAAGCCATATTAGGCGATTATATAATAAATGCAGATGTTGTTTTAGGCGGAATTTCAGCAGTTTTTTGGACATTGACTCTTCAAACTACTATTAAATATGTACTAATTACTTTGAGTGCTGATAATCACGGTGAAGGTGGAATTTTTGCATTGTATGCTTTAGTAAAAAAAACAAAAATCAAGTGGCTCATTGTCCCTGCAATTATAGGAGGAAGTGCATTACTTGCCGATGGAATTATAACACCACCGATCTCAGTGTCTTCAGCAGTAGAAGGAATGAGGACTTACTTTCCGCATATTAATACCGTTCCGATTGTAATTGGAATATTGTTTGTATTGTTTACTATACAACAATTTGGAACCAAGTTAGTAGGTAAATTTTTTGCTCCAATGATGTTAATTTGGTTCGGAATGCTAGCCGTATTGGGAATTTATCAAATCTCTATACATCCTGAGGTTTTCAAGGCCATTAATCCTTATTATGCCTACCACCTATTATCCATTCATCCAGAAGGTTTTTTTGTTCTTGGTTTTGTTTTCCTTTGTACAACCGGGGCTGAAGCTTTGTACTCTGATATGGGGCACTGCGGTAGAAAAAACATTCGAATAAGCTGGATTTTCGTAAAGACTGCATTGGTTCTTAATTATTTTGGGCAGGCTGCCTATTTAATACATCATGAAGGAGTTACATTACAATCATTAGGAGGTGATTTTGCTAATCCTTTTTACTTAATAATGCCAGAATGGTTCAAACCCTTTGGAATTGTAATCGCTACTGTAGCCACAGTAATTGCATCTCAAGCCCTTATTTCAGGCTCATTTACCTTGATAAATGAGGCAATGAGATTGAGTTTTTGGCCGAAAGTCAAAATTAAATATCCTACCGAATTAAAAGGGCAATTGTACATTCCATCCATAAATTGGTTGTTATTTATAGGTTGTGTTGGTATAGTTTTACACTTTCAAGAGTCTAGCAATATGGAGCATGCCTATGGTCTTGCCATTATACTTTGCATGATAATGACCACTATTTTGCTTAACTTTTATTTAATTATGAAAAGAGTAAAATGGTATTTTTTTGTGCCACTGATTACTATTTACTTAGCAATTGAATTGAGTTTCTTGGCTGCTAATATTACCAAATTTGCTGAAGGAGGTTATGTAACACTTTTTATCGCGTTAGTATTAATTGGTGTAATGACCATTTGGTACAGAGCCAAACAAATTAATAAAAGCTATACCAAATTTGTAAAAATTGATGATTACAAAAAAGTACTTGCCGAATTAAGTGCTGATTTATCTATTCCTAAGTATGCTACACATTTAGTTTACATGACCAATGCCAACCGCAGCGATGAAATAGAAGAAAAGGTAATGTTCTCTATTTTGCAAAAAAGACCAAAAAGAGCCGATATCTATTGGTTTGTCCACGTAAATATCTTGTCTGAACCTTATAAAACTGAATACAAAGTAAAAGAAATCCTTAAAGACGACCTGTATAGAGTTGATTTTAATTTAGGATTTAGAGAGCCTACCAAAATAAACCTTATGTTTAGAGAAGTAATCAGAGATATGGTAAAAAATGGAGAAGTGGATATCACCAGTAGATACGAATCATTAAATAAAAACAATATTATTGGAGACTTTAAATTTGTTTTGTCTGAAAAATTCCTATCCAATGACAGCGATTTATTATGGCACGAAAAACTAATAATGAATTCTTATTTCTT
Source organism: Flavobacterium sp. N3904 (assembly GCF_025947305.1). Taxonomy (NCBI): domain Bacteria; kingdom Pseudomonadati; phylum Bacteroidota; class Flavobacteriia; order Flavobacteriales; family Flavobacteriaceae; genus Flavobacterium; species Flavobacterium sp. N3904. The sequence goes on from NZ_CP110009.1 coordinate 4,036,320, forward strand.
TATTAAAAAACTAAGTTTATCCGAAGAAAGTGCTTTTGGCTTGGACAGTAGTTCCGTTAAAATTGAAAAATTCCCTATGGTACTCCATCCTCCAGAAAATATTGGATTAACGAGAGTCTATTCAAAAAGCTAAAATAAATACATAAAACACTGTTTAAAAGACAGTGTTTTTTTTGATTCTAATATAAATATTAGTTTTAACCAATAAATAGTACCTTTGCACTTCAATTATTTAAAATGAGATTACACAGAAATTTAGTTTATACTACTATCGACGCCCTAAACGCTATTTTTAACGAAGGAGAATATGCCGATAAAGTAGTAGCAAGATCCCTAAAAAAAGACAAACGTTGGGGAAGTTCAGATAGAAAATTTGTTGCCGAAACCATCTACGAAATTGTACGTTGGAAAAGATTATACGCCGAAATAGCCGAAGTAAAAGAACCATTTGACAGAGACAATCTTTGGAGAATGTTCTCGGTTTGGGCTGTATTAAGAGGATATCCAATACCCGATTGGAGACAATTGGAAGGAACACCTGAACGCAAAATAAAAGGCCGTTTTGACGAGCTTTCAAAAATAAGGGCTTTAAAAGAATCCATTCCGGACTGGATGGATGAATTGGGGGTAAAAGAATTAGGCGAAAAAGTTTGGGCTACCGAAATAGCAGCACAAAACCAACCTGCCAAAGTTATTTTGAGAGTAAACACCCTTAAAACCACTAAAGAAAATCTTAGAGCTATTTTGATGGATTTAAACATCGAAACAGAATTCTTAAAAGACCAACCAGATGCATTAGTTCTAAAAGAAAGAGCCAATGTTTTCTTGACTGATGCTTTCAAACAAGGTTTTTTTGAAGTACAGGATGCCAATTCACAATTGGTTGCACATTTCCTTGATGTAAAACCCGGAATGAGAATAGTTGACACTTGTGCCGGTGCGGGAGGAAAAACACTTCATATTGCTGCTTTGATGGAAAACAAAGGACAGTTAATAGCCATGGATCTTTACGAAAGCAAATTGAAACAACTCAAATTAAGAGCCAAAAGAGATGGAGCTTTTAATATAGAATACCGCATTATTGACTCCACAAAAGTGATCAAAAAACTACACGAACGAGCCGATAGAGTTTTGATTGATGCTCCCTGTAGCGGATTGGGTGTACTGAAAAGAAATCCAGATGCAAAATGGAAATTACAACCTGAATTCATCGACAATATCAGAAAAGTGCAGGCGGAAGTTTTGGAAAATTATTCCAAAATTGTAAAACCAGGCGGAAAATTAGTTTATGCAACCTGTTCTATTTTGCCTTCTGAAAATCAAGAACAAGTCGCACGTTTCTTAACAACAGATATTGGCAAACAATTCAACTTTATTAAAGATCAAAAAATATTGGCATCAGAATCTGGTTTTGATGGTTTTTATATGGCTTTATTCGAGAGAAAAGAAAGTTAGAAAAACAAATAGTTCGCACAAAAAAAGTCCTTGAAAAATCGAGGATTTTTTTTTGTGCATTTTTTTAGAATCCTTTTTAAACAAATTAAACTCTTATACTTTTAAACACTCAAACCTTCGTCCTAATCATTCATAGAAATAAGGAACTCATCGTTATTTTTGGTTTTTTTGAAACGGTCATTAATAAAATCCATTGCTTCTACAGGGTTCATATCCGACAGGTATTTTCGCATAATCCACATTCTTTGTAGTGTCTTTGGATCTAATAACATATCGTCACGTCTTGTACTTGAAGAGGTTAAATCGATAGCAGGAAAAATACGTTTATTGGCAATTTTTCTATCCAATTGTAACTCCATATTACCGGTACCCTTAAATTCCTCAAAGATAACTTCATCCATTTTTGACCCTGTTTCGGTCAATGCTGTAGCTATGATACTTAAAGACCCACCGTTTTCAACATTACGTGCAGCTCCAAAGAAACGTTTTGGTTTTTGCAATGCATTGGCATCCACACCACCGCTTAATACTTTTCCCGAAGCAGGTTGTACCGTATTATAAGCTCTGGCCAAACGCGTTATTGAATCTAAAAGTATAACTACATCATGACCACATTCTACCAAACGCTTTGCTTTTTCGAGAACGATATTAGCAATTTTCACATGCTCCTGTGGTTCTCTGTCAAATGTAGAAGCTATTACTTCTCCACGTACACTTCGCTGCATATCGGTAACCTCTTCCGGACGCTCATCAATCAACAATACTATTAAGTAAACTTCGGGATGGTTTGCAGCTATTGCATTGGCAATTTCCTTAAGCAACATTGTTTTTCCGGTTTTGGGCTGTGCAACTATCATTCCACGCTGTCCTTTTCCTATCGGAGAAAACAAATCAATAATGCGAGTTGAAATAGTACTTTGTTTTTCGGCCAATCTGAATTTTTCAGAAGGAAAAACAGGGGTTAAATGTTCGAAAGAAACCCTATCGCGAACAACTTGCGGATCGTGACCATTTATTTTTAAAACTCTAACAAGCGGAAAAAATTTCTCCCCTTCTTTTGGAGGTCTAACCACACCTTTTACAGTATCGCCCGTTTTGAGACCAAACAATCGCACTTGAGAGGTTGATAAATAAATATCATCGGGTGAAGCCAAATAATTATAATCTGAAGAACGTAAAAAACCATATCCGTCAGGCATCATTTCCAGAACCCCTTCACTTTCTATAATTCCATCAAATTCAAAATCAGAGTCTTTGAAATTGCTTTTCTTGTTTTTGAAATTTGGATTTTGATTTTGATTGGGGTTAGAATTTCCGTTTTGATTTGGATTTTGATTCCCATTTTGGTTTGGAATCTTTTTATTTAATTGATTAACTTCGTCAGTTCGCTTTCGCTCGTGTGGAATTATCTTTTTTTGTGGAATACTTGATTCAGAGCTTTCTGTGACTACATCTGTTGTATCATCTGTTGTTGCAACATCAGAAGTTATACTCTCATTATCAATTGCATTAGCGGCTTCTTTTAATGCTTCTTTTTCTCTTTGCAAAGCCATTTTTTTCTCATAGGCCGATTTACTGAACTTTACAATCTTGCCTTCTTTTTTCTGAATCGGTGCCGAATTCTCTGTATTGACTATTGCTGGTTGCTCAACAGTTTCAGATTCAATTGCAACTGGGATATCATTCTGAATTTCTTCACTATTTAATGACTGAGAATCAGCAATGACTTTGGCAACCGAGCCTTTTTTGGCAGGTGTGATACGAGCTCTTTTGGGTTTTTCCTCATCTACAACTTTTTCAATAGTTGGTTCTGAAGTAGCAACTTGATGTTCTAAAATTTGACTGATTAAAGTGTCTTTTTTTACGCCGTTGAACTTAATGGTTTTAGCTGTTTTAGCTATTTCTTGAAGCTCAGAAAGCTTCATTTCTTTTAATACAGAAATATCAAACATGAATGTTCTATTTGTTTAATTAATTTGGAAATAATGCAAAAGATTTTTTAGGAGTATCTTCATTTAAATCAACCGCAGTATGAAGTGCTTACGGTATTGTTATGCAATAATACAAATAAAATTTATCATACAATAGCTTTTATTAAAAAGAAAATATATTTTTGTAAAACATTTTTCAAGAACATGATACAAAGAATTCAAACTATATATTTATTTCTTGCTTTTTTAGCCGTTGGCGTTTTGCCTTATATTTTCCCCTTATGGGTTTTAAATAATGGGAAAGATTATTATTTTATGCAAAACCAATTCTATGTTATTTTATTAGGATTGAGTACTGCAATAACGGTTTACAGCATTATATCTTTCAAAAAAAGACAAACTCAATTTGTATTAAACAGATTGAACATCATATTAAATTTGATTTTATTAGGATTGTTTGTATATCATTCACTAAATATATCTGGAGAAGCAGTTGCTGTTTCTAAGAAAGGTATTGGGATGTTTCTACCTATCTTTGCTATTGTAGTATTAGTTTTTGCTAATAAGGCTATCAAGAAGGACGAGGATCTTGTAAAATCTGTGGATCGGTTGAGATAAACCTATAAAATTAATTTATTAATGTGCGAAGAAAACCCGACTGAAATAGCTCGGGTTTTTTTATGAAACATTGTTTCATCTTTATTTAAAAATAATAAAAATTAGTACAGTCAAAGAAACTTTTTTTTTCATAAATTTGAATACAGTAATAGAAAATATGACAAAGAATATTAGAATTCATCTAGCAGACGATCATCAAATAATTATTCACGGAATTCAGACATTACTTCATACCGTACCTAATTTTAAGGTTGTTGGTTCTTCATTAAATGGCACTACCATATTTGATGATGTCACAAATAATCACGCTGATGTACTTGTTTTGGATATAAGTATGCCAGAAAAAGACGGAATTGAAGTAGTCAAAGAATTTGCAGAAAAAGGATTTCCCTGCAAAGTCATTATTCTATCTAGTTATGATGATCTAAAACTAATAAAAGAAATCATGGATTTGGGCGTTAGCGGCTATTTGACCAAACAATGTGCCGGTGATAATATTATTGAAGCTGTGCATGCTGTCTCCAATGGTGAAGAATATTTTTGCGAATCTATTCGAGCAAAAATATTTACCAATGCAACCAAAAACAACCCAAAACTAAGTACATACAAACCCAATGTAAATCCGTTACTGACAGAACGCGAAATAGAAATCATTATATTGATTGCTTTAGAATACAGTGGTAAAGAAATAAGTGAAGAGCTTTTTATAAGTATAAATACCGTAGAAACTCATCGAAAAAATATCATGAAAAAACTTAAAGCAAGGAACACAATTGGCATTGTCAAATATGCCATGAACAATCACTTGATTATTTCTTAATTTTCAATAAAAAAATCAAATCTGTACACTATAATTTTGAATACAGTTTGCACTATAATATATGATTCAAAATAGATATTACTTTTTATTTATATTTCTAATCTATTTTAGTCATCAATCGCTTGCTCAAAACAAAACGCTTTCAAAAAAAGAAATCTCTCGATTAATAAATGATGCCAGTATAAATAGGAAAACTGGTGAATATGAAAAATCATTATTAAAATCAAGAGTTGCTCTAGAACAAGCTAATAAAAATAAGGATAATGATTTAATTGCCAATTGCTATTTAATCATAGCGGCCAATTTTGACGAATTAACAGAACCCTTAAAAGCATTACACTATTACAACCTTGGTCTTTACTATGTTAAAAAAACAAATAATAACATTTTAAAAAACCAGTTTTATAATAATTTAGGCAACATCTATTGTTTTGATAAAAAGCAATACAATAAAGGAATTTATTATTATAAAAAATCACTACAACACAGTCAAAAAATACTAGACAGAAAGCAAATATTCCTAACCAACCTTAATATTGTCTGGGCCTATTTTGATAATGGAAATTATGAAGAAGGATTGCCTTATTTGGAATACATCAACAAATATCAAATTTTAGATGGTGACGACTCAACCATTGTAGCTTTAAACATGCTCAATGGCATGTATTATAGCTATACAAACGACATAGAAAAAGCAACTTCCTCTTTTGAAAAAGCCATAGAACTTGGCACTATTGGAAATGAAAAATCCGACCTATCCTACTCTCACTTAGAATACTCAAAATTTTTAAATAAGATTAAAAAACCTCAAAAAGCGTATGAAAATCTTATATTATATAACAAAATTACCGATGAACTTCACATTGACGAAAAGCTAAACAAAGCCAACATAGTAGGTATTAATCTAGAAATTGATCATTATAAAAGAGAAATTGATAAAATTGAAACAACTTATAAAACAAAACAAAACAAACTCATTGAAGAACAATCCAAAAATAAAAAAATTGTCATTGTTGTTCTTTTTCTTTTAATATGTATAATAATTTTTCTCTATTTTTTCTTCCAAAACATTCGTTTGAAACAAAAAAACAAACTCAAAGACTTCCAGAGTAAAATACAAGAAAACATCATCAATGCGTCGATAGACGGTCAAGAATTGGAAAGAAAAAAAATTGCCGCATTTTTGCATGACAACATAAGCTCCTTACTTTCTTCAGCAGGGTTGCATCTTAATGTTTTTACCTCTCAAAACGTTACCCAAACAGAAGAAATAAGCAAAACCAAAGAAATTCTTGAAGAAGCCCATAACCAAATCAGAAATTTGTCCCACGAATTAATGCCTTCACTATTAGTAAGATTTGGCCTTCTTTATGCACTAGAAGACTTATGCGAAAAAACATCCAATTCTAGAATCAAAATCGAATTCAGTTCCCATATCGATATAAAAAAACGTTACAATGAAGATTTTGAAATGAAACTCTATTTTATAATCACCGAATTAATCAATAACATCATAAAACACAGTAATGCAACCAAAGCAAAAATCATTATAGAGGAAAACGAAAATAAATTGCAAATAATCACGACAGACAATGGAAATGGCTTTATAGATAACGAGTTCAGACTATCTGAAGGGTTTGGAATCAATCAAATCAGAGCAAGAATTAATAACATGAAAGGTGAATTTATCATTAATTCTATTCTAAATAAAGGAACCACAATTACATTAAAAATTCCAATTGTAAAATAATTGGAATCATCCTTTTTTATCTATTTCAATAATTTCCAAATTTTTAATTGCCTCTCCATCAATCTCAAAACGAAGCATCGTTCGCACTTGATGAAAACCACTTTTCCCCGCTGCACCTGGATTCATGTGCAATAGATTATTCTTTTTATCAAAAATTACTTTCAGAATATGCGAATGCCCACAAATAAACAACTTTGGAGGATTACTCGCTATTTCAGCCTTCAATGCCGGATTGTATTTTCCGGGATAACCGCCAATGTGCGTGATCCAGACATCGACGCCTTCACAAAAAAAACGGTTGTGCAACGGAAATTCCAAACGCGCTTGACTATCATCAATATTACCATAAACACAACGCAACGGTTTCAGCTTTTTAATCGTATCAGTAACTATTAAATCTCCTATGTCTCCAGCATGCCAAACCTCATCGGCTTGATGAACATATTTCAAGATCGTGTCATCTATATGACTGTGCGTATCAGAAAGCAGAAGAATCTTTTTCATATTTTTAGGAGCTACTTCCTGCTTTACACTTCAATCTTTTTATTTTTAAAGAAAAAATAAAAAGGATTTCCGTTTCAATCAGGGCTATGGCATTTGAGCAAAAATAGACATTCTAGTTTTAAATAAAAAACAACCAACCAAGATACATTCTTTGTAAATTTGCCGATATTAACTCTTTCAATGGACACTTTTCAGCATTATTGGCTGAATACTGAACACTGAATACTGTACACAAGCCTTGAGGTATTTTATAAAACTAGCATACAACGGAACAAATTATCACGGTTGGCAATACCAACCCAATGCAGCTTCTGTTCAGGAAACGATGAACAAAGCTTTTTCGGTAATTCTAAATACTGAGATTAATCTTATGGGCGCCGGAAGAACCGATACCGGTGTTCATGCCAAAGAAATGTATGCCCATTTTGATTTGGAAACTGCATTTGACATTCCGAATACAATACACAAACTCAATTCTTTTTTACCGAAAGACATTGTTGTATATGCTATTTTACCTGTTGCCGACGAAGCACATTGTCGTTTTGATGCTACCAAAAGAACTTATGAATACCACATAAATACTTTTAAGAATGCCTTTCTTCAAGAGCAAAGCTGGTATTTTCATCAAAAGCTGGATTTGGATTTAATGAATGAGGCTGCAAAATCATTACTGAACCATACCGATTTTCAGTGCTTTTCTAAAGTCAATACCGATGTAAACACATTTGATTGCAGTATATTTGAAGCGTATTGGAAGAAAGTGGATGATAAATTAATTTTTACCATTTCGGCCAATCGTTTTTTACGAAATATGGTTCGATCCATAGTGGGAACCTTAATCAATATTGGCTTACACAAAATTACTTTGGATGATTTTGAGAAAATTATAGAAAGTAAAAATAGAGACAAAGCCGGATTTTCGGTTCCGGCACATGGGTTATATTTAACCAAAATAGAATACGATTATTTATAGCTTTAGGCAATAAGCTTAAAGCTTAAAGCACAAAACAAATAAATGAAAGCAAAAGCATTTGATACCCGCTTATTCAAGAGAATATTAAAATATACCAAACCCTATCAATGGCGTTTTAATGGTGTGATCATTTTCGCCATTTCATTATCCGTTTTTGCAGCACTTCGCCCTTATTTATTGAAACAAACGGTGGACAGTTACATACAACCCAAAGATCAAAATGGGTTATTGGTTTATATTACATTAATGGGAATTGTGCTTTTATTGGAAGTTTTCTCCCAATTTTTCTTTGTGTATTGGGCCAACTGGCTGGGACAGGATATTGTGAAGGACATTCGGGTAAAACTATTCAAGCACATTTTAAGTTTTAGAATGAAATATTTTGATTTGGTTCCTGTGGGCCAACTCGTAACGCGTTCTGTATCTGACATTGAAGCGATTGCCCGTATTTTCAGTCAAGGATTATTTATGATTATAAGTGATTTGATGAAAATGCTAGTAGTCCTCATTTTCATGTTTTATATGAACTGGAAACTAACATGGATTGTGATTGTTGCGATGCCTATTTTGGTTTTTATCACTCGAATTTTTCAAAAAAAGATGCAAGTTGCCTTTGAGGAAGTACGAACTCAAATTGCCAACATGAACTCATTTGTGCAAGAAAGAGTAACAGGCATGAAAATAGTTCAGCTGTTTCATCGAGAAGACATTGAAGCCGAAAAATTTAGGATAATCAATGACAAACACAATAGAGCATGGATAAAAACCATTTTGTACAACTCGATTTTCTTCCCCATTGCCGATATTATTTCGTCATTAACCCTAGGATTTATCGTTTTATATGGAGGTTTTCATATTTTAGAAGGTGATACTTCGACTACTTTTGGGGATTTATTTTCGTATACCATGTTCATCGGAATGTTGTTTAACCCGTTGCGTCAAATTGCGGATAAATTTAACGAAATGCAATTGGGAATGATTGCCGCCAACCGTGTTTTTGACATATTGGACACCCAAGACCAAATTCAGGACACGGGAACAATCGAAGCGCCTTTATTTGACGGAGAAATCCGTTTTGAAAACGTACATTTTGGCTATATCCCAAATGAAGAAGTGATAAAAGGAATCAATCTTGAGGTAAAAGCAAGCCAGACTATTGCCATTGTGGGCTCTACAGGAGCAGGAAAATCAACCATCATTAATTTATTGAATCGCTTTTATGAAATCAATAGTGGTTCAATATTCATCGATAATCACAATATAGAGAATTATACTTTGAGTTCGTTACGTAAGCAAATTGCAGTGGTTTTGCAGGATGTTTTCCTTTTTGCCGATACCATTTATAACAATATAACGCTCAACAATCCAGAAATTACTAGAGATCAAGTTTTGAATGCAGCCAAAAAAATAGGCGTTCATGAATTCATTATGAGCTTGCCTGATAATTATGACTTTGATGTAAAGGAACGCGGTGTAATGCTGTCGTCGGGACAACGCCAGCTTATTGCTTTTTTGCGTGCATTTGTAAGTAATCCAAGTATTTTGATCCTTGATGAAGCAACATCATCAATCGATACCTATTCGGAAGAATTAATCCAACGAGCAACCGAAACCATTACCAAAGGCCGAACTTCAATTGTAATTGCACATCGATTGGCAACAATTGTCAATGCTGATAAAATTGTGGTTATGGACAAGGGACTCATTGTAGAACAAGGAACGCATCAGGAATTAATAAACCAAGAAAAAGGATATTATAAAAACTTATATGATTCGCAGTTTTCAGTTACAAATTAATTTTAAATTAAAGAAAATTATCACAATATCTGTAATTATATTGTCAAAATCACAAAGAAACACCTTAAAAACACTCAGTTAACACATTAAATACATTTATTTGAATATCTTTGGACATCTAAATTCAAATTCAAATGCCACAAATTAGAATTTATCCAAACGAACAATTTAAAGAAATACAACTCGATTACTCTTTAAAACTTCGATATGCCATTTCAAACAAAGGCCGATTAATTAGTTTTTCAGAGAACATAGAAGATTGTCGTCTATTGAAAGGATCTTTAAGTGATGGTTATCCAACTTTTTCATTCCGAATCAAAAAAGACGGTAAAACCGTTAGCAAATGTTTATTTCTTTATAAACTAGTAGCTCAATATTTTATACCGAAACAGTCTGAGGAACAAACGTATGTATTACATTTAGATTATAGTCGAAATAACGATGATGTCAATAATTTACGTTGGGCTACTAGAGCTGAAATGATTGACCATAGGAATAAAAGTCCAAATATAATTCAAGCCAGAAAAAATCTAATCGAACACAACTTAAAAGCTGACGGAAGAAAATTAACAACAATTAGAGTCATGTTAATCAAAAAGATTTTAGCCCGGCCAGAACAAAAAACACGCCTAAAAATGATTGCCAAACAATTTGGTGTAAGCGAAATGCAAATCAGACGTATTGCAACTGGTGAAAATTGGGGACATGTAAAGATTTAATTATTAGTTTTTAAACAATTAACAATCCCTATTATCTCCCCTAGCAACCGATAGTTTTTTTTTGAAAAAAAAAGACTTCGCTATTCATATAATTTTATAAGCATCTAATTAATTTAATTTGTAACCAATAGCATATTTCACTCTTCCTGAAAACCAATTCTACTACTTATTCTAAAATTAAAAATCAAAGTCAGATCTATCACAAAATAGAGTAAAACTTTGTTCTTCCTAAATTTTTCCATAATCAAATAAATCCTTAAATTCGCAATCTCAATTTATTATTACAATAAGCATTAAAATGAAACATGGTTTTCATGTTCCATTTTTATTAATTAATAACAAATACAAAAAAAATGACACGAGCATTAGCGACTGCATTTTGTACAAATAACAAATAAACAAATACAAAATGAAATACGATATTATAGTTTTAGGAAGTGGTCCTGGAGGATATGTTACAGCAATTAGAGCCTCTCAATTAGGATTTAAAGTGGCTGTAGTAGAAAAAGAAAACCTTGGTGGTGTGTGTTTGAACTGGGGATGTATTCCAACTAAAGCATTATTAAAATCAGCTCAGGTTTTTGATTACTTAAAACACGCTTCTGATTATGGATTGACTGTTTCATCATTTGACAAAGACTTTCCAGCAGTGGTTCAACGTAGCCGTGGGGTTGCTGAAGGAATGAGCAAAGGAGTTCAATTCTTGATGAAAAAAAATAAAATAGACGTTATTGATGGTTTTGGAAAACTGAAAGCCGGAAAAAAACTAGACGTTACCGATAAAGACGGAAAAGTTACTGAATACAGTGCTGATCACATTATCATTGCTACTGGAGCCCGTTCACGTGAGTTACCAAACTTACCTCAAGATGGTGTAAAAGTAATTGGATACCGTCAAGCAATGACATTGCCAACCCAACCAAAATCGATGATTATTGTAGGTTCTGGAGCTATTGGAGTAGAATTTGCACATTTTTACAATTCAATGGGAACAGATGTAACCATTGTAGAATTTATGCCAAATGTAGTTCCTGTAGAAGACGAGGATATCTCAAAACAATTTGAGCGTTCTTTGAAAAAAGCAGGAATCAAAATTATGACCAACTCATCTGTTGAAAGAATTGATACAGCTGGCGCAGGAGTAAAAGCATTTGTTAAAACGGCTAAAGGTGAAGAAGTTCTTGAAGCGGACATTTTATTGTCTGCTGTTGGAATCAAAACTAACATCGAAAACATCGGATTAGAAGAAGTTGGAATCGCTGTTGATAAAGATAAAATCTTGGTAAACGCTTACAACCAAACTAATATCCCAGGATACTATGCCATTGGTGACGTAACTCCAGGGCAAGCATTGGCTCACGTAGCTTCTGCTGAAGGAATCAATTGTGTGGAGAAAATTGCAGGATTGCATGTAGACCCTATCGATTACGGAAACGTTCCTGGATGTACCTATGCTACACCAGAAATTGCATCTGTAGGTTTGACTGAAAAACAAGCTAAAGAAAAAGGATACGAATTAAAAATTGGTAAATTCCCATTCTCTGCTTCAGGAAAAGCCAAAGCTGCTGGAACTCCAGATGGTTTTGTAAAAGTAATTTTTGACGCAAAATATGGCGAGTGGTTAGGATGTCACATGATTGGAGCTGGTGTTACCGATATGATTGCAGAAGCAGTTGTTGCTCGTAAACTGGAAACTACTGGACACGAAATCTTAAAATCGATTCACCCTCACCCAACAATGAGTGAAGCAGTTATGGAAGCTGTTGCTGATGCTTATGGAGAAGTGATTCACTTGTAAAAAAGTTTTTTTTTTGAAAGTCATCACATTGAAATTTAATCACATAACATTATAAACACATAAACAAATGACACCCCGATAGGAATTATTTCAAATCGGGGTTTTATTATAAGTATATCTCTATAATTTTTATAGAATTAATATATTATATAATTTTGAAAATAACATTTTCTATCTTATATTTACTCGAATAAAATTTACAAGTCATGGTACACAACAACATATTAGAAACTATTGGTAATACGCCTCATGTAAAAATCAATAAATTATTTGGAACCGATGCGAATGTTTGGGTAAAACTAGAAAAAACAAATCCAGGGGCCAGCATCAAAGACAGAATTGCTTTGTCTATGATAGAAGATGCAGAGCAAAAAGGATTGTTGCAAAAAGGAAGTACCATAATCGAAGCTACTTCTGGAAACACAGGAATTGGACTTGCTATGGTTGCCGCAGTAAAAGGCTATCGACTAATCTTGGTGATGCCAGAATCCATGTCTGTAGAAAGACGCCGATTGATGAGTATTTATGGCGCCGAATTTGTTCTTACTCCTCGCGAAAAAGGAATGAAAGGAGCCTTAGAAAAAGCCCAAGAATTGACATCCGAAATTGCTCAGTCTTGGTCACCGCTACAATTTGAAAACCCTGCAAATATCGAAATTCACAAAACCACTACTGCACAGGAAATCATAAAAGCTTTTCCAAATGGCTTGGATTATCTCATTACAGGAGTTGGAACTGGTGGCCATATCACTGGTTGTGCCGAAATACTAAAACAACAATTTCCAAATCTAAAAGTTTTTGCTGTAGAGCCTGAAGCTTCTCCAGTTATTAGTGGTGGAGCACCCTCCCCTCACCCTATTCAAGGCATTGGAGCCGGATTTATTCCAGCCAATTTACATACTGAAATTCTTGATGGAGTGATACAAGTAAGCAAAGATGAAGCATTTGAATATTCTCAAAGAGCCGCTAAAGAAGAAGGTATTCTTCTAGGAATTTCATCCGGTGCATCATTGGCTGCTGTTGCCAAAAAACTTAAAGAGATTCCTTCCGATTCCAAAATACTTACTTTTTGTTATGACACTGGAGAACGTTATTTGAGCATTGAAGGTCTATTTGAATAAAATTAGCTTTCCAATAAACAACCCACCGATTTGTGAGAGCAAGTCGGTTTTTTTATTTGGGCTTTTCATTGGAAAACCAAAAAACGAATTTAGAGAACAAAGCTGGTTACAGAGAATTCTTTTCTACATGAAAACTTTCAATTAAATTCAGCAAATAATAGTTTAAGATGCTATAAGATGTTAATAGAAATAAGTACTTTTGAAAAGAGTCTTCTAGTCAAGTTAACTACTTTTATGTTTTAAAACTAAAATTTAAAATGAAAAAAATTATACTGCTCTTTTTAATTACAACTTTATATTCTAACAAAAGTAATGCCCAAGAAATTAAAAACGAATTGGTAAGCGAATCACAATTAAAAGAAGTTCTGGAAACCTATACTAATTCATTAATCAAAAAAGACAGTCTTGCCTATTTTAATCTTTTTAATGAGAATCCGATTCCTTTTGTTCGCATTTACAATAAAAACCCACAGGATGGCTTGATTCAGAAAAAGAATAAAATCAAAGCCGATTACTATAATGAAGATTACAAAAAATACTTTAGAGCAATAACAAAAAACGGATTTACCGAAAAAAAAACGAGTACAATTATCTACAAACAAGATGATTATTCGGCTACAATCGATTTTGACTACAGCTATTGGAAAGAAGAAAAAAAAATAAATTGGGGCAAAGAAACTTGGGGATTAATCTACAAAAACAGATCTTGGAGAATTACTCGTGTATTTTATTCTATGGAACTAGAAAAAGACAATCCAGAACCATCTATGGCAACAAAGAAATAAATTTCTAATTGCTTACAAATTGAAGATATAGTAATAGCCCAGCAGCCAAAGTCATTATAATCAAAGCAATAAATCCCAGAACATTAGCCAGCCAACCATTTACAAATTCACCCATAATTTTTTTATTATTGGAGACATGCAAAATGATAGCTATCAAAACAGGAGCTGTTAATCCATACAAAATTGCTGTGTAAATCAATGCTTTGACAGGCGAAATTCCAATATAATTAAGTGATAAACCAAGTAATAATGATATCGCAATAATGATGTAAAATCCTTTTGCTTCATGAAATTTTTTATCCAACCCTTCTTCCCAACCAAAGGTTTCGGTAAAAATATATGAAAGAGAACCACTCAATACCGGAATAGCAATAAGTCCCGTCCCTATAACACCTATTGCAAAAAGCAGGTAAGCCATATTTCCAGCCAAAGGTTTTAAAGCTTGTGCAGCTTGCTCTACTGTTTCAATTTGATGAACTCCGCCGTTGAATAAAACCGTACCCGTCGTTAGAATTATAAAATACATCACCAATCCAGAGAAAGTCATTCCAAAATCGACATCCTGCTTCATTTCATGGATGATTTTTTTATTCACCATCAAATGTTTTCTCTTATGTTTCATTTCCTCAACCTCAACCGAAGCTTGCCAGAAAAATAGATACGGCGAAATAGTTGTTCCCAAAATACCTACCAGGATTGCGATAAAATCTCTATTCCATTGAATTGTTGGAACAAAAGTCGCTTTCATAATAGCCATAAAATCTTGTTTGTACAAAAAGGGAACTATAAAATAAACCAACATTACGATACATAAATATTTAAGCACAGAAGCAATTTTTTGGTAAGGCAAATAGATAATGAGCCCCAAAAGTAAAATCGTAAAAAAGACGCTAAAAAAAGACGCATCAACAGAAGGAAAGAGCAAGTTGCCGACAGCTCCCATACCAGCAATGTCGGCACCAATATTCATAATGATAGCGGGAAAACTAAACAAAAGCATCAAATATAATATGGGTCTTGGGTAACTTTTCTTTAAAGTTCCCGTTAAACCCTGACTGGTTACCAAACCAATCCTCGCACACATTTGCTGTATGGCTGCCATCAAAGGGAAAGCAACGATCGAAGTCCATAAAGTTGTGAGTCCATAAGCCGCACCCGCTTGAGAGTAAGTCGCAATTCCCGAAGGATCGTCATCACTGGCCCCTGTTACGAGTCCTGGCCCTAATAATTTCCAAAAATGAGTGATTCTTTTTCTCAATACACTTTTATTGTTCATTCTTCGATTTTAAAATTATTAAAAAAAGACACAAACCCTCTTTAAGGAATTCGTCATCAAGAATACCTTACTAATTTACATATTTTATATCATTGTTTTGATTTTAAAGAAATCTAAATGCGAAATTAATTGTATTTTAGATTTTTTTTATTTTCAACAACTAAAGCCTAAAAATGAAAATCAAACTTTCTTTATTATTTATTACAATAATCAGTTACTCCTGTAGTGTTAACCAAAATAAAACCAGTCGAAGCGATTTGCCAATTATTGGAACTTGGGAACTCATTTCAGCAACAACTACTCAAAAAGATTCCACTTTTTCAACTTTTGACCCAAAAGGAAAAATGATAAAAATCATCAATCCAGATCATTTTGCTTTTTTTCAACATGACTTGACGATGGGAAAAGAAGCCAATCCAAAGTTTGCTGCTGGAGCAGGAAAATACACTTTGGTCAACGATAGTTACACCGAATATTTAGAGTATTTCTCTAACAGACAATGGGAGAATAATAAATTTGAATTTAAAATTTCCATCAAAAATGATACACTTACACAACAAGGTGTTGAAAGAGTAGAAAAACTAGGCGTTGACAGAATAATCACTGAAAAATATAAGCGCTTAAAAAACTAATCAGATAAAGTATTTATTAAAAATTCGATACGCTTTATTATTGGAACAAACTATTATGGAAGGAAAAATAAAAGCTCCCGATTGGGCTTACTTAAACAAATACAAAGACGAAAATAAGCAATTTGCTCCTCCAACTTTAGGAGAAAAACGAATTGTGCTTTTTGGCGATTCCATTATAGCGGGTTGGGGAACAATTCACCCCGAATTTTTTATTGGTAAAACATACATCAATAGAGGAATTAATGGGCAAACCACTTCCCAAATGCTCGTTCGTTTTAGACCAGATGTTATTGAGCTAAAACCAAAAATTGTTATGATTTTGGCGGGAACCAATGATATTGCAGGAAATACAGGGCCAACAACACTCGAAACGATTCTGGGAAATCTTATTTCAATGTGCGAATTGGCCAAAGCAAATAACATAAAAGTGGTACTATGCTCCGTACTTCCTGCTTATGATTACCCATGGAAACGTGGAATCGAACCCGCTGATAAAATTGAAACTTTAAATGAAATGATTGTAAAATATGCTAACGAAAATAACATCGCCTATGCTGATTATTATTCGGATATGGTGGATGATCGAAAAGGATTAAAATCTATTTATTCCGAAGATGGTGCGCACCCTAATAAAGAAGGGTATCATATTATGGAGCATATCACAGAAACAATCATTTGCAATTTATAATTTATGTGATATAATTCCCAAAAAACAACAATTCTGTTATATCCTTTCAAACCCAATTGTCTCAATGGTTATTAACCTAATTCTTTAGTTAATCATTGTTATTTTTTCTGAAAAACGCCTTACTTTTATCCTTTCAAAATAACAACTCAATTTCATAATCATGACCAAAGATCTGATTGTTCAAAATATTAGCACTTCAAAAAGTCATTTTACTATCAATTATAGCATAAAGACCAAAACCGAAGCCTTTACCGAAAAACTATTTTACACTTTATTTGATTCTAATGCACCACTAGACGAAAGTATTGATGAGTTAGAAAAACAATTCAAAGAAATAGCTTCTATTGCCTGCAAAAAAGCACATGATTCGTGTGATTCTGCTTGGGATAAATTTTTAGAAAAACTTCCATCGGTACTCGAAAGTTTAAATAAAGATGCATTTTACATCTTAGAAAATGACCCCGCATCTAATGGTATTGAAGAAATTTATCTTGCTTATCCAGGGTTTTATGCCATAGCAATTTATAGATTAAGCCACGAATTATATCTTTTGGATTTAATGCTTTTTTCGAGACTAATGAGCGAATATGCCCATCGCATTACTGGTACTGATATACACGCCGGAGCTACTATTGCTTCACCTTTCTTTATCGATCACGCTACCGGAATTGTAATTGGGGAAACCACTGTTATCGAAAAGCATGTAAAAATATACCAAGGGGTAACTTTGGGCGCATTGAGTGTGAGTAAAGACATGAAAAACTCAAAAAGGCATCCTACCGTAGAAAAAAATGTTTGTATTTATGCCAATGCAACCATCTTAGGAGGAACCACAGTTATTGGCAAAAATAGTGTTGTAGGCGGAAATTCATGGGTAACCAAATCGATTCCAGCGGATTCAATAGTATTGAATACTACTACAACAGAAGTTAAAATAAAAGAGAAAAAGAAAAATGAGAACCTATAAATTAGTAGAATTAATCGGGAATACGCCTTTGGTAGAAACAACCCGTTTAATTAAAAACAAAAACGTAAAACTCTTATTGAAACTCGAAGGAGATAATCCTGGAGGAAGTGTAAAAGACCGTGCCGCTTACAATATGATCGCCTCTGCTGTTGAAAGAGGAGATATTAAAAAAGGAGACAAATTAATTGAAGCTACAAGTGGCAATACCGGAATTGCATTGGCCATGATAGCGCAATTATTCAACATAGAAATCGAATTGGTTTTACCCGAAGACTCCACTATTGAGCGAACACAGACCATGCAGGCTTATGGCGCAACGGTTATTCAAACTCCTGCCAGTTTAGGAATAATAGGCTCCAGAGATTATGCCGATAAAAAAGTAACCGAAGGTGGTTATATAATGCTGAATCAGTTTGCGAATGACGACAACTGGAAAGCGCATTACAAAACCACGGGACCTGAAATATGGAATGACACTGATGGGACTGTAACCCATTTTGTATCGGCAATGGGAACAACGGGAACCATTATAGGTACCTCAACATACTTGAAAGAAAAGAATCCAAATATTCAAATCGTTGGTGCACAACCCAGCGAGGGATCTCAAATTCCGGGTATTCGAAAATGGCCACAGGAATATTTACCTAAGATTTTTGATGCCTCAAAAGTAGATGTGACTGTTGATGTCAGCGAAAAAGAAGCTCGTGAAATGACCAAAAGATTAGCGCAGGAAGAAGGTGTATTTGCAGGAATGAGCAGTGGTGGATCGGTGGCCGTTGCTGTTAAAATTGCCAATCAATTGGAATCTGGTGTGGTAGTAGCCATTATCTGTGACCGCGGAGACCGTTATTTGTCTTCGGATTTGTTTGATTGATAAAGATGCTAAGATACTAAGTTTCTAAGATTTTGAAAACTTTAAAAAACTTCGCATCTTAGAGTCTTAGAAACTCAGAAACTTAAAAAAATAATAAATGAATTATCGTAAACTAGGAAAAACCAATTTCAACATTTCAGAAATTGCACTTGGTACTTGGCAAGTGGGCGGGAAATGGGGTTCTCCCTTTAATGACAAAACCGCAGATGAATTGATTAACACCGCCATTGATAACGGTGTCAATTTTATTGATACTGCCGATGTTTACGAAAATGGACTAAGCGAAACTGCAGTAGGCCGAGTGGTTCGCT